>CACWLH010000027.1 GCA_902761625.1 uncultured Erysipelotrichaceae bacterium
TATGTATCAGAAAACAAAGAAAAATATCTTGACGCCATGAAAAACAGCGATGGCGGGACCATGTACGCGATCGCTGATCCCAACTGCAATTTCGTGCATATCGGCACCAATGCCAATCTCGACAAGGAAGTAAAATACTATACCGACGGCATCTTCCAGCCGACAGACATCACCGTCCATAACCGTGAATTACATGCCTTCGGTGATACCGCCATCGTTCTGACAGATGTCGATTACGGACTGATGCTGAACGGCAGTCCGACAACCCATCACTTCATGGTGACAGAGGTCTATCAGAAGCAGAGCGAAGACTGGAAACTCATCCAGTTCACATTCACAGCACTTGTACACTGATTCTTCATAAAAAACCAGCAGTCCGCTGGTTTTTTGAAAACACAGATATAAAAAGAAAGAGAAAGTAAGATATGAAAAAAATACTATTTATCAATGGGAGCCCGGAAAGACAGGGCAATACCGCTGCGATCGCTGAAGCACTGTTAAACGGAGCAGAAGCAGAAACTCTCAGCCTGACAGATTACCGCATCAATGCATACGGCCAGACACTTCCCGGTGATCAGTTTGAGGAAGTGCTTGATGAAATGAAAAAAGCGGATGTGCTGATCATCGGCTCGCCGGTCTACTGGCATAACATCTGCGGATCTGTACGTAATCTTCTGGACCGTTTCTACGGACCGGTAAAACCGGGTGAACTGAAAGGAATACAGCTGTGGTTTATTTACCAAGGTGCTTCCCCGGAACCGTGGATGATGGAAGCCGGTGAGTATACGATGAAACGTTTTGCCGGTCTCTATGGAATGGAATATATGGGAATGATCACTTCTGTCAAAGAGGCAAGGAAGCAGATAATGGGGGATAAATGAAAGACAACAGAATGAGACTGAATAATGGTCTGGAAATCCCTCAGCTCGGCTTCGGTACGATCGGTCAGTCCGGTGATCTGATCATTGACAATGTTGCATTTGCATTGAACCATGGCTATGAGCTGATCGATACTGCCAACCGCTACGGCAACGAGGTCGAAGTAGGTCTTGGCTTAAAGAAATCCGGCCTGAAAAGGGAAGACTATTTTGTTGAAACTAAACTCGGACCAACGCTTTATGAAAAAGATACGGCCATTGATGATACGCTGATCAGACTCGGTGTTGACTATATCGATGTGATGCTGCTGCACCATCCGGTGAACAATTATCTCTATGCCTGGGGCATGCTGGAAAAGGCATACAGGGAAGGCAAGATCCGCGCCATCGGACTTTCCAACTTCGAGACAGATCAGATCCAGGAAGTAATTGACCATGGCAAAATCAGACCGATGATCATGCAGCTGGAATGCCATCCGTATTTCCCGGCTGAGACAAGAAAACCGTACTGCGATGCCAATGCAATCCGTCTGCAGTCATGGTTTCCGCTCGGTCATGGCTCGCCGGAAATGCTGAACGAGCCGGCACTTGTAAAGATGGCTGAGAAATACGGCAAAAGTACCGTTCAGATCATCATCCGGTGGCATATCCAGATGGGCTTCGGCCTGGTGCCAGGCTCAAAATCATATGACCATATCGAAGAAAATGCGAACGTGTTTGATTTCCGTCTCACGGAAGAAGAAATGGCATTGATTGCAGCACTGAACAGGCATGAGCCGTTTTATAAGGTAACGGAAGAGTCCCTGCATAAAATGGCAGTTACAAGATGCAATTTTGAGTAAGAATCATGATCCGGTGATGATCAGCAGCTTCAGCAGTATTCACTTCAGGCCGGTTTATGCCCGTCTGTCCCAACAGGAATATACACTGAGAAATAAGAATCAATCACACCGGGGCAGCAGAAACATTCGGGCTGTCCCGCTGCAGTGAAAGAGAAAAGGAGCACGAAGTGAAGCGGGATGATTTTGCCTCTCTGCCTTCTTGTGTGTGCGGCAGGAATGATGTCCTGTGCACCGCAAAAGGAAAATACAGAAACAGATTTGAAGGAGAATATGAGTACAGAAAAGAACCACACGATGGAACAGACCGGATTCACAAAGAGTGTTCCTGCCTTATACAATACAGCTTCTGACCATCCCGGCACTGTCACAAGGATTGACTATGATGCAAAGGATTATGTCAATGGCGAAGAGCCGGTTGCCAAAACCGCATTTGTCTATACACCGTACGGCTATGATGAAAATGATGAGGAAACACGTTATGACATCCTGTATCTCATGCATGGCTGGGGAGGTCATGCCGGGGAATATTTTGAATATGCGCCGACCAAAAACATGTTCGATCATCTCATCGGAAACGGAGATGTGAAACCGGTGATTATCGTTTCATCAACCTTTTACAATGAAAACAGCGACAGGGGATTCAGCGGATCCATCGCTGAATTCAGACAGTTTCACCGTGATTTTGAAGAAAACCTGATGCCTGCAGTGGAAGGCAGATTCCATACATACGCAAAGTCTGTCTCGGATGAAGACTTAAAAGCTTCCAGAGATCACCGTGCCTTCGGCGGTTTCTCGCTTGGCTCCGTTACAACATGGCTGCAGTTCTGCCATGACACGGATTATATCCATTACTTCCTGCCGATGAGCGGATCGAGCTGGTACTATGGAACCTATGGCAATTTTCAGATTGAAAGGAATGTGGATTTCATTGAACAGATTGTTAATGAGAATCATCTTGATGAGAGGGGCTATTTTATTTTTCACTGTGTCGGAACACAGGATTCCGTGAAATCTCAATCCATTGACATGGCGGATGAGATACTGAAAAGAGATGACGTCTTCACGCCGGATCACTATGTCTTTTATCAGAAAGAAGGCGGGTATCATGATTTCGATGCCGTACGGGAATTCCTGTATAACGCTCTGCCGCTGTTTTTTACCGAAACAGAGGAGGATTCATCATCCGCTGTTTCAGAACCGTATACGGCAGAAACGCTGATCAGCGAAGTTCAGAATGATCCTGTATTCGAAGAGTACGGAAGAATGATTTTTCCGGTGAACAGAGGCTATATGAGCGGTACCGCGCTCAAAGATCTCCGCCTGACATGGTACTCCAATATCGATCCGGCCATGACGGTACGCATCTGCAATTATCTGAGGGAACATGCTTCAGCAGGGAAAACAGTCTTTTACGATATTTACACGGAAGCGGAAAAGAAGGAGGATCCTGCAAAGAGGAATACCGGCCTGTTCTTTTTCAGAGGCGATCCATATGCGAAAACTGCCATCGTCAATGCCGGCGGCGGGTTCGCCTATGTCGGCGCCATGCATGACAGCTTTCCCCATGCGCTCACTCTTTCCGAAAAGGGATACAATGCGTTTGCTTTGATCTACAGACCCGGCGCAGAGACTGCCTGCGAAGATCTGGCAAGGGCCATCGCATTTATTTACGAACATGCGGAAGATCTGAAAATTGATCCGGAAGAATACTCCCTCTGGGGAGGAAGTGCCGGAGGAAGAATGGCCGCATGGCTTGGCAGCTATGGAACGGAAAGCTTCGGTGAAAAGGAATATCCCCGTCCCGGCGCTGTGATTGTCAATTACACAGGTCTTTCAGAAGTCTATGGCAATGAGCCGCCTACTTACAGTGCGGTGGGAACCGGTGACGGGATTGCTTACTGGCGCACAATGCAGAACAGAATCAAAAAGATCAGAGCTGATGGAACAGCAGCAGAAATTGAAATCTTTGACGGCCTTTCCCACGGCTTCGGGCTCGTTACAGGCACAAATGCGGAAGGGTGGCTGGATCATGCGGTGGAATTCTGGCAGAATTGCATCAGTTAAAGCTTAAGATCTGACACAACGTAAAATGAGATCCCGTTCTTCTTTCACATAAGAATGGAATCTCATTTTTTCAGTGAGGATAACAGGACTTGAACCTGCACGCACGAGGCATCAGATCCTAAATCTGACGTGTCTGCCAATTCCACCATATCCCCGCAGATGAAACACAGTAATATTAGCAGAAGGTGAAAACTTTTGAAAGAGCAAGCCCTCTCTATGTTACGTGTCATGTCATGAATCGGCGATAATATCAATTGCACAGAAACGGATGGCAAAGTAAAATGTTATTGCCAAATCTGTCGAGCCATGACAGTGAGGAAAGGGAAAGGAAATAACAATGAAAAAAGTAATGAGTATGCTTGCGGCTGCGGCGATGGCTTTATCCATGGCTGCGTGCCAGTCAGGCACAGCTTCCGGCGGAAGCGGTGTCTCCGGAACATTCTCCGGTGAAGCGACGGGTCAGGGCGGACCTGACAATCCTGTCAAGGTCACCATCACACTCGAAGACAGTGTCATCACTGACTTCAAAGCAGAAGGCCCGGGTGAAACCGACGGTATCGGTTCCAAGGCGATTGAATCCATGCCGGGTGCGATCGTGGCTGCCAATTCACTGGATGTCGATATGGTATCCGGTGCGACAGTCACTTCCACGGCGATCATCGAAGCCGCAAAGAGCGCGCTGTCCGAAGCAGGCCTCAAACCTGAGGATCTTGTGAAGAAGGAAGGCGGCGAAGCAGCTGCTGCGGAAGATGTCACAAAAGATGTTGATGTCGTTGTTGTCGGTGCCGGCGGCGCAGGCATGATCGCGGCGATCACAGCTGCTGATGCAGGCAAGAGCGTTGTCATTCTGGAAAGCACAGCCATGAGCGGCGGCAACTCCGTCCGTTCCACCGGCGGTATGAATGCTGCCAAGACTGTTTATCAGGACGATAATGAATTCGGTGAAAACGCAGGCGTTGAGGCAAGACTGACGGCGGTTGAAAGCTACAGCGGCGCCAACGCTGATGTTGTCAAGGAACTGGCTGCCACTGTTGCAGATCAGTGGGCTGCCTATCAGGCAAAGCCGGAAGGCTATTTTGATTCCGTTGAACTGTTTGAACTCGACACAATGGTCGGAGGCAGCGGTCTCAATGATATCGAACTGGTCAAGACACTGGCTGAAAACTCCGCAGACGCAATCGACTGGCTGGATGAGCATGGCGCAACTCTGCACAATGTATCATCATTCGGCGGCGCTTCCGTCAAGCGTATCCACCGTCCAGTCAACGACGAGGGCAAGGTTGTCTCCGTCGGCGCATATGTGATCCCGATTCTGGAAAAGAATGTGAATGATCGCGGCATCGAGATTCTCTTCTCCACAACCGCCAATACCATTCTCATGAATGAAGGCAAGGCATGCGGTGTTGTCGCAGAAGGCGCTTCCGGTGAAAAGGTCACTGTCAATGCGAAGTCCGTTGTCATCGCAACCGGCGGCTTCGGTGCAAACAATGACATGATCAAGGAACTCAATCCGGCTCTTGACGGATATATCACAACCAACGCTCCGGGCATTCTCGGCCAGGGCATCCAGATGGGCCAGGCGGTCGGTGCCGACACTGTTGACATGGATCAGATCCAGCTCCATCCGACTGTTCACGTTGCGGACGACGGTTCCGCAAACCTGATCACAGAAGGTCTGCGCGGCGACGGCGCGATCCTGGTCAATGCGGAAGGCAAGCGTTTCTATGACGAAGTCTCCACCCGTGACAAGGTATCCGATGCTGAAAACCATCAGACAGGCGGCTATGCATGGCTGATCGTTGACCAGAAGATGTATGACGCATCCGCAGTCATCCAGGGCTATGTTTCCAAGGGCTGGACAGTCACAGGCGATTCTCCTGAGGCACTGGCGAAGGAAATGGGCGTTGATGAGGCTGCTCTTGCGGAAACCATCTCCACATGGAACGGATATGTCGAGGCAAAGAACGATCCGGACTTCGGACGCACTTCCTTCGCAAATCCGCTTGAAGGCACACTTTATGCGCTGACCGTTCAGCCGGGTGTTCACCACACCATGGGCGGTCTGAAGATCAACTCCGCAGCGGAAGTCATCTCCACTGAGGGCGAGGCAATCCCGGGTCTCTTCGCGGCAGGCGAGGTCACCGGCGGTGTCCACGGTTCCAACCGTCTTGGCGGAAACGCTGTTGCGGACTTCACCGTATTCGGTCTGATCGCAGGCCAGAGCGCGGCTGACTACGCAAAATAATCCATGAACTCAGGACCTGTTCCTTTGCGGGAACAGGTCTTTTTCAATGGGGAAAAAGAAAAAGCCCGCGCGAAGCGGACTTTTGGTTTCAGCAGACCCAGTCGAGATAATAGGGGAATTCCTTGAGCCACCATGGCCAGTCATGCGCCACGTCATTGCCCCAGAATTCGATATGGGCAGGAATGTTCTTGTATCCGAAGAGCTCCTGGAGTCTTGCGGAATCCTCCTGCATGGGATGTTCCCAGGCACCCCGTCCGCAGACGACGATGATTTCGCGGTTGCGGTACATTTCAACATAGGGGTGATCATAGGGCATTCCTTCAATATAATCCACCGGCGAGTTGGCATAGACCAGATCATCCATGTAATCCGGGAAGAACAGTCTTGCGTTGTAGGCGCCGCTCATAGCGATGCAGCCGGCGAAGATGTCAGGTCTTCTGAGCAGGAAGTTGAGCGCGTGGGTGCCGCCCATGGAACAGCCTGCGGTCAGGATGCCTTCGGCATAATTGCCGCCGTTGGCATTGGCGTTGATATCGAAGATGCGCGGGCACAGCTCATTGCAGATGTAGCGGTAGTATGCCTCCTGCTGCTGGATGCGGTCGCGGTTGTCCCAGTCGTTGACACGGCTCCAGGAATTCTGGTCGTTGGAATCGCAGCAGAACAGCTGGATTCTGCCGGCGTCAATGAACGGTCTTGCGACCTCAACCATGCCTCTGTCCTCGAAGTCGAAGAAGCGGCCGTCCTGGCAGGGGAAGACGAGCATCGGTCTGCCAGCGTGTCCGTAGACTTTGTATTCCATGTCCCGGCCAAGGCTCGGGCTGTATTCTTTGTAGTATTCTGTTTTCATCAATCCTGATCCTTTGCTTTCTCGAGCACGAACTTAATGAATTCGCGGCATTCCTCATCCGTTTCAAAGCGGGCGACATAGAATTCGTTGCCCATCGCTTCGGCGAGCAGTTCCGCCATGCGGTCATGTATGCAGATGTTTTTGCCGTATCTTGAGAATACGGAAGCCGCGTTGTGCTCATAGACCAGACCGTCTCTTCTTGCGCAATAGACGCAGGAGTAAGGTCTGTCTGTCTTGTAGTCGGTGTTGTTGTACATTGCCATTCTTGCATAGATGGCATAGACGTTGATGTTGTTGGCGAAGTTCATCATGTCGGGAGTGTATCCTCCGGGCGGACGCATGTTGACTTCAAGGCCGACAACGTCACCTTTTTTACCGAGGCCTTCCTTGTCTTCGGAAAGACGGAAGTATTCGGTATGGAAGAAACGGCCGCGGATGTTGAAGGCCTTGATGACAGCGGTACCCGCCTTGTCGAGGTCTTCGGGGATCACTCTTTCGCTCCAGTAATAGCATTCCCCCTTGGAGTTGACGATGTCCATGATCGGCTCCGGGAAGGTATGGCTTGTCTTGAAGATGATGTTGTTGTCCTGATCGGTGATGCCGTCAAAGGAAACAATATATCCGGGAACGAATTCCTCCATGATGTACTGGGTGGGCAGATCCTTCTGATAGAATTCAGCCAGCTCCTCATCATTTTTAATCTTCCAGGTCGCGCTTGCGCCAACGCCTCCATCCGGTTTGACGATGACAGGATAGCCGACTTCGGCCACGAATTTCTTGCCTTCCTCAAGGGTTGTGGTCAGGTGGTATCTGGCCACCGGAACACCTGCCTTGTGGTAGTATGCTTTCATGTTTGACTTGCGCTTGAAACGCATGACATCCTCGGAGTTGTCTCCGGATGTGATGTTGAAGTCAGTACGCAGTCTTGCGTCCTGTTCAAGCCAGAATTCATTGTTGGATTCCAGCCAGTCGATCTTACCGTGCTTGTGGGCAAACCAGGCAACAGCTCTGTACATCTGGTCGTAATCCATCATGGAGTCGACACGGTAGTATTCCGTGCAGGCTTCTTTCATTTCCTGGGAAAGGGATTCCCAGCTGTCCTCGCCGATGCATAACGAGGTTCCGCCAAGTTCTTTCCAGGCTTTGGGGAACTGATAGTATGTCTTCGGGAAGGTTGGAGATATAAATACGAAGTTTTTTCCCATGGTCAGATCCATCCTTTTTTTATAGTAAATTATTCTATCATAACGACGAGAATCTTACACAAAATACTCACGTGCATTTTTGAAATGAGTGTGCATATAATGATTTATGGGATGGTAACAGGAGGGATTATGACAACAAGGCTGGATCTGGACAGGCAGGCAATTGATGACATTGATGCCCGTCTGGCGGAATTATTTGAAAAAAGATTTGAGGTGGTGCGCGATATCATCGACTACAAAATTGAAAACAGGCTTCCGATCCTTGATTCCTCAAGGGAAAAGCAGATCATCGAAACCAATGTTTCCAGGATTCAGGATGATGATATCCGGGTCTATTTCCGCAAGCTGTATGCCGATATGCTGGATCTTTCCAGAGAGTTCCAGGACGATATTCTCAGAGAAAAATAATACCCGCTTGATGAAGGCGGGCCTTTTTCATGTAAAAAAGCTGTCCGGCTTTCAGAATAATCTGGAAGCTGAACAGCTTTTTATGATTCTTATTTGTTTGTGATGTCTGCGCCGAAGAACTGTTCGGACAGCTCTGCCAGTCTGCCTGAGGAGCGCAGATCTGCAAGGGCCTTGTTGACGGCTTCGCACAGTTCTGTTTCACCCTTCTTGACGGGGTAGCAGACGGCTTCGCCTTCGCTCTCAGCGACGATCTTGATCTTTGCTTCGGGATGCTGGCTCATATAGTCCAGATAGGAAACTTCGGAATTGATGGTGGCATCGATTCTTCCCTGTTCGAGAAGGGTGATGGTTTCACCGAATGTGTCGATGTATTCGACAGTGGCGCCATATTCTTCCGCGATGGTCGCATAGGTTGAGTTGGGGGAGTTCGCGGTTGTCTTGCCGGAAAGATCCTCAAATGAATGGATGGAGTCGTTTTCAGATGAAACGATCAGAACTTTTCTTGTATAGACATACGGATCGGAGAATTCATACTGTTGTGCACGCTCTTCTGTATATCCGACACCGTTGCAGATAATGTCGAAACGGCCTGCGGAGACACCGGAGAGAAGGCTTCCCCAGTCAGTTTCTTCAAAGCGTGCCTCAACGCCGAGCGCGGCTGCGATTTCTCTGCCGACTTCCACATCAAAACCGGTCAGCTCATCAGTTTTTTCATCATGATATGTCCAGGGTGACCAGACGCCTTCGGTACCGATGATCAGATATCCTCTTTCCTTGACCTGATCAAGAACACTTGTTTCAGCTGTATCAGTTTCTGCGGTTTCTTCGGGAGCCGGTGAATTGCCTGAGCATGCCGCAAGGCTTAAAGCCATGGCTGCACTCAGGAACATGTTGAATGTCTTTTTCATTTCTTTCCTCCTATTCTCGGCCAGACTGGATTGTCTGGATGAAAAGCTTTGTACGTTCTTCTTTGGGGTTTTCAAAGAAGGTTTTTGAATCGGCTGATTCAATGACCTGACCGTTTTCCATGAAGATCACCTTATTGGAAACGTTGCGGGCAAAATTCATTTCGTGGGTGACCACCAGCATCGTCATTCCTTCCTTTGCCAGATCGCGCATGACGGAAAGCACTTCGCCGATCAGCTCGGGATCAAGCGCGCTGGTAGGCTCATCGAAGTAGATGATTTCGGGATCCGCCGCCAGGGCACGGGCGATGGCGACACGCTGCTGCTGACCGCCTGACAGCTGTGAAGGGAAGGAATCCAGCCTGTCGGCCATGCCGACTTTCTCAAGCGCTGCGATGGCTTTCTTTTCAGCTGCCTCTTTGGGAACTTTGCGGGCGATGATCAGACCTTCCGTTACATTCTGCAGAACCGTCTTGTTGAGAAACAGGTTGTAGTTCTGGAACACAAATGCGGTTTTCCGTCTGAGACGGCTGATGTCCTTTTTGCTGATGGAATGCATATCGAAGCTCTCGCCGTCAAAGGTCATTGTGCCTGAATCGGCGATCTCAAGATAGTTGATACATCTGAGCAGGGTTGTCTTGCCGGAGCCGGAAGGTCCGAGAATGGCGACCACGTCGCCTTTGTCCACATGCAGGCTCACTCCGCGCAAAGCGCCGAAGCTGCCGAATGATTTGGTCACATTCTGTACATCGATCATCTGGTGCCTCCGTAAGCGCTGAGCTTCTTTTCACCATAGCTCTGCAGCCATGTCAGAACGGTGCAGAAAATCAGATAAACAAGACCGACTTCCATATACAGGGCGAATGACTGATAGACACGGCCGTTGATGATCTGTGTCTGTCTGAGCATTTCGGTAACGGTGATGGTGGATGCCATCGATGTGCTCTTGATCATTGAAATAAACGAATTTGACAATGACGGGAAAGCTGTGCGGAAGGCCTGGGGCAGGATGATCCTGCGCATGATCTGCCAATAGCTCATGCCCACGCAATAGCCCGCTTCCAGCTGACCTTTGGGCACCGCCTCAAGAGCGGCACGCATGCTTTCAGCCATATAGGCGCCTTCATTGACCGCAAGGCAGAAGACCGCCGAGGGGAAGGCCGGCAGAACGATGCCGATGGAAGGCAGACCGTAGAACACAACATACAGCTGCACAAGCAGCGGTGTGCCGCGGATAATCCAGATATAGAACCGGATAAACGGTCGCAGAACCTTGATGTTGGCATACTGGATCACAGCCACCAGAACGGCGATCACCAGTGCGAATAAAAATGAAAGCATGGCAAGGGGAATGGTCACCCGGATGCCGGCTATCAATATTTTCCAGAAAGAATCGATCAGAAGCTGCAGTAATTTTTCATTCATATATTTAACCTGACAAACGTATATATACCAAATCAGTTTATTAAATCAAGACATATGACTGACATGTTTCATCCATCATGCGGATCAGCACCCTGATCCCCTGAAGATAGGCGCGCACGGATATCCGCTCATTGGTACCGTGCACACCTAAGGCCCGGATTTTCTGATCCTCAAAGAACGGTTCAAAGCGCATGCAGCAATCACAGATTCCCTCATAGCTGCGGGCATCTGTCGAGGTGGTGTTCACGGACGGAACAAACACGATATCCTTGAAATAATGTGTAAGAACATTGTTCAGACAATGATATCCGGTAGTATCGAATCTTGATTCCCGGGACGCCTCATTGGCAACAACGAAGTCTGCCTGAATATCCGGACCGATCAGTTTACGGCAGTGTTCCAGCAGTTTCGCGTCTGAATCCTGCGGTGCAAGGCGGAAATTGATGACCGCCTCCATATGCTGGGGCATGACATTGCCGGCGTCTGATCCTTTGGTGATCATGGTCGGGGCAATGGTTGTATGAACCTGGGAATTGAGTTCCGGCTGTGACAGATAATAGTCGATAATCTGTTTCTCATTGGCATCGATATCACTGAGTGCTTCTTTCAGCGGACCTTTTTTGATATACGGGGTCAGAATCCGCAGTGTTTCCCTGATGCTGGAAGGAAGTGCGCTTTCAAGCGGATGATCGCAGATTTCGGTGATCGCCTTTGCCAGAGCCTGAAGCGAAGTGCCGTGGAACGGATTGGAACTGTGGCCGCCGTATGATTCCGCGCTGAGTCTCAGATCGGCATATCCTTTTTCATACATGCCGATGGAGCCGATGGCAATTTCAGCCCCATATGCTTCGCCGTCTGTGATTCTGCCGCCTTCATCCAGCACAAACTCCAGTTCAACACCCTGTTCTTTCAGATATTTTGCAATGGCGATGGCGCCGGAGCCGATCACTTCCTCATCCTGCCCGAAGGCCAGATAAAGCGTGCGTCTGAAACGCTTTCCGCCTGAAAGCAGATAATCCAGACTTTCCAGCTCCGCGATGAGCATTTCCTTGATATCAAAGGCGCCTCTGCCCCAGATGTATCCATCGGCGATATCGCCGCTGAAAGGGGCGTGGATCCAGTCGTTTTCAGTTCCTTCCGCAATCGGCACGACATCCTGGTGGGCCATGAACAGAGCGGGTTTCAGGGATGAATCACTGCCTTCAATGCGGATCAGCACGCTGTGATCAATTTCCATGTATTCGCCATGTTTCATGATGTGCGGATACCACTGCCTGATTTTTTCATGGAACAGATCAAAGGCCTGATAATCAATCTTTGATGTGTCCATGTAGCTGGTTGTGTTGATCTGAATCGCTTCCGAAAGATGTCTGACTGCGTCATCCGCATTCAGATCCGGATAATCGTCTTCATTAATATATAAATCGTAAATATTCATGGGCTTATTTTAGTTTAATGAATTCCGCGTGTCCATTGAAACCATCCGGGCAGGCTTTGCGCCTGACAAAACGGAAAGATTTTGAAAAATGCGCAACGAAAAAAAGCTCATTTCAGGCCTTTGATTTCGTCGATCTTCGGGAACATCTGATCGAGTTCCTCTTTTTTCTTTTTCGCCTCGGTTTCCGCTTTGGCTTTTGAGATTTCATCCTGGGGCAGGATGTCGCGGATGTTGAGAATGACATCGATCAGGGTGTCCAGCGCCTTGAGCAGCTTTTCGCGCACCTTCTGCACCTCAATGGGATCATGGCCGGTCTCCTCGATTTCGGCATAATTGCCGATGACCAGCAGAAGATAGGGGAGGTAGCGGTCATAGAGTCTGTCGAGCTCATATTCGCCGCTGTCAAAGAGATACTGCACATCGCGCAGATCCTTGATCCGGTTCGCCAGCATTTCCAGCTTGTTCAGCACTGAGGCGGAGCGGATTGATTCCATTTGACGGTAAATCTCAGTCAGTGTCTTCGCCGCCTTGTCCAGATGTTCCTGTTTTTTTGTTTCGATATTGTCGTTTGCTTTTTCACTCATGAAACAAATATAGCACAGATGGATGCCGTTCACGGATCATTGAAATATGAAACAATTGTGTAAAAGTTTTCAGAAAAATAATGCAGAAATGATTGAAAACGCATCAAATTGCGTTGACATGCATTTTGATTCCCGTTATGATTCCCTCGAAAACCGGTGATTGGGAGATCAAACATATTGGCGGCTCAAAGAGAGCCGGGGCAGGTGAGAGCCCGGCAGCGAAGCGGTATGCAAATGGACCCATGAGGGCATGGTGAAAGCAATTGCGAGTATCCATTGACGCATTGCCAGCGTTAAAGGGCAGAAAATGTGATTGCATTTTCATGGAGAGGACAGCGTGAGCTGTCAAAAAAGGTGGTACCGCAGGCACAGTGCCTGTCCTTTACGGACAGGCGCTTTTTGTTTCAAATCTCATGAAATGCATCGGGAAAGGGAGGAAATCACATGAAAAAGTTCACATCCGTATTACTGTCATCACTTCTCGCTGTTTCATTGACAGCCTGCTCGGATTCTTCAGCGGCAGACACTCCCGCACAGGATGACGCCGCCGGGGCAAAAACTTATAAAGTGGCGGTTGTCAAACAGCTCGACCACGCTTCCCTGGATGAGATTGCCAATGCCGTGATGGCTGAATTCGATGAGCTGGCAAAGGCAAACGGCGTCACCATTGAGTATCAGCTCTATTCCGGAAACAATGATCCTTCCACCCTGCAGTCCATCGGCTCCGATGCGATTGTCAGCGGTGTTGATGCGATCGTGCCGATCGCAACCCTCGCAGCCCAGACCATGTATGTGGCGGCTGAAGACACAAAGACACCGGTCATCTTCGCGGCGATCTCCGATCCTGAAGGCGCAGGCCTCACGGATACAGACTTCGTCACCGGAACAAGCGACGCGCTCAATACCGAGCAGATCATGGACATGATCTTCGCGGCAAAACCCGACACAAAGAAAATCGCTCTGTTATATTCCCCGTCCGAAGCAAACAGCACCCGTCCGGTTGCTGAAGCAAAGGCATATCTGGATGACAAGGGAATTGCTTATGAGGATTTCGGTTCCCCGACCACAAGAGATGAGGTCATCCAGACCGTCAGCTCCATCGTTGCCAGCGGCTGCGACGCGGTGTTTACACCGACCGACAATGTGATCATGGATGCGGAACTGACCATCGCTCCGGTTCTTGCGGAAGCGGGCATTGCCCACTATGCGGGTGCGGACTCCTTCGTCAGAAACGGCGCCTTCGCCACATGCGGTGTCAATTACACAGACCTTGGTAAGGAAACAGCTGATCTGGCTTATGACATGATGGCCAACGGCATTGAAAATGCAAAGTATTTCAAGAGCTATGAAGTGATGCCCGGCGGCATCATCACAGTAAACACCGATACCGCAGAAGCGCTCGGCATCGACACTTCCGTCTTTGCACAGTTCGGCGAACTCGTTGAAGTGACCACCACAGAAGACTGATCTGATTTGACCGGAGGATAAACATGCTGCATATCGCACAGACCGCTCTTACGCTTGGATGCGTATACTCGCTGGTGGCTCTGGCTCTGTTTCTGAGCTACCGCGTGCTTGACATCGCTGATCTCACAACCGACGGATGCTTTGTTTTCGGCATGGCACTCAGTGTCTCCGCAGCGGCGGCGGGACATCCGCTGCTGGGCATTCTGATGGCAGTGATCGGCGGGGGCTGTGCGGGCTATGTCACGGCCTTTCTGCAGACCAGACTCGGGGTTCCCTCGATTCTGGCCGGCATTGTCACCAACACCGGCTTATATACCGTCAACCTGATGGCGATGGGCTGGAGCGCCAATGTTTCGCTGCTCAAGCAGACCACCATCTTCACGATGGCCAGAGATATGGGCATCTTCGGGGGCTGGTATCAGTTTGCGGTTGTCTTTGCGGCAAGCGCGCTGGGAATGCTGTTCATGAGATGGTTCTTACGGACCAGGCTCGGTCTTTCCATCCGCGCCACCGGCGACAATCTGGACATGGTATCCGCTTCCAGCATCAATCCGAAATTCACCATTGCCGTCGGTCTGATTCTGGCCAACTGCTTTACCGGTCTTTGCGGCGGCCTGGTCGGCCAGATGCAGAAGAGCGCCGACATCAATGCAGGCACCGGCATTGTGGTCATCGGTCTTGCCTCATTGATCATCGGTGAAACGGTGATCTCAGGCCGAAAGTCGATCGGCCGCAATATATTGGCGTGCTTAGTCGGCAATATCATTTACCGTTTCATCTATGCATTGATCCTGCAGACAAGAATCCTGCCGATTGAAT
Source organism: uncultured Erysipelotrichaceae bacterium (assembly GCA_902761625.1). Lineage (GTDB taxonomy): Bacteria > Bacillota_I > Bacilli_A > Erysipelotrichales > Erysipelotrichaceae > Bulleidia. The sequence goes on from CACWLH010000027.1 coordinate 15,128, forward strand.
GTCTCAAGCTGATGACGGCTGTGATCGTCGCATTGGCCATCGCCGCCCCGACCATCCGGGCAAACCTTGCCACAAAGGCGAGGGAAAGAAAGGAGAGTGCGCTCTGATATGCTGGAAATACAGAATCTTTCAAAAGTCTTCAATCCCGGCACGATCAATGAGAAGAAGGCAATCTCCCATATGAACCTGGTTGTGAATGACGGGGATTTCATCACCATTCTCGGTTCCAACGGAGCCGGCAAATCGACATTGTTCAATGCCATCGCGGGGGTGTTTCTCGCCGATGAGGGAAAGATCATTCTGGATGGGGAGAATATCACATTCCAGCCGGATCACAGACGTTCCAAATACATCGGCAGACTGTTCCAGGATCCTTTGAAAGGAACCGCACCGCATATGACGATCGAGGAGAATCTCGCTCTTGCCTTTCTGCGGGCGGGTCATTCCACCGATTCCTTCAGCCGCATCTCAAAGAAGGATCATGAGATGTTCAAGGAAAAGCTGAGACTGCTGGAAATGGGACTCGAGGACAGAATGAATACCCAGGTGGGAACCCTTTCGGGCGGACAGCGACAGGCGCTGACATTATTGATGGCAACCATCGTTCCGCCGAAACTGCTGCTTCTGGATGAACATACCGCCGCCCTTGATCCGGCTGCGGCTGAGAAAATCATGAAACTGACCGAAGAGATCGTGGCGGCCAATCATACCACCTGCCTGATGATCACCCACAACCTGCACCAGGCCCTGAAAACCGGAAACCGAACCTTGATGATGGCGGACGGCCGTATTATCCTTGACCTGAAAGGTGAGGAGCGGGAAAGTCTCACCATGGAGGAACTGCTGAGGCGCTTCCGCGAAGGGGCGAAAGAGGAGCTGGACGACGACCGCATCCTGCTTTCCGATCACTGAAAACAATCCCGGCATGACCGGGATTTTGAATGAAAGGGGCATTATGGCAAAAAAAGAGGCGAAAACAAATGCGATGCGGATGCTGGAAACAGCCGGCATTGCCTATGTGGAACATACCTATGAAACCGATGACGGCGCTATCGACGGAGTATCCGTGGCGAAAAAATGCGGAGAGAATCCCGATCAGGTGTATAAAACCCTGGTCACAAAAGGGGATGACGGCGAACATTATGTCTTTGTGATTCCGGTTGCCATGAAACTGGATCTCAAGGCGGCGGCCAGAGCGGCGGGTGTGAAAGCGGTGGCGATGATTCCCCAGAAGGATCTTCTGAAAACCACCGGATACATTCATGGCGGCTGCAGTCCCGTGGGCATGAAAAAGCAATTTAAAACCGTCTTTGATGAGACGGTCATTCTCTATGATTCGATCATGGTTTCCGGCGGACGCGTCGGGGTTCAGGTGGAGGTCAATCCTGCTGAACTGATTGAGCTGACAAAAGGCATGACCGCCGATATCGCCAGGGAATGATTATTTCCGGCGGGTGAAAAGATGAAAGAGGAGCACGGCGCTAAGAAATCCGCAAAGATCAATGGCGGAATCGGACAATGCGCCATAGCGGCCTGAGACAAAGTGCTGAATGCTTTCGTCAATGAGCGGCACAATCATCCACAAAGATATACAAAGGGCACCGTGACTGATCAGCGGTGCTTTTCTCTGGGCTATGGATACGAGAAGGCCAAGCACGGCATATTCGCTGAAATGGGCGCCTTTGCGCATCAGAAAATGAGCGGTGTCAAAGGAAAGCCGGATGCCGAAAGAGGAAAGAAACTCCAGCACGGCACGGGTGATGTTTCCGGAAAGGGCGCCGGACTGTCGACCGCTTTGCAATGAAGCGCTGAAAATCACGGCTGTCCATAACAGCGGCAGAAGCCAGATCAGTTTTGAGGAACGCTTCGTATTCATGAGTTTCATTGTAAATGATCTGGGCGCTCATTCAATCTTTTCTTAAGAATGCCAAGGGATCGATTTCATAAAGTTTAAGATGTCATCCATATGCTATAATCTTGTTGATGCGCAAAACACTTACAGATCTTTTACTGACATTAACGGGAACATTTATTCTGGCCGTCTCGGTCGAAATGTTCATTCTGCCTTACAATATTCTTTCCGGCGGTGTGGCCGGCCTTGCCGTTGCCCTGGAACCTTTTTTCCATTTTGACAAGCTGCTGTTCGCCAATGCGGCTGTCATCGGACTGTTCATCGCAGGCAGCTTTGTGCTTGGCAAGGAATTTGCGGGAAATACCCTGATCAGCTCACTTGCCTATCCGGTGTTTACAACCATCCTCTCCCGCCATCCGGTGGATCTGACCATTGATCCTCTGCTGGCATCCTTCTATGCGGGACTGCTTGGCGGTGCGGGAATCGGACTGGTCATGAGAACCGGGGCCAGCACCGGCGGTATGGATATTCCGCCGCTGATCATCCACAAGCTGACCGGCATCAAGGTCTCCACCCTGGTTATGATCACCGATGGCCTGACCGTGGTGGCCGGTATTCTTGCCTATGATCTTTCCGCGGCTTTGCTGGGATTGATTTCGGTCATGGCTTCCGGATTTGCGATCCGCCGTATTCTCGAGGCGGGCAGCGGCGTGCGCGTCAAAAATGTGCAGATCATCTCCGACCGCTGGGAGGAGATCAAAAAAGGCATCGAGGAAAAAATCAACCGCGGCACCACCATCTTTGACTGCCAGGGCGGCTTTACCGGAAGCCAGCGCAAAATGATTCTCTGCGTTGTTTCGGAAAGACAGTATATCGCTCTGACGGATCTGATCCGCTCGATCGATCCCCATGCATTCGTGATTATCACCGATACATCCGATATGCTCGGGGAAGGATTCACCTATTCTTCACCGAACATCTGAAGCGATTTCAGACGACTATGTTATAATACCATGCGTATCTTCAGACCGAAGGTGCGCATCATTTGCGTATAAGGAGGGTGTCCATGATTGAATGCACTCATGTTTATAAGAAATACAAGAATGGTACCAACGCTCTTTATGATATCAATATCTCCGTTGAGCAGGGGGAATTCATTTATATCATCGGCCCGACCGGCTCCGGCAAGTCGACTTTGATCAAGCTGCTTGACGGTGAAGAGGTTCCGACCAAGGGCGTCGTCAAGGTTGTCGGCATTGATGTCGGCTCCCTGAGGGCATCGCAGGTCCCGATTTACAGAAGAAATATCGGCGTTGTATTCCAGGATTACAGACTGCTTCCGACCAAGACGGTGTTTGAGAATATCACCTATGCGCTGGAAGTCATCAAAATGAAGAAACCCCAGGTCAGGGCAAGAGCCAAGGAAGTCATGGGCGTTGTCGGACTGGGGGAAAAGGGAAATGCTTTTCCGCATGAGCTTTCAGGCGGCCAGCAGCAACGTGTGGCAATCGCCCGCGCCATTGCCAACCGTCCCAAGGTATTGATCGCGGATGAGCCCACCGGCAATCTTGACCCGGGCAAATCCGATGAGATCATGGCTCTGCTTGAAAGAATCAACAAGCGTTACGGAACAACGATCCTGATGGTCACACATGACCTGACTCTTGTCAACAAGCACCGCAAGCGCACGGTGGTTCTTGAGCACGGTCATATCGTGGCCGATCTGGCGGAAGGAGGTTATGTCCGTCATGATCAGTAGACCGATCAAAGAAGGATTCCGCGGTGTCGGCAGACACTGGGGAATGGCGCTTTCCAGTGCCATCGCGGTGACAATCACCCTGACGATCATATCCATTTTCCTGGTGTTCTCATGGCATCTGCGCGTATTTACCAAGAACATCGAATACTCCATGAAAATCGCGGTGATCGTTGATGAAAAATACGAAAACGAAGCAGCCGAGGAAAAGATCAGAAGTCAGATTGAACAGGTTGAAGGCGTCAAAGCCGTCGAATTCTCCTCCAAAGAGGCGGAATTCCAGTATTACCTGGATCAATATGATGATGCGGCCATGCGTGAGGTTATGGCGCCGTTTGGCGATGACAATCCGATGAATGACGCATTCTATGTGGAAGTGGAAGACGGCGATCTGATTGAGGTGATCTCCTCGCAGATCCGTGAGATTGACGGCGTGGAAAAGGTTGACTATGGCGGACAGACCACCGTGGATGTGGTATCCGCAATGGAAACCATCCGCAGAGTCGGTGTGATCTTTGTGGCGGCTTTGTCCATTCTTGCCATCTTCCTGATCCAGAATACGATCAAGCTCACAATCAGCGCCCGCCAGGATGAAATCACCATCATGCGCAATGTCGGCGCCACCAACGGCTTTATCCGTGCACCGTTTGTATGGGAAGGAATGATCATCGGTTTCCTGGGATCATTACTGCCGATCGCCCTGACAATCTGGGGCTATATGGCTCTTTATCAGCATACCCAGGGCATTGTCTTCTCGGCATTGTTCAATCTTGAGAAACCCATTCCGTTCTCACTGTATATTTCAGGTATTCTCGCACTGATCGGTATTGTTGTCGGTTATATCGGCAGCTGGCTGTCCGTGACCAAGTATCTGAGGTGGAAACGATGAAGCGCTTTGCGGCTGTGATGGCGGCTGTATGTATCGGCGTTGCCAATACATCGGCGGTATTCACCGTCAAGGCGGAGCCGGATTACACAGATACGGAATACTGGGAGGACAAGTGCACCGGACAGGTGGCTTCGAGCGACCGTGAGGCGTGCAACGCATATGCGGAATATGTCAATTCGCAGCGCAGCTCCCTCGAATCAAGACTTGATGAAATCGAAAGCCAGAGAGCGGCCATCAAGGCGGATCTGGAAACATATGCGGCTCAGATCACAGAGTATCAGAGCCAGATCGACGGTCTGCAGACACAGATCAACGGCAAGCAGGAGGAGATCAATGCCAAGCAGGCGGAGATCGATGCCAAGCAGGTCGAGATCAACAACAAGCAGATTGAAATTGACAACAAGCAGAAGGAAATCGATGCCAAACAGGCGGAGATCGATGAGACGGAAGCGGAAGTTGATTCCCTGAAAAGCAAGGTGAAGAACCGCATGAGCAATGCGCAGCCATCCATGCGTTTCAACAAATATCTCGATATTCTGCTCGGTGTCACCTCGTTTGAGGACTTTCTGAGAGTCATCACCGGCATCAATGCGATCGCCAAATACGATCAGACCACCATGGAAAAACTCGTGGGACTGATCGACCGTCTCAATCTTCAGAAGCAGGAACTGCAGACGGTCAAGGCCGAAATGGTCGAAGTCAGACAGCAGATGGAAGCGATCAGAACGGAAATGGAGATCGCAAGAAATGAGCTGCAGGCTCAGCAGAATGAGCTGGTTGCCCGTCAGGAGGATGTGATTGTCCTGCAGGCGCAGGTGCAGATCGTCCAGGATGCGGCGGTTGAAAAAGAAGCGGAAATGCGTGCGGCAAGTGCGCAGATCGCAGCGGATATCAGTGCGATCACGGCCCGCATGGCGGCTTTGGCGGCGGCCGGTGAACTGGAAGACATTCCCACTGTCTCCTCATCCAGCTGGTACTTCCCGGTGCCCGGCTCTTACCGCAGCGCCGGCACATGGGCATATTCCAGCGGCTATGAACACCTCGGCTATGACTTCGCGGCGGGAGTCGGCACACCGATCTATGCGGTCGGCAGCGGCGTCGTCCTCAGCAGCGCCAACGGCTGTTCAACCTATGGCGGCCTTGGCAACATGTGCGGCTATCAGTTCGGCGGCGCATACGGCGGCGGCAATCAGGTCCACTATCTGGTGGTGGTCAACGGATCGCTTTACGGAGTCGCGGCATATCATATGATGCTCGGCTCACCGATCGCTTCCGGCACAATCATCAGTGCCGGCACCCAGATCGGCAATGTCGGTTCTTCCGGCAACAGTTCCGGTCCGCACTGCCATATCGAGATCATGTATCTCGGCGACGGATCAAACTTCGCGAATTACGCCCAGACATGGAACGGTGACCTGGCATTCGGAACCGGATGGCAGGGCAGCAACAGAAAATGCGATGCCGGCTACGGCGCTCCGTGCCGTATCAGACCGGAAACAGTTTTCGGATATTAAGATGTACAAAAGACTCCGGATCTTCCGGAGTTCTTTTCCTAAAAAGGAGGAGAAACCATGGTGAATCTTGACAGAGATCATAGGGAAAATGAAAAGGATGATATTCAGCTGATGCGTTTCGGCAGTTATGAAGCAAGCAGAAATGATGAACTTGCCAGGACCAGGAAAAAACTGAAACGGATGCGTGTCATCCTGGTTGTTCTGCTGGCTGCCGGTCTTCTGGCAGGCTGGGGAATCGGCAGTATTTTCCCTGTGCCGGGTACGGAGTGGCTGCGCCGAGGCGCCCGCAACATCCAGTCCATGAACTCCTCGCAGAAAATCCAGGCGGCCTTCGATATTATGGAGAATGACTGGTTCTTCGGAAAGGATATCGAAGATCTCGATACCCGTCTGAGCGATCAGGCGCTCAGGGGAATCTTCGCCAATGAGGAGGATCTTCACAGTGAATATATGTCGGCCGAGGAGGTGGCGGAATTCCGTCAGTCCATCGACCGCAACTTTGTCGGCATCGGCGTGGAGTTCATCTCCAGCAACGGCATCAACATGGTTACCAAAGTGTTCCGCGACGCTCCGGCGGACAAAGCCGGCGTGCAGCCCGGCGATGTGATTGAGGCAGTGGACGGAGTCAGCACCGAAGGCATGACATCCGCCGACATCAAGGAGCGCGTGCAGGGTGAAAAGGGCACGGATGTGACAATCAGCTTCCGCCGTCAGGGCGAACCGGTTGAAATCACCATCACCCGTGATGAAATCTCCGCGACTGCGCACGGTTTCATTCTCGATGAAAATACCGGCTATCTGCAGCTCTATCAGTTCGGCACAAGCACCGCCCAGGAGATTGACCGCTATCTTTCTGAATTCAAGGCGGCCGATATTCATAAGCTTGTCATTGACCTGCGCGACAACGGCGGCGGCTATCTTGATGCGCTTGCCCAGGTTGCCAGCCGTTTCCTGCCCGGCGGAACGCTTTGCATGAAGCAGGTTTATCCCGATGGCAGCGAGGAAGATGTCTATGCGGCCAGCGGCTTCATGCAGTCATATGACGGCATCGTCATTCTGATCAATGAGAATACCGCAAGCGCCTCCGAAGTCTTCACCCTGGCCATGAAGGAACAGCGTGATGATGTCACCGTGGTGGGCACAAAGTCTTACGGCAAGGGCACCGTGCAGATCACAAGAATGTTCGATGACGGCTCGGCGATCAAATATACAACCTCAAAGTGGGTTTCTCCGCAGGGTGTCTGGGTCAACCTCAACGGCATTGAGCCGGATGAGACAGTCGAGGTGCCCGAAGGCGTCAGCCGTGTTTATGTCGGTATGGAGGAGGATGAGTCCTATCAGACTGACCAGGTTTCAGAAGCAGTCAAGGATGTGCAGATCGCCATGGATTATCTTGGTTACAGCGTTGACCGCAAGGACGGCTATTTCTCTTCTTCCACTTCCGATGCATTGAAAAAGTTTGCGGCGGACAACGGTCTGGATTATAACGGAAAGCTCACCAAGGAGCTTCATGAGGCAATTGTCTCGGCATTGATCATGAACTGGTCTACCACCCACGATCATGACACCCAGCTCGCCAAAGCCAGGGAGATTCTCAATGGCTGAAGAAAAATTTGAACTGGTATCAGAGTTTCGGCCCACCGGCGATCAGCCCCATGCCATTGATGAGCTGGTCAGCGGACTTCTGGAAGGCAAACGTGAACAGGTGCTTGAAGGCGCTACCGGAACCGGTAAAACCTTCACGATGGCAAATGTGATTGCCCGCGTGAACAGATCCACGCTTGTCTTCTCTCACAACAAGACGCTTGCCGGCCAGCTGTATTCGGAATTCAAGGAGCTCTTTCCCCATAACCGGGTGGAATTCTTCGTTTCCAATTTCGATTACTACCAGCCGGAAGCCTACATGCCCAAGACCGATATGTATATCGAGAAAACCGCCGATATCAATGAGGAGCTTGACATGTTCAGGGAAAGCACGCTCAATTCGCTTTCCGAACGCAGGGACACCATCGTCGTCGCATCGGTCGCATGCATATATGCGGCTTCTGATCCGGTGGAGTACCGGAACATGTTCATGACCATCCGGGTCGGCGAAAGCTATAACCGCAATGATCTGCTGCGCAAATTCATTGAGCTGCAGTACACCCGCAATGATATGGATCAGGCCAGAGGCACGATCCGGGTCAGAGGCGATGTCATTGACCTGACGCCCTCATACACCGACAAGTTCAATATCCGCATTGAAATGTGGGGCGATGAGATTGACCGGATCAGCGAGGTGGATCCGGTGACCGGGCGCACCATCAATGCCTATCAGTTTTACAATATCTTCCCGGCCAGCGGCTATGCGCGCTCCAAGAGCGCCATGATGCGGGCCTGCGATAATATTGAGGCGGAACTGGAGGAAAGGCTGAAATACTTCAAGGATAACGGAAAGCTTCTGGAAGCGGAGCGTCTGGAACAAAGATGCCGCTTCGATCTGGAATCGCTGCGTGAGAACGGCTATTGTTCGGGCATTGAAAACTATTCCATGCATATCGACGGCCGCAAACCCGGCCAGAGACCGTGGAATCTGTTCGATTATTTCCCGAAGGATTATCTGCTCATCGTCGATGAGTCCCATGTCTCTCTTCCCCAGATCAGAGGCATGTACAACGGTGACAGACAGCGCAAGGAAACGCTTGTGGAATATGGCTTCCGTCTGCCTTCCGCGCTGGATAACCGGCCGATGAAATTCGATGAATTCGAAGGCATGATCAACCAGGTCATCTACTGCTCGGCAACCCCGGGCGATTATGAACTGGATCATACCGGAGGCCAGGTGGTTGAACAGATCATCCGTCCGACCGGACTGCTTGATCCGAAGATCACCGTCAAGCCGACCCGCGGACAGGTGGATGATATCTGCGAAGCCCTTGATGAGCGCATCAGAAAGAATGAGCGTGTGCTTATCACCACCCTCACGGTGCGCATGGCGGAGGATCTGACCGATTATCTCAAGGACAGGGGATACAAAATTGCCTATCTGCACCATGAAACCAAAACCCTGGAAAGAACCGAGGTCATCCGCAATCTGCGTCTTGGCAAGGTGGATGCCATTGTCGGTATCAACCTGCTCAGAGAAGGTCTTGATATTCCTGAAGTTTCGCTTGTATGCATTCTGGATGCGGACAAGGAAGGCTTCCTGCGCTCACAGCGCTCTTTGATCCAGACGATCGGCCGTGCCGCAAGAAATGCCAACGGCGAGGTTTATATGTATGCGGACAATATCACCGATTCGATGAAATTCGCGATCACGGAAACCAACCGAAGAAGGTCCATCCAGGAGGCCTACAACAAGGAACACGGCATCATTCCGACCACCATCCGCAAAAATGTCGAGGAGGCAATCCGCGGCAAAGAAACCAAGGAGATGGCGGCGAAGTATATGAACCGCAAGAAGAAGATGAGCACAAAGGATCATGCAAAGCTTGTCTCGGATCTGGAAAAGGAAATGAGAGAGGCGGCGGCAGCGCTGGATTTCGAAAGAGCGGCAGAGCTGCGCGATATGATCTTCGAACTCAAATCAGAAAATTAAGCTGTGCATATGCATGGCTTTTTTTCAAAGTGACTGGACATTGATCAGCCGGGGTGAAAGAATAAGGAGAAGGGAAATTATGTTCAGATTTGACAGCAGAAACAGAAAACCGGATGTGTGGAATATCGCTGTGCTCAGCGGCATTCTGATGATTGTGCTGTGCATTCTTTATTACAGCGGCTATTATTCTTTTTATCTGTTCAGCTGCCTGTTTACCGTTTATCTGATCATGGTGATTGTATTGCTGGTAAGAGCTCTGATTCAGCAGCTTGAGTACAATCCGTATTCATATAACACAATCTTCTATTCCGGTTTCGCCCTGTTCGCTTTTTACTTTCTGAGCGCGATGGGGCTGCTCATATACAGAATCCGCTCCTATGGCTTTGCGGCTGATTATGGATTCTTTTCATTGTTCGGCCGTCTGCTTGAGATGCCCAAGACCTTCATGATCGTCTCATTTCCGCTGATCACGGTTTTTGCGGGAGGCTTATGCGCATCCAATATTTCACTCATACGCCATGAGGGCAGAAGCGTGCGCAATATTCTCGGCATGATTCTGAGTGGGCTGCTGATCGGCGGTGTGCTCTTTCTGTTTTTCACGGATGATTATGTGGCCGGCTCCCAGACGGAAGTCATGCGCCATGAGCTGCTCATCAATCTGTATGCCGCGGTTTATCTCTATTTTGAATGCATGATGATCGGCACCATCATTGCCAATGTCATCGTGACCGGATATGAGCCTTCAAAGGACAAGGATTTTATTATCGTGCTTGGCAGCGGCCTGATGGCAGACGGCACCCCGACGCCGCTTCTTGCCGGCAGGATCGAGCGCGCACTGAAGTTTTATCATGACCAGCTTTTTGAAACCCGAAAGGCGCCTGTGTTTATCACCAGCGGGGGCCAGGGCAGCGATGAGGTGAATTCAGAAAGCGAAGCAATGCGCCGCTATCTGATCGCCAAAGGCATTCCGGCAGATCAGATCATTCAGGAAAACCGGTCCACCGACACTTATGAGAATATGCTTTTCAGCAAACAGATCATCGATCAGATCAGACCGGATGCGAAAGTGATTTATTCCACAACGAATTATCATGTGTTCCGCAGCGGTTTGTGGGCAAGAAGGGTGAAGATGCGTGCCCAGGGAATCGGAAGTGCGACCAGATGGTATTTCTGGCCCAATGCGATGGTCCGCGAATTTGTCGGTCTGCTCAGTGAGCACCGTCTAAAGCAGGCATTGATTCTCGGCGGAATGATCGCCGTCTATCTGCTTGCGACCTATGCGACCTATCAGATGTGAAGAAAATACAGGTGAAATTATACTGCCGGTTTACGGCAGTATTTCATTGTGCGGTGTATATTCAGGATGCGCAGTTTATGAATCATGGCATATTTTCAGCACAATGGATGCGGTATCTTTACGGTGCAGAAGGAGGAACAATATGAACGATCAATGGGATGAATTTCAGCAGCTTGTCTTGGAAGTGTTCGGCGAAAAACCTCAGACGCCCATGGAAGCGGTCGGTATTATGATGACCATGAGTGATATGATCATTGAGGGCAGTTCGTACAGAACTTCCGCCACAGAGGAAGAAGCCGCAAAAATGTCATGAAGCGCTGACTGTTCCGCTCAGGACAGTCTTTTTGTTTTCATGCGCGGAAAGAAAAAATCATGGAATGAAGCGGATGTGCGGAAGGATTGGTTCCGGCTTATGTGAATTTTCGGCTACAATAGAAACAGTGAAATCATGTTTCTTATAAAACTGCAGGAACAATACGAGGTGATCAATGAAATTCGACAAAGTGAAATCAATGCTGAGAACAGACGGCCGCATCATCGTCGATGAGGACGGCGATGAGATCATTTTAAGAGGCGTCGGAACCGGCAGCTGGATGAATCCGGAAGGCTTTCTGATGGGGACCATGCGCTTTGGCGCGGACATGGGACCTTTCATGCGTGCACATCCCTTCGACAGAGGCCGCACGATGGATCCGGCCATCGAAGAGCTGTGCGGAAAGGACTATGCCGTAGAGTTCAGGGAAAAATGGATGCGGGTCAATCTGGCTGAGGAGGATCTGAAGTGCTTCAGACAGCTCGGCTTCAACTCCATCCGCCTGGCGCTTTCCGCCAGACTGTTTCTGGAAGAGGGCCCGGGCATTGTCTTCAATGAGAGAAACTTCGCCTATCTGGATGAAATCATCGATCTTTGCGAAGAGACCGGTCTTTATGTCATTCTCGATATGCATGCGGCATGCGGAGGACAGAGCGGTGTCTCATGCGATGACGGATATGCCAATGTGCCGACCATGTTTCTCAATGATGAGGACCAGGAAAGAACCATCATTCTCTGGCAGGAGTTTGCCAGCCGCTATCAGAACAGATGGATCGTGGCCGGCTATGAGCTGCTCAATGAACCGATTGCGCTGCCGTTATGGGATCATCTGATTCCGGCGCTCAAGAGCTTCTATGACAGATGTGTGCATGCGATCCGCAAAATCGACACGCAGCATATCATCTTTATCCAGGGCAACCGTTTCGCGGGCAGATATGAAATCTTCGATCATGATTATGATCCCAAATGCCATAACTGGGTGATGACCGTGCATCTTTATGAGAAGCTGCCTGATCTTTCGGTCTTTGGCGAAATGCTGGAGCGCAGCGAAGCGCTCAATGTGCCCGTATGGATCGGCGAGACCGGCGGCAGCACCCATGACGGAAGCGAGGATGGAAATCTCTGGATGGCGGTCACTTATGAAATGGCCGTGGAATATCATATGGGCTTCAACATCTGGGTCGCAAAGGCGATCGACAACGATTGCGCGGCATATATTCTCGGCTTTGACAATCCGGCAGAGTGGCAGATCATCAATGATTATTTCTATAACGGCGGAAAGAAGCCTTCCTATGCGCATGCGATCCGCATCATGGATGAATGGCTGGAAAACATCCGCTTTGAGAACTGCGTGATCCGTGCGGACCGCGTGAACCATATCATGAGAAAGGGAAGCTTTGAGATTCCCGCCATCGGCTATGATCCGGAGAATCCTCATCATGGCAGCTGGAAGTATGCATTGTACAACGGCTACAGACGTGAGGACCGCATGCATCTGGTATGGGAGGAAGGCTACCGCTATGCGGATGCGCCGGGTCTCAACGATCTGCGCAAGGATAAAACCAAATACGGTGATTTCGCGCATATGTTCATCCTTCTGGAAGAGGGGGACTGTCTCAGCTATACGGTGCGCGATGAAGTAAACTCCCTCAGTATGGGCATGGAGTACAAAGCGGATGAGGATTTCGTTCTGAGCATCAGCACCGACCGCTCACTGCCTGTGCAAAGGCAGTTCCTCAAAGCCGCAAGGTTCATTCATGATGAACTGACGCAGCTGGATGCGGGCATTCATACAGTTACAATCAAGGCTGAAAAGGGCTGTGTCATTCTGAAGAAAATCATCGTTTCCGCAATGGAATGACAAAAACAAGGATATCCGCGCGGATATCCTTTTGTCTGTTTAGCGCATTAATTTATCGATGGCATCATTGAGTTTCTCAATGGCCTCATGGTCATGTGTCTCCATCGCATCCAGGATGCAGTGGTCCAGATGTTCCTTGAGGATCAGCTGGGAGATTTTATTGATCTCGCCTCTGACCGCGGCCAGCTGCACCAATACATCGGCGCAATCCTCACCACGCTCCACCATTCTTCTCACCGAGTCCAGGTGTCCGATCGATCTGGAGAAACGGTTGAGAATTTTACGGATGTGTTCCGGATCATGCGTATGGGTATGGGAATGATGATGGTCATGCGGATGTTCATGATCATGATCGTGTGTATGTGTGTGCTCAGCGGTTTTTTCCATGAGGCTATTTTATCAGTTTTGCACGGAAACGGAACATATTTGATCAGCGGCATGAAAATGAGCAAAGGCTGGTTAAGAAACGGAAATTCATGCGATAATGGATATACCAATTACCACAGGAGGAAAACAATCAATGGCAAAATTCCCGAAAAATTTTCTTTGGGGCGGCGCAACAGCGGCGAACCAGTTTGAAGGCGGCTATGACGCGGACGGCAAGGGTCTTTCCGTACCCGATGTCATCATGGGCGGCACCGTTGACAAACCCCGTTACATCACTCCGGCAGGCGTGAAGGAAAACACTTATTATCCTTCCCATCTGGCAATCGATTTCTATCATCACTGGAAAGAGGACATCGATCTGTTCGCGGAGATGGGCTTCAAGTGCTTCCGCCTTTCTGTACAATGGAGCCGCTTCTTCCCCAATGGCGATGATGCAGAGCCGCTTCAGGCAGGCATTGACTTCTATAAGAACATCTTCATCCATTGCAAGGAGAAGGGAATTGAACCGCTGGTCACCATCAGCCATTATGAATTCCCGCTCGCTCTTTCCCATAAGTACGGCGGCTGGGACAACCCCGCGATCATTGATCTCTGGCTGAAATTCACAAAGCTCTGCTTCACCGAATACAAGGGCCTGGTAAAATACTGGCTCACATTCAATGAGATCAACTGCGGAACCATCGCCGGCATGGGTGCGATCTACGGTCTTGGCATTCTGCCTGAAAATGATCAGCCGATCACCTTCGGCGCCTGCGACTGGGACGTTCCGCAAAGACGTTTTGTCGGTCTGCATAATCAGTTTGTGGCCAGCGCAAAGGCCGTTGTGCAGGCACATGAGATCGATCCTGAAAACATGGTCGGCTGCATGATCGCAGGTTCGGCCAACTATCCGTATTCCTGCAGACCGGACGATATCATTGCGGCAATGGAATTCGACAGACAGATGAATTTCTACTGCGGCGATGTGCAGGCCCGCGGCGCATATCCTTCCTGGGCTCCTTCTTATTGGGCCGCAAACGGTGCCGATGTTGAGGCGATGAAGGCCCTGGCAGAAAGAGATGCGGAAATTCTGAAGGCCGGCAAGGTTGATTTCTACAGCTTCTCCTACTATCAGTCCAACACCGTTTCCACAGATCCGGAAATGTCAAAGGGCAAGGGCAACCTGTTTGGCGGCGTGAGAAACCCGTATCTTGAGGCAAGCGACTGGGGCTGGACAATCGACCCGAAGGGATTGCGCTACTATCTGGAAACAGTCTATGACAGATATCAGATTCCGCTGATGATCGTTGAAAACGGACTCGGCGCGGTGGATGAAAGAAGCGCGGACGGCAAATTCCATGATGAATACCGCATTGACTACATGCGCAAGCATATCGAACAGATGGCCATCGCGATCGAGCATGGCGTTGATCTGATGGGCTACACCATGTGGGGATGCATCGACCTGGTTTCCGCAAGCACCGGCGAAATGAAGAAGCGCTACGGCTTCATCTATGTCGACCGCGACAATGACGGCAACGGCGATTTCCACAGAGAAAGAAAAGACAGCTTCTACTGGTATCAGAAAGTCATCGCTTCCAACGGCGAGGAGCTCTGATTCACATAATGCATACAACGGTCCCGGAAAGGGCCGTTTTTCTGTGCTTTCCGGCAGAAAAGGCATGAAATCCATTCACGCAGACAATCGGGAAGATATGCGCGGAACAATTATGGTATAGTATTTAGCGTTGCATTCAGAAAGAAGGATATATATGTGGAAAAAACTGAAAACATATATTGAACCGCATCCGAAAGTCCGCCTTGCCGAAATCATCGTTCTGGCAGTTCTGATTCTGGTTTCGGCGGTGTCATTCACCATGGGATTCATGAAAGTCAACGGATCTGCGGGTACGATGGAATATACCGGCACGCTGGAAATGGCGCGTGACTTTGAAGCGGAGGACTATGATGAGGACAGCACGATGTGCGATGTCATCTATGTCAAGGATGATCAGCAGATGATCATCTCCTATCCGTATGAGGAATATGAACAGCTTGAAAATGAGACAATCACCGCTCACGGATATGTCAATGAGAAGGGGGATCAGCTGTATTTTGATCACAAGGATCCTTCTGAAAGCGAAATCGCCTCAACGTACAAAGCGGTGATGGCTGCCCGGATGATGCCCGTATTCAACGCCGCCAATTCCCTGGCTGTATTGGCGCTGTCGCTGGCGGTCATGTTATTCTTCGGAAAGTTCTTCACGACCTATGAAAAGTGCTGGTTCCTGTCAATCATGTTGCTGGCGACGGTCGTATCGGTCATTTATCCCGAGGAGAGCGCCAACGGTGTCAGCGGCATCGTGATCATGTTCCTGTATCTGTTCGATACACTTCTCAATATCCTGTGCGAACTGCTGATCTCAAAGCAGTCGCGCTATAACTTCCTTGTTTCGGTGGCGGTGGAAATCACCGAAATCCTCATCTGCATCGTATTGATGTACCGGTTTGCGACAATGGCGGTCACATTGTTCTTCTGGCTGCCGATCGATATTATCAGCTTCATCAACTGGTCCAAGCACAAGGATGAGCAGGAGGATGAGCTGACCGTGGTCAGAAGACTCACCGGATGGCAGGAAGTGCTGATCATCCTTGCCATTGCCATGTGGACATTCGGAGTCGGCTATTTCTTAAGCGGCCTGGATATTTCCACGGACTTCCTGGGCGGCAACCGCAATCTGGAACTTGCCATCATCTATCTTGACGCATGTGCCTCCGCGGTGGGCATCGCAAACGGACTGTTCATCTTCTTCCGTCTGCGTGAGCAGTGGATCGCATGGTATATCTGTGCGCTGCTTGAGTCGATTATCAATATCCTTTCCGGCCAGTATGTGCTGCTGGTGCTGAAACTCGGATACTTTACGAACACAACTTACGGATATATCAAATGGACGAAGTATATCAAGGAGCATAAAGAGCCGGAAACATCGCTCTTCTGAACTTCGGGCATTGATATTGACAATCTTAATTGGTAGAATAAGCGCAGAAAAAGTCTTTAGGTAATATGTCAAGAGATATTAAATAAGGACTTTTAAAGAGTTCTTTGAAAAAGCGCATGACAAAAACAACTTTTCAGTGAAAAGCG
>CACWLH010000028.1 GCA_902761625.1 uncultured Erysipelotrichaceae bacterium
AAAATCTGTGAATCAGAAAGCTAAATCATCTTACAAATACAAGAAAAAAGGAGCTGTTTAACTTCCAGTATTTACTGGAGGTTTTTTAACAGCCCCTTCATCAAGACGATAGAATGACTTCATCGTTTTCTTTTTTACTGGCAAAGTAAAGGAGTTTCCAAGCGGATTGTGTCATAATTGAACACAGGAAAGATCTCATGAACAAAGAAAAGACAATCGCTTATTATCAGTCTTTAAAGGAAGAGGATCTGTGCAGCTGCGAAGACTGTATCCGCTTTTACCGAAACATCCGCGCCGCCTATCCGAAGCTTGCCTCATATTTAAAGACGTTAGGAATAGACATAGAAAAACCGCTTGATACGATGCCTGTCTGCCCGGATGGCAAAGGCAGTTTCATTTACGCCGGTCCCCAATATGTCATCCTGGGAAATCCGGAAGATTTCAAAGAAACAGAAGTGAATGGCGTTTCTTTGAGCATTGAAGACTCACATCCTGATCCGGGCTTGGATGAGGAATACTTTGTGATTGAATGTTCAGAAATCAATTTACCGCTGAAAACGGAAAGGAATGATACAGATGAAGAATGAAGAACTGATTGCCCGCTATGAGGAATGGGAGAAGAAACTCAACGCATACCGCTTTGCAATGACTCTGATCGGCATTGACGCCAATGACAGACCGCCGTTAAACGGCGCACCCTTACGCGCAAAACATACATCTCTGCTGGCAGGGGAATTGTTCCGAATCCAGAATGACGAAAGCATTCCCGAAATCACGGAAGAGCTGCTTGCGGATGAAACCCTTGATCCGATTCTGCGCAGAAGACTGCAGTTAAGACAGAAGGGATTCAGACGCATGGGCAATGTGCCGGAAGATGTTTATCTGGCTTATCATGATGCTCTTCAGCAGTCCGAGCGCGCATGGCTCAAATACAAGCAGACCGCTGACTGGGAAAGCTATTATCCGTATCTGGAAAAACTCGTGGAAATGCAGAAGAAACTTCTGACTTACCGCAATGATAACCGCCATCCCTATGACATCCTGCTGGATGACAATGAGGAAGGATGGAATATGGAACGCTATGACGCCTTCTTTGAACATGTGAAGAAGGAACTGGTTCCATTGATTCATAAAATCAATGAGGCACAAGAGATTGATGATTCCTTCCTGCACCAGTCATTTGACACCGATGAACAGCGTAAGCTCATGAAGGAAATCCTGGAATATCTCGGCTTTACAAATGAGTGGGGCAAGCTTGGTGAATCGGAACATCCTCTGACCACATGGATCAGCGTCAATGATGTGCGCATCACCACCAAATACCGTGAACATGATGCCGTGGCAGGCATTCTTTCCACCGTCCATGAGACCGGACATGCATGGTTCACCCACAATGTGGATGAAAAATATGACGGAACGATGATCGTTTCCGGCATCAGCGCCGCCATGCACGAATCACAATCCAGACTCTGCGAAAACCATCTCGGCAGAACCGAAGGCTTCTGGCGTGCCAACTGGCCGAAGCTTCAGAAACATTTCCCGAAGCAGCTGGAAGGAATCAGCTTTGAAGAGTTCATGCACGCATTCAACAAAGTGAAATGCTCACCGGTCAGAACCGAAGCGGATGAACTGACTTATCCGCTCCATATCCTTATCCGCTATGAAATGGAAAAGAATCTGTTCTCAGGTAAAACGGAAGTCAAGGATCTCGAAAAGATCTGGAATGAAAAATATAAGGAATATCTTGGCGTGGATGTCAAGGACGCAAAGGAAGGCATTCTTCAGGATATGCACTGGCCTTATGCATATTTCGGCTATTTCCCGACCTATGCCTTAGGCAGCGCATTCGCCGCCCAGATTGCCCACACGATGGAACAAGAGATCGATGTGCAGTCACTGCTTGCGGAAAGCAAGTACACCGAAGTCACCGCATGGCTCAAGGAACATGTTCAGAAGGACGGCGCCATGTATTCTTCACTGGAAACCGTGAAACGGGCAACCGGGGAAGACTTCACACCGGAATACTATACGGACTATCTCAAGAAGAAATATTCAGCTGTATACAATCTGTGAGCCTGTATGCATAACATGACACATTCAACCAATCGCTTAAAACTGATATAATTGTTAAAAAGAGAAAGGACATTATCATTATGAGTTTTCCGAAAGGCTTTTTATGGGGCGGTGCGACCGCTGCCAACCAGGTCGAAGGCGCCTGGAATGAGGGCGGCAGAGGCCCTGCCAAAACCGATGTGACAACCGGCGGAACTGTTTCCGAACCCCGTTACATCACTTATCTGGACAAGGACGGCAAACCCGGCAAGATCAACCAGTTCGGCCGTCTGCCCGAAGGCGCGAAGTATTATGTCAACCCGGATTATTACTATCCCAACCACAAGGCGGTTGACCAGTATCATCACTTCAAAGAGGACATCGCTCTGTTTGCGGAAATGGGATACAAGGTATACCGCATGTCCATTTCCTGGAGCCGTCTGTTCCCCAAGGGAATTGAAAAGACACCGAACGTGGAAGGTGTTGAGCATTACCGTGAAGTCTTCAAGGAATTGAGAAAATACAATATCGAACCGCTGGTCACCATCTGGCATTTCGACACACCGCTTTATCTCGAAGAGGAGCTGGGCGGATGGCAGAACCGTGAGCTGATTGACCATTATGTCCGCTTTGCGACAACCTGCTTCACAGAATACAAGGGACTGGTTCACTATTGGCTGACATTCAATGAGATCAACAATGAGTGCGCATTCCTTGATATGGTCAATGACATGCTGCATCTGTCAAAGGAAGAGCTGGATGCGCGCTATCGTGAAGCATATCAGCTGCTGCATTATCAGCTGGTTGCCTCTGCCAAGGCAGTCCAGATCGGTCATGCGATTGATTCCACAAACATGATCGGCTGCATGCTCTCAACCGCATGCGCATATCCGATGACATGCGATCCGGCTGATGTTCTCAAGTGCGAACATGACTGGGAAAACGGCATCTTCTATTGCGGCGACGTTCATGTCTTCGGTTATTATTCACCGTTCGCAAAGAGACTGTGGAAGGAACACGGCTGCGAGCTTGATATCACCGATGAGGATCTGGATGATCTTGCGGCAGGCACTGTTGACATGTACACATTCTCCTATTACTCCTCCGGCGTCTCCACAACCCACGATATCACTGAGAAGGCAGGCGGAAATATGTCCATGGGTGCGAAGAACCCGTATCTGCAGTACAGCGACTGGGGCTGGTCGCTTGATCCCACCGGCATGCAGTACTTCCTGGAAAGAATCTATGACCGCTACCGCATTCCGCTGATGATCGTTGAAAACGGTCTTGGCGCATATGACACGGTTGAAGAGGACGGATCCATCCATGATGACTACCGTATTGCATACTATCGTCCGCATATCCAGGCCATGAGCAGAGCGATCGACAACGGCGTTGATCTGATCGGCTACACCACATGGGGATGCATCGACGTCGTTTCCGCCGGCACAGGCGAAATGAGAAAGAGATACGGCTTCATCTATGTGGCACGTTCCCGCAAGGATTCCTTCTTCTGGTACAAGAAGGTCATCGCTTCCAACGGCGAGGACATTGACTGAGCGTTAACCATTCTTCAATAACGCATTGAAACATGAACCGGATTGTTCTGGGAAAACCTGAATGATCCGGTTTTTCTATGGAAAGAATGATACTAAAAAAGGATACCCCATGAGCGAAATGGAATATCCCCTTTGGAAGGATGGCATCTTTATGTTTTCTTACTGGTAAATACGGTCTGTCTCACAGCTGATGACAACTCCGCGCCGTTCCATATAGTAGCCGCATAAGCCTCTGGTCAGATAAACGGATATCTCTGCGGAAGGATACTTTGCCAGTACCGCTTCCTTTAACATATCCGCAAGCTCTTCGCTTTCCGCATGGGTGATCACGACTCTGCCGCCGTTATAACCCGCGTTATCCAGCTGTTCCATCAGCACTTTGACAACCTTGCGTCTGCCGCGCGCCTTGCCGGTGACACTGATAGTGCCTTCTGCGCTGGCGGTGCCGCTGACTGCGATGTTCAATGCACATAACATGGAAGCAACCGCTTTGTTCACACGACCGTTCTGGCTGAGATTATGCAGCGAGAAGAAGGAGAAGAACAGTCTTGTTGTCTTCTGATATGCCCGTATTTCTTCATCGATTTCCTCAAATGTTTTTCCGCTTCTCTCAAGATCTGCCAGTTTCATCAACAGCAGAATCTCTTCACCGCCGGTGGACAATGAGTCTATGACACTGATCTTTGTATCAGGATGTTCCTCCCGCCACATATCAGCGGCACATTTTGCGCTGTTATAGGAGCCGGAAAGGGAACTGGTGACAGTCACGACGAAGATCTCATCGGCACCTTCGAATTCCTTCATCCAGGCATCGCTTGAAGGACAGGATGTATAGGAGCGTCCTCTGTAAAGAGCCAGATAATCCAGCATTTCATGAAGATCCAGATTCTCATCATCCGTAAACCTTCTCTCATCCGTATAGACGCAAAGTGGAACCGTTCTGAAATCAGGTGTGTCCAGTGTGAACAGATCACAGGATGAATCCGCGATAATCCTCATATTCATCACCTCCGTACAACATGTGAATTGTATGCATATTTCACGTATGTTAAAATTTACAAAACAGACCATTTTGTAACAATTGATACAAAATACCGGAAAGTGTAACAGCTATGAAAGTGAACAAGGATTTCAACAGCAGAACGCTGAAAACCAGAATCGCCATCGGCAATGCCATTCTGGATGAACTGGAAAAAAAGGAATTCACACAGATCCGTGTCTCCGATGTGATCAAGGGTGCGGATGTTTCCAGAATGTCCTTTTACCGCTATTATGAAAACCTCTATGACGCCTTATGCGATTATCTGAATATCATCGTCAACGGCTATATGATCGAGGGCGGAGAGGTGGATGATCCGTCTGTCTATATGAAACTGGACCACATCGAATTCTCCCTGAACTACTTTGACCGCTATGCCAGATACTTTCTGGTGCTCAACCGCCATGGTCTGTATACCATCCTGATTGATGCGGTCAATGAATATATGATGAAGAACATTCTGCCGGCAAAGAAACTGCACATGTATGAGCTGTATGCCTATGCCGGAGGACTTCTCAATGCCTTTCTCAAATGGGAGGAGGGAGGCAAGCGCGAGGATGCCCATGAGGTGGCGCAGATGATCTACCGCCTTTACGGAAAATCAGAACCAGCGGAAAAAATCTGAAAAACAGATGAACATGCATATTGTCATACTGGCAACCGTTCATGCAATCTGTCAAAATAATAGATAGAGAAAGAGAGGAAATATCATGTACCGTCTGATCGCAAGCGACCTGGATGAAACTCTGATCAAGGCAGATCGCACCGTCTGTGACGAAAATATCGAAGCTATTAAGAAATTCATGGAGATGGGCGGCTATTTTGTATGCGCCACCGGCAGACCGTTCTTCACCGCCTTCGGCACACTGAAAGAACTGGGCCAGTATGAAAAGAAAGGACAGTATGTCATTTCCTTCAACGGCGGCGCCATTACCGAAAACAAAGGCAACCGTCTGCTTCACTATGAAGGTATCACCTTTGAACAGGCTTCTGAACTCTATAAGAGAGGATTGAAATACGATGTGTGCATGCACGTTTACACACTCGATACCGTCTACACCTACAATATGAACCCCGGTGAGGTGGCATACCTTGACAACAGACAGGAATTCACCGAAATCTTCACGGACAACATCGATTTCCTCAAGGATACGGAAATCGTCAAATGCCTCTATGAGAATACCGATCATGAATATCTGCGCTCCATCGCCGCGGAGCTGACCGATATCACCGATGACATGGATGTCTCCTATTCATCCAACCGCTATCTTGAATTCAACAAGAAGGGCGTCAACAAAGGCGCAGGACTTCTGAGACTTGCGGATCTGCTCGGCATTGACCATAAGGACACCATCGCCATCGGCGACAATTACAATGATCTTTCGATGATCAAGGCGGCAGGCCTTGGCGTCGGGGTTGCCAACACCATTGAATCAATGAAACCCGAATGCGATGTGATCACGGAAAGAGACTGCGATCATGGCGCGGTGGCGGAAGTGATCGAGAAATACGTCTTCGCAAAGATGTAACAGACTTTACACACTCAGGACCGGAAACGGTCCTTTTTTTGATCCACGCCTGTGATCGCTGCCATATCACAAAAACCGCATCACTGCAGGCAGACCGCATGATCTGCTGCTCAGGATGCGGCTTATCAATACTGTTACATGCATTCACAAAGCAGGGTTTGTTGAATTCTGCTAAGATTAGCCATAAGAAAGTTCAGGTATCCCTATGAAATACGATCCTTTGTATCAGCCATATCATTCCAGCCGCTACATCATTGCCGCAAACCGCGGGATGGTCGCAACCGGCAGCGCGCTTGCCTCAGCGGCAGGACTTGAAATCATGAGAAGGGGCGGCAATGCCATCGACGCCGCCATAGCCACTGCGGCCGCTCTGACTGTAGTAGAGCCGACCGCCAACGGCCTTGGCTCGGATGCCTTTGCCCTGGTGTGGGTGAAGGATCATCTCTATGGTCTTAACGGCTCCGGAAGATCTCCCATGCACATCAGTGCGGATGCAGTCAGAAAGCAAAGCGCAGACGGAAAGATGCCCGTCTATGGCTGGACACCCGTAACAGTTCCTGGTGCCGTGGGTGCCTGGAAACAGCTGAGCAGACGGTTCGGAAAACTCAGTCTCAAAGAGGTTCTTCAGCCGGCCATTGACTATGCCGAAAACGGTTATGCCTTAGGCCCTGTGACCGCTAGAGGATGGGAAAGAAGCGCAGAGATCTTCAAAGAACGCTTTGGCGACAAGCCTGAATTTGCGCCATGGTTCAAAACCTTTACCAAAAACGGAGAGCCTTATCATTTCGGTGATCTTGTGAAACTCCCGGATCATGCCCGCACATTGAAACTGATCGCAGAAACAGATGCAGACGCGTTTTATCATGGTGAAATCGCCGAAGCGCTTGTAAAACAATCACAAATGCATGGCGGTTTCTTCTGCAAAGAAGATCTTTCCTCCTATGAAGCGGAATGGGTAGAGCCCATTTCTATCAATTACAGAGGCTATACCGTTCATGAGATTCCGCCAAACGGTCAGGGCATCACCGCTCTGATGGCACTCAACATTCTGAAAAACTTTGAATTTGAGCAAAAGGAATGCGCTGACACCTATCATAAGCAGATTGAGGCCATGAAGCTTGCCTTCTCTGACAGCAAGCATTACATCACCGATCCCAAATACATGAATGTCGATCCAATGTGGTTCCTTTCCGATGAATACGGAAAGAAACGGGCAGCTGAAATCAAAGAAAACGCCTTTGTGCCTTCCTTTGTGCAGCCGCCAAAAAGCGGAACCGTCTATCTTTGCACAGCCGATGGCGAAGGAAACATGGTCTCCTTCATCCAGTCCAATTACATGGGTTTCGGTTCCGGCATTGTCGTTGACGGCTATGGCGTGACACTTCAGAACAGAGGCGCTGACTTCTCATTGAATTCAGAAGATGCCAATTATCTCATGCCTTCCAAAAAGTCCTATCACACGATCATTCCCGGCTTCTTAAGCAAGGACGGAAAAGCGGTCGGTCCCTTCGGTGTGATGGGCGGATATATGCAGCCGCAGGGTCATGTGCAGACCATCATGAACCGGATTGATTTCAGCCTCAATCCGCAGATGGCACTTGATGCGCCGCGCTGGCAGTGGAAGAACGGCTTGGAAGTGATCGTTGAGCCTTCCTTTGACAAAGAGATTTTCGAAGAGCTGAAAAAGCGCGGACATGAAATCAGCTATGCCAAAAGCAGCGGATCCTTCGGCAGGGGACAGATCATTGAACGTCTGGAAAACGGCGTCTTGATCGGCGCCACTGAAAGCCGCACCGATTCCAATATTGCATGCTGGTAAGGCGCGAGTACAATAGACGTGAGGTATTGAATCAATGAAAGAATTATGGAATCTTTATGTCTCCTGGTTCAAGATGGGATTATTCACCTTCGGCGGCGGATATGCGATGCTGCCGATGATCCAGAGAGAGGTTATTCAGAAATATCACTGGGCAACCGAGGATGAGATCATGGATTATTATGCCATCGGTCAGATCACTCCCGGCATCATCGCTGTCAACACCGCCACATTTGTCGGCTATAAGCTGCGTGGGGTGCTTGGCGGCATCATTGCCACACTGGGTGTCATCAGCCCCTCCATCATCATCATTTCCTGCATCGCCGGTCTGATCCAGAACTTCTCCGATCTGCTCGTTGTGCAGTCCGCTTTAAGAGGCATCCAGGTTGCCGTCTGCGTATTGATGACAAAGTCAATCATCAATCTGTATCAGAAGGGCGTCAAAAACATTCCGACCTTCGTGATTTTCGCAGCCGCATGGCTCTTAAGCACATTCACCAGCATCTCCACAATGATCCTTGTGGTGATCGCCGGTGTGTGCGGCTATGTGATGTTTATCCTGGAAGAAAAGAAGAAGGAGGGTGAAACCGCATGAACACATTCCTTCTGATGTGCTGGGAGTTCTTCAAAACCGGCCTCTTCGCAGTCGGCGGAGGACTTGCCACGATTCCTTTCTTAAAGGAAATGTCCGTGAAATACGGATGGTTCACGATTGACAAATTAACCACCATGATCGCGGTGTCGGAAAGCACACCCGGTCCGATCGGCATCAACATGGCCACCTTTGTAGGCTATGAGATGTTCGGTATCCCCGGAGCCATCGCCGCCACATTCTCACTGGTTGCACCAAGTGTCATCGTCATCTGCATCATTGCCAGAATGCTTGAGAAATTCAAAAACGCAAAGGTTGTCAAAGGCGTCTTTACAGGTCTGCGTCCGGCGGTTGTCGGCTTTATCCTTTCCGCAGTGGTATCGATCTTTCTGATCGCGCTCTTCCATGTGGACGCATGGAAAGAGTCCGGAAACCTCCTGACCCTGTTCAACTGGAAGGCAATTGCCCTCTATACGGTGCTCATGGGTGTCTATCTTTACAAACCGAAGATCCATCCGATCTTCCTGATCATTGCGGCAGGCGCTGCCGGAGTGATCTTAGGATTCTGAATCATGACGGGAGAAAACAAAAACTCTCCCGTTTTTCTTTTGAACGGAAGAGTCTAATTCAAAGATTGAGCAATACAATGGATACCAGAATCATCGCAAGACCTGCCAGCTGTCTTTTGTTAAGATATTCTCTGAACAGTAGCAGCGAGACAAGCGTGACGATCACAATCGTGCCGGAAGAAAATACCGGATAAACGATGAAGGCCGGAATACCGTCCAGTGCCTTGAGCAGTAACACACTGGAGAAATAATTGGGAATACCGACCAGAATACCCGCCGCAAGATCTTTCAAAGATGTTTTCTTATCTGTTCTGATGCCTTCCCGCACCAGCAGGAACAAGGTCAGAAATGCCGCAGACAGAAAGACAAAGAAGACATAGAGCGAATCCTCGCCGCGCACGCCATAGATGTTATAGATCTTTGCCATGCCATCCGCCATGCCGTTGGTAAACAGCACCACCAGCAGAAAGGGCAGATTGAAATTCCGCACACCCTGCGTATCATCTCTGCTTCCGGAGAAGACCCATACTGCCATCAGCACCAGAGCCAGTCCGAACGTCTGGATCACACCGGGTGTTTCATGGAAGAACACAATGCTCACACATAAGGGCACCAGAAGGCCGAGCTTTGAGAAGGCGCTGGTTAATATGGCGCCGCTTTTGCCGATGGATGTCTGCATGCACACAAGCGAGACCACAAAGAGGATTCCACCCGCAAGACCGCATAGATACGTGGCGGGCTTTGCACTCAATATCAGGCTTTTGTTTTCCAGCAGAAGAAAGCCGATGACTGTGCAGGTCAGATAATTGCCAAGGATCATGCCATACCGGTTGTTTTCAGAGGAGGAAAGCATTCTCAGCATCAGTGCCATCGACGCGCTGGATGCCATTGACAGAATCAGATACACATATGACGGCAGATTCATTGATACTCCTCCTTTCGCACATGTCATTCATTATGCCACAAGGGGTCGGATGTGTAACTGATAATGAACCCGAACTTGTCAGTGGTCATTGAACTGACTAGAATGGTAAGTATAAACTAACTTAAACAATCATCATCTGAAGAAGGGAGAAAGATCCATGAAATTTGATGAATTCGGAAATATGGAAGGAAAAACATTGATGTTATTGCCGGGGACAGCCTGCACATGGCAGATCAACTTCCATAAGGTCATTGACCGCCTGGCTGAAACCTATCATCTGATCTGTGTCAACTATGACGGCTTCGATGATCATAAGGAAATGCCGTTCACCGATATGTATAGCGTAACGGAAAAGATTGAGGACTATATCATTGAAAACCATAACGGCCATGTGGACGGGGTATACGGATCATCGCTCGGCGGAAGTTTTGTCGGTCTTCTGTTACAAAGGAATTTCATCCACATTGACCATGCCTTCATCGGCAGCTCGGATGGATTGCGGATGCCGCCAAAAGCAGGGAAAAACAGGAAAAGCTCAAGGCAATGCTGACAAAAGCCTTCGGGTCTGACAATGATGAGGAAACCGCCGCCTTCATGGAGGAATTCGCCCAAAGCATCGTTTCCCTGCATCCTGATACAGTCAGCAGGGAATATTATTCCGATTATGTGACAAAGCTGGAAGACGATATCCATGTGAAAGGCACAAAGGTTCATATCATCTATGCACTCAAAATGGGTGAGAAATACCGCAAACGCTATCTTAAGCATTTCCGTGATCCGCAGATCATTCCGTTTGCGATGTCCCATGAGGCATGGCTGTTTCAGAATGAATGGAGTGAGCCGGTGCTCAATGTGATTCATGACATCATGAATTCCTGAAAAAAAGGAGCAGAAGATGAACAGATATGATGAAATCAGAAATGCATACAGAATGAGCGGTTCCAATGCCTCTTTGTATGACGGCATGATGACCTATTCCACACCGCTTGGCAAAGCCATCTGCAATCTGGTATGGAATATGGACGGAGAAAGAAATGCGTCCTATCTTGAACAGGCGCTTTCCGCCATCCCGGAAAACTTTGCCGGAAAACTTCTGGAGGTTCCCGTTGGCACCGGTGTATTGACCATGCCGGTATACAAGACACTTCCCGATGCGGAAATCACATGTCTCGATTATTCGGAAGACATGATGAATGCCGCAAGGCAAAGGGCAGAGCAGATGGGAATTGACAATGTCACATTCCGCCAGGGGGATGTCGGAAAGCTTCCTTTTGAGGATGAAAGCTTTGACATCGTTCTTTCACTCAATGGCTTCCATGCCTTCCCCGACAAAGAAGCGGCTTATGCGGAAACTTTCCGTGTGCTGAAGAAGGGTGGAATCTTCTGCGGCTGTTTCTATATCAGAAACGCCAACAAGAGAACCGACTGGTTCATTAAAAATCTTTATCAGAAAATGGGCTTCTTCACTCCGCCCTATGAAACCGAATTCAGCCTGAGACAGAGACTGTATTCCATGTATGAGGATGTGAAGGTGACACATGTGGAAGGCATCGGCGTATTCGCCTGTGTGAAATAACAAAAAAATAAAAGAAGGTCATTTGTCGCCTGACAGACGACCTTTTTGTAAGGACCAAGGAATATACTGAAACCGTAAACAGAAGGGAGGCAACAGATATGTTAGGTGCATTAATCGGTGATTATGCCGGTTCAAGATTTGAATTCAGCAGATACAGGATTCCGGATGAATTCGCATTGTTTCATGAGAGGTGCCGTTTCACGGATGATACCGTCATGAGCATTGCCGTTGCAGAAGCGATCATGGACACACGAGGAAACAGCGATGAGGAAATCAAGCAGGAACTGGTCCGTTCGATGCGCAGATGGGGAAGACTGTACGAGGATGCTGGCTATGGCGGAAAGTTTTATGAATGGCTTTTCACTGAAGATCCGAAACCTTATTTCAGCTTCGGCAACGGTTCCGCAATGCGTGTCTCATCCATAGGCTGGCTCTTTGACACCATGGAGGAAACAAGACACATGGCAGAATTGAGCGCATCCGTTACACATAACCATCCCGAAGGCATCAAAGGCGCAATCGCAATTGCCTGTGCCATCTTCATGGCCCGCCACAAGGCATCCAAAGAAGAAATCAGAGCTGAAATTGAAAAGATCACCGGCTATGATCTTTCCGTAAGCTATGAATATTACCGCCGCAGGCATATCAGAAGCGCAAGCTGCCAGGATACTGTTCCTGAAGCGATCACGGCTTTTCTGGAAGCGGAAAGTTTTGAGGACACCATCCGCAAGGCCATCATTCTGGGCGGAGATACGGATACACTTGCGGCCATGGCCGGCAGTATTGCCGAAGCGTACTATGGCATTGATGCTTCAGTCAGAAACGAATGCCTTAAGCATCTTCCGGCAGATCTGAAAGAAGTGTTTCAACGGTTTGAATCCATCCGCTGAACATGTACACGGGAATTTATGCGACTCAATATGATATGTGAATGCCTGCTGTACGCAGGCATTTTCATGTGAACAATCCGCATGATAAGATGAAGATAACAAAGGACTTGAATATCATGAAAACATTCAGAACATACCGCGACGGACTGAGAATCAGCGGAAAAATCTATGGGGAAATCACACCCGGAAAACCGAAACCGGCTTTCATTCTCTGCCATGGTTTTATGGCAAATTCATCCATGTGCAAAGGCTATGCGAAGCTTCTTGCTGAGCTTGGATATCTCGCTTTCACCTTTGACTTCTGCGGCGGCGGACTGATTTCCGCAAGCCAGGGAAAAACGACGGATATGTCCGTGATGACAGAAGTGAAAGATCTGATGAGCGTGTTCAGCTATGTCTCCTATATGGAATATGTCGATTCAGACCGGATCAGTCTGCTCGGCTGTTCACAGGGCGGGTTCGTCTGTGCCATCTGCGCAAAGCAGCTGAAAGAAAAGATCCGTTCGCTGATCCTTCTGTATCCCGCTTTATGTATTCCGGCAGATGCCCGCGCAGGCCATATGATGTTTGCCAGGTTCGATCCGCACAATATTCCCGATACGATCCGCTGCGGACCGATGAAACTCGGCTCTGTGTATGTGACGGATGTCATCGATCTCAATCCATACCGGGAAATCCAGGGCTATGAAGGGCCGGTTCTGTTTCTTCAGGGCACAGAAGACAATGTTGTCGATCCCGGCTATGCCAGAAGGGCAATCCGCGAATATCCGGACTGCACCTATCATGAGATCAAGGGGGCCGGACACATGTTCCGCGGGGAACACGATGAACTGGCAAAACAGTATATCCGTGAATTTGTGAACACTCACTGATCGAAAAAACAAATGTTTTAAGAAACATTGAAATTGTTAAAAAATCATCTGCCGGCGGTGTCATTATGAACACGTTGAATTATGGTAGAATGATTTCAGAACATACAGGAACTGATCATATGAAGAAATGACGGTGTATCGCACACCGGATTTCATCATATGTTCATAAGGTGAATTCTATGAACATAATTAATCCGAGACTGTTTCTCGACTTTTCTGAAATGAACAAATGCCTGCTTTGTGCGGATCCCATGTGCGAAAAGGTATGCGAGCGCAATCTGCCGGTCGGAGACATTCTCCGCTCACTTTATTTTGAAAACTACCATGGCGCAGCCGTGAAACTGAACGGCAATGACTGCTCGCAATGCGCCGGACCGTGCGAACAGGCATGTGTATTGAGCGGCAGAAAAGTTCCGGTTCAGATTCAGGACATCTTTTCCGGCTTCCTTAATGAATCGTCCAGACTTCCTGCCCACCGGATTGAAGAAGCGGATATCAGTACCGAGATCTGCGGTGTGAAACTGGAGAATCCTTTCCTGCTTTCCTCAAGTGTCGTGGCAAGCAGCTATGACATGTGCGCAAGAGCTTTCCGGGCAGGCT
This sequence comes from uncultured Erysipelotrichaceae bacterium, assembly GCA_902761625.1. GTDB lineage: Bacteria > Bacillota_I > Bacilli_A > Erysipelotrichales > Erysipelotrichaceae > Bulleidia. The sequence continues at coordinate 14,020 of CACWLH010000028.1, forward strand.
GGGCAGGAGCTGCCTTCAAGACGATCTGTTCCTTTCCCCAGCATGAGGCATCACCGCGCTTTTCCGCAATCCGCTCTCATTCCCATTCATTCGCCGGCTTCAAGAATATCGAACAGCTCTCCGACCATTCGGTGGAGGAGAACATGCAGATATTCCGCGAACTGAAAAAAGAATTCCCCGACAAGGTGATCGTCGCTTCGATCATGGGAATGAATGAGGAGGAATGGACATATCTTGCCTCGGAATGCGAAAAGGCAGGTGCCAACATCATCGAATGCAATTTCTCCTGTCCCAATATGGAGGACAGTGATCTCGGCATCACAATCGGCCAGTCGGAAGAACTTGTTGAACGCTTTACAAAAGCCGTCAAAAAAGGAACGAAACTTCCGGTACTGGTCAAACTGACACCCAATATCACCGATATGGTTCCGCTTGCCTTAGCCGCCAAACGGGGCGGGGCGGATGGTATCGCGGCAATCAATACGATCAATTCCATCACCGGCGTCAACATCGATACCCTGGTCGCGGAGCCTTCCGTACAGGGACGTTCAATGGTTGGCGGCTATTCGGGTGCCGCGGTCAAACCGATCGCATTACGCTTCATATCCGATCTTTCCAATTGCAAAGAACTCAATGACCTTCATATCTCAGGCATGGGCGGCATTGAAACATGGAGAGATGCTTTGGAATTCATATTGCTTGGCGCAGGCAGTGTCCAGGTGACAACCGCTGTCATGCAGTATGGCTACCGCATCATTGATGATCTGATTGACGGTCTCAGAGAATATATGAAATGCAAGGGCATTTCATCTTTGAAAGATCTGATCGGCGCAGCATCATCCACCGTGGTTGCTCACACAGATATTGAACGTGACATGGTTGTTTTCCCGGTCTTCCGCCATGAGCGCTGCTATGGCTGCGGCAGATGCTATATCTCATGCATGGACGGGGGCCATCAGGCAATCAGCTTTGATTATGAGAAACGCAAACCGCATCTTGATCCTGGCAAATGCGTGGGATGCCATCTCTGCATGCTGGTATGTCCTGCCAGGGCAATTGAAACCGCCCGCAAACCTGTTCACCGCGAACCATTGCCAAAGTGAGCATACGATACGGAATCATACCAGGGAGGCAGCGATGCCTCCTTTTAAAATGCTGATAAGCCAATGCGAAATGGAATGTCCGTGTCAACGGACATTCATCTGATCACGGCTGTCACAGCAGTATCCGGATTATGATCAGAAAAACAGCAATCCCCTGAATAACCAACAGAGGTAAAACAAAAACATGGATCCTTCGCTTTCAGTGAAAATCGAATGGTTTCCATGTTTGTTTTTGTGTCGGAATTCTGAGTATTCAATGTCTGTCAGGTCCTTCAGAGATAATGTGCCTGATCTCATTGTCTGAAAGATGATACTGTGCAGCGATTCTCATAATGGAATCCTCCTCACTGATCCCGGCACCTTTCAGCAGTGCAAAGGCACTCCGGATTCCCTGAATTCTTTCCGAATCGATACCCCTGGAGATACCTTCCTGAATACCTTCCTGAATACCTTTCTGAATACCTTTCTGAATACCTTCCTGGAGGTATTCTTCTTTGAACAGATTCATGTAATATTCTTCGTCAAATTCAAACAGACTCATTTCAATGACCTCCTTGCGGTTTGCAATCATGAATTCCCTGATCGTGAAGTCTTCAGGCATGTCATCCAATGCTTTCGATACCGCATCCGAAATATCCATTTTTTCCTTGTTTGCTCGTACAGTACTTACAAACCACTGGTATTCAAACAGCTGTTTACATGCCATCGGTTTAATGTCCGGGTGGTTGAGATTGTACTGTGTCACGATCAGTTCCAGTGAGATATCATCATCGTCACCATTATTGTAGTACAAATCACTTAATTTCAGAGTTGTGATCTTTTCTGCTTTTTCTTTGCCGTTGTAGAAAACATAGAACTTTGGCCTTGGAAGTTTCATTGGCTTTGAGCTGTATTCATTCAGATGATTTATGTACACATATTTTTCGATTGTTGAAACGAAGTATTTCAGATCCCGGTAGGGAATATTCGGGTTGAGCGAGGACTGCTGTTCCCAGAAAGAAAAGTTCCTTGAATCGACAAGGATACTTGCGTCGTTTTTCATTCGCATGTAAATCGCGTTTTCCAGAGTGGTGATTTCCAGGTCGTCAGGATTGGTATATGAGGTGTTTTCCAAAGCATTGTAAAGAGCCAGTGACCATTCCTTGTGTTCAGGATTGCCGAAGATAAAACGGAACAGTCTGTCTTTAACATTGCGGTTAACAGCAGGCTTACCCTGCTCATGATCTTTGGTTTTCTTTGGTTTGCGTTTTGGCATCATCATTCCTCCAAAGATCTTATTCAATTCAATTCCGCATAATCCCCGCATTCTTTTTCAGATGATGAAGAATCAGACTCATGACATTGTGAAATAAGCTAAGATGGAAATACAAGGGACAGTATGCCGCTCAATAAAAAACAGAATGCATGGCATCACCGTAAAATCTGTCATTCAGATCCCCGCACAACCGATCCCGTGAAAACTGAAAACAGTGATCCGCTATCCCATGCGCAAAAAACTTAAATGCAGAAAGGAGTTCTTTCATGAAAAACGGAAATACTCTGATTCATGCCATCAAAGGCGATATCACAAAAATCACTTATGTCAGCGCCATTGTCAACGCAGCCAACCGCTCATTGTTAGGCGGCGGGGGAGTGGATGGCGCCATTCACCGGGCAGCCGGACCGGAACTTCTGGAAGAGTGCAGAACCCTGCATGGCTGTGAAACCGGTGAGGCAAAGATCACAAAAGCTTACAGACTGCCATGTGATTATGTCATTCATACCGTCGGACCCATTTACCGGGATGGCAGACACAATGAGGCGCAGCTGTTAAGAAACTGCTATCTGAATTCTCTTGCACTGGCTGAAAAGAATATGATCCGCACCATCGCGTTTCCATCCATTTCCACCGGTGTGTATTCCTATCCGCTGATTGAGGCGGCAGAGGTTGCAGCCAAAGCAGTCAATGATTATGTGAGTACTCATCCAGATGCCTTTGATGAAATTGTCTGGGTCTGTTTCGACGGACGCACCCTTGATTGTTATGAAAGGGCCATCGGTTAACATGAATGAATATCATCTGATCATTGAAGCTTTGCCTCATGTGTTTTCAGTATGCAAAGTCAAGGATTACTCGGAAATCAATCTTAACCAGCCGTTTGTGTTCACCGGTGCCACGGATGAGGAGAAGTCCCTGGTCTGTCCGGCTGAATATGCACCATGCAATGTCATAGAAAGGGATGATGGCTGGAAGGCAATGCGGATCAAAGGACAGCTCGATTTTTCCCTGATCGGCATTCTTGCGAAGATCGCTTCTCTGCTTGCGGCAGAAAAGATATCGATTTTTGCGTTAAGCACTTTCAACACGGATTACATCCTGACCAAAGAGAACAGCTTTGAAGAGGCATTGGAAATCCTTGAAGAATCCGGCTATCAGATCATGCGGTGAAACGGAGAGGGTTATGAGAGAACTGAAACACGATGAAAACCTGTCTGATCTGATTCATTCCTTTGAGCTTTGCATCATTGAATACGGCGATGAGAAAACATGTCCGCCATGCACAGCCCTGAAACGCAGAATCAATGAATGGATTGAACCATATGAAAACGCATGCGGCCTGTTTGTGTCAATTAATGAATTCCGTGAAATATCTGCGCAGAAAGGCATTCTGTCCATTCCATGTGTGGAGATTTACATCGACGGCAGGCTTGCACTGAAAAATGCGGGATACTTTTCCCTGGATCAGATGTTAAGCAGAACAGAAGAACTGCTCACTTTCAGACAGACGGAATCTGACGATAAGATCTGAACGCATGTGTGCGGCGGATCTTTTTTGAGCATGTTCAGCCAAAAAGGCGGGACAGATGCTAAGATAGTGACCGTAAAAAGGAAAAAAAAGATGATACAGGATATAGCTCCGCATGTGTTATATAACCAGTACCGGCATTTCACCCCGTCCGAAAATGATCCGGTTTTCTGCTTTTATGATGAGAAGGTTCTGATCAGACTGGAAGATGATCAGCTTACGTTTCCGAAGGTGAAAGATCTTGATGTGAATCAGGAAGATCTCATTTATCTTTTCTCATTGGATTCCTCCCATCTCTTTCTGTATTTGAAACAAACGGAAAGAGGAGGACATGAATATATCGATTTCAGAACCGTCAGACGGAAATCATTGCGGCCGAAGGAGTCGGTTTATGCATTGTTCACGGCTTACCATCTTGCCGGATGGTATCTCAACAGCGCATATTGCGGACGCTGCGGACACAAAACCGTCCACAGTGAAAATGAGCGCGCCATGGTATGCCCTGATTGCGGTAATATCATCTATCCCAGAATCAATCCTGCCGTGATTGTCGGTGTATTGCATGAAGACAAAATGCTGGTGACCAAATATGCCAGAGGCTATGGCGGCTATGCACTGGTGGCGGGCTTTACGGAAATCGGCGAAACATTCGAGGAAACCGTTGCCCGCGAAGTCAAAGAGGAAACCGGACTGAATGTCAGGAATATCCGCTATTATGCTTCGCAGCCATGGGGACCGGCAGCCGATATTCTGGCCGGCTATTATTGCGAAGCATATGGCGACTGCACGATCTCAGTTGATCATGATGAACTGAGACTTGCCGAGTGGAAGACACGCGATGAAATCGTTCTGCAGGAAAACGACTACAGCCTGACCAATGAAATGATGAGAAATTTCAAAGAAGGGAAGATCTGATTCTCTTCTTTTTAAATAGAAAAACACCCGCATGTTTCAGCGGGTGCCGTGGGGGGAAGGCAATTAATAATGAGTATTATCGATGGACATATTCGATGACTTCGCCGCTCCAGGATTTCTTCAGGATTTCCTGCATATCGGCGACCATCGGAACTCTCGGGTTGGCCGGAGAGCACTGATCCTCATAAGCCAGATAAGAGAGCTTTTCGACCGCATTGAACCAGTCTGTCTCATTCAGATAATCCAGTGAAGAGAACTTCATGGTGATACCGCAGTCAGTGCCGAGCTGCCATACTGCTTTGGCAAAGGCTTCCACACCCTGTTCCAGGGAAGTGACTTCAAGACCGATGGCCTTGGCCAGTTCGCAGTATCTCAGATCCGCATTGTAATATTTGTACTTCGGCCATAAACCCGGTTTCTCCGGCTTTGTGCCGTTGTAGCGGATGGTATAAGGTAACAGGATCGCATTGGCAAGACCATGAGGCACATGGAATTCAGCACCGATCTTATGGGCCATGGAATGGTTCATGCCAAGGAACGCATTGGCAAATGCCATACCTGCCATGCAGGATGCGTTATGCATCTTTTCGCGTGCTTCGGGATCATTCTTGCCGTTATGGACCGCACGGGGCAGATATTCAAAGACCATCTGCACTGCCTTGAGTGCCAATGCGTCAGTATAATCACTTGCCAGAACGGAAACATATGCCTCCACCGCATGAGTAAGCACATCCATGCCTGTATTGGCGGTGATGGATGCCGGCAGGCTCATGGTCAGTGCCGGGTCAATGATCGCCACGGTCGGAGTCAGCGAGTAGTCAGTCAGAGGATATTTGATATGGGTTTCCTTATCTGTGATAACCGCAAACGGAGTGACTTCGGAACCGGTGCCGGAAGTGGTCGGAATGCAGACGAGGCTGGCTTTCTTGCCAAGCTCCGGATAGCGGAATGCACGCTTTCTGATATCCATGAACTTCTGCTTCAGATCATCGAAGTTGACTTCCGGATGTTCATAATAGAGCCACATACCCTTGGCCGCATCCATCGCACTGCCGCCTCCAAGAGCGATAATGGTATCCGGTTTGAAGGACTGCATGAGGACAAGGCCCTTCTTGACGGTCTGGATGGAAGGATCCGGTTCGACATCGCAGAACAGCTCATAAGTGACCTTGTTGTTTCTTAAGGCAAGCTGGTCTGTGACCTTTTCCACATAGCCGAGCTGAACCATTGACTGGTCGGTGACGATGAAGACTTTTTCCATTTCAACCATGTCATGGAGGTATTCAATGGAATTCTTTTCGATATAGATCTTGGAAGGGATCTTGAACCACTGCATATTATTCCTCCTCTCTCCGATTTTCTTGATATTCAGAAGATTGACCGTGCTGATGTTGTCAGAGACACTGTTATGTCCGTAGGAACCGCAGCCAAGGGTCAAAGAGGGAATAAAGGAGTTGTAGATGTTGCCGATGCCGCCGAAGGTGGAAGGGGAGTTCCAGATGATGCGGCATGCCTTGATACGTCTGCCGAATTCACGGACCAGATCCTCATTGGCTGTATGGATCGCGGCTGAGTGGCCGGTGCCGTTGAACATGACCATGGCTTCCGCCTTGTCAAGACCGTCCGCAACGCTGTCCGCCTTCAACATGGCCAGAACAGGGGAGAGCTTTTCACGGGTGAGCGGCTCATTGGGACCGACTTCGGAACATTCCGCAATGATGATCGAGCAGTTGGGATCAACTTCAAAGCCTGCCTGCTGCGCAATCCAATATGCGCTCTTGCCGGCAACCGTGCCGTTGAGCTTTGCGCTTTCGCAGTCTTTGGAGAAAGCCTTTGCGCCGAACATGAATTTCTCAAGCAGTTCTTTTTCTTTCTTGTTCACATAGTGGACGTTGTAATGTCTGAATTCATTCTTCACATCCTCATAGATTTCCTGATCGACAATTACTGCCTGTTCACTTGCGCATACCATGCCATGGTCAAAGGACTTGGACATGGCGATATCGCTGACCGCTTCCTTGATGTCGGCGGTTGTCTCGATATAGGCGGGCACATTTCCCGCGCCGACGCCGAGGGCAGGTTTGCCGCAGCTGTAAGCGGCTCTGACCATCGCGTTGCCGCCGGTGGCGAGAATCGTTGAAACGCCGGGATGATTCATCAAAGCGCTTGTCGCTTCCATGCTCGGAGTTTCAATCCACTGGATGCAGTTTTCAGGCGCGCCGGCTTTAATGGCTGCGTCATAGACAACCTTTGCGGCAGCGGCAGAACTGTTCTGGGCATTGGGATGGAAGGCGAAGATGATCGGGTTTCTTGTCTTAAGACAGATCAGTGATTTGAAAATCGCTGTGGATGTCGGGTTTGTGACAGGGGTGATGCCGGCGATGACTCCGACCGGTTCCGCCACATACTTGAGACCTTTGACCGGATCCTCGTCAATGATGCCGACGGTTTTCTGATTGCGCATATGATTGACCACATACTCGCACGCAAAGAGGTTCTTTGTCGCTTTATCCTCAAAGACGCCTCTGCCTGTTTCCTCAATCGCAAGTTTCGCGAGGGAGCCATGCTGGTCAAGGGCTGCGACGGAACACTTCGCAACGATGTAGTCGATCTTTTCCTGATCGTATGAGGCAAAGTCATCCAAAGCTTTCAGAGCCTTTTCAACTTTCTCATTCACTTCGATCTGCGCAGGTGAGAGTTCATTGACTGTTTCTGTCGTTTTTTTCTTTTTATCTGCCATAAATCCTCCATGTGAATTAATTCACGTGCTTATTGAAACATACTTTTGATCGCAGGTCAACACCAAATGATAAAAAAATCACAAGTAAGCGTTTTCAACTAAAAAACAGGATGGAATCACCATCCTGCTCCATAAGAGAATCTTTTTTCACCCTCAACCAGGGCAGTGGGTTTGACCGAAATATTGTCCACCCGGATGAAGCGGTCGCCTTTTTCGATATCCGCAAGGAATTTATCAATATCGCTGTCCTCACCCTGAACATAAATCTCAACCATTGTGCCGTTGGGCAGATTTCTGACCGATCCGGTCAGGTTATAGCGCTGTGCGCGGATCATGCAGAAACCGCGGAAGCCGACACCCTGCACCCGGCCTTCAACAAATACATGATATCTTTTCTTCATGATGCTTTACCTCTGCCTTGATTATAGCAATATTTAAATCTGTATGAAATGAGTGATATGACAAACGGTTATGATCGGCTATAATAAGTGTCCGAGGTAAATGAATGACTCATATTTTACTGAATATCAACAACTTCGATGAGCCCTGGGCTTACGGAACACTCGAAAACTTTCTGACCCCTGGCACCAAGGTTCTGATTCTTCCGCTGTCCTATGATGACGGATGGATCAATGACGCTTTTGAATGGAAAGAAAAATACGGAAGGGGAAGCGCGGAATACAAGGATATCGTCAGACCTTTCCGCTCCTATGGAATCAAAGAAAGATCCATCCGCTGGATCAACTATTATGAGGATGATCATGAATCCTGCGTGCGCAAGATCGCAGAAGCGGATGTGCTCTTCTTCACCGGCGGCTATCCCGGCTGGATGTTACAGAGACTTTATGATCTTGGCATCATGGATGCGATCCGCGAGTTTGACGGAATCATCATGGGCACCAGCGCCGGCGCCATGATTCAGCTCGATGAATTCCATCTGACTCCGGAAGAGGATTATGAATTCCAGTATTACGAAGGACTCGGTCTGCTTTCCGGCTTTGACATCGATGTCCATTATGAGGAGAATCTCACTCACATTGAAGCCATTATCCGCACCATCGAGGATACCGGCAGAGCCGTGATATGCATGCCCAACCAGGGCGGCGTGTTCATCGACGGGGATCATTTTGAACTGCTGGGAGGAAGCTTTGTACTTGACAGTGATGATCTGGATGAGCTCTATGGCGCCTATGACGCACTGCGGACAGGAAACTATATCTGAACATACAAAGTGAAGAAAAGCTTAACCGCATCTTCACTTTTTCTTCATCTGACATCCATTTTCTCTTAAGACACCTCCGTTACTTTATAGATGCAGCGGAGGTGATTTATATGTGTATAACAACTGCACTCATTCCATCCTACTGCCCGGATGAAACACTGGTTCATCTTGTGAAAGAACTGGAGGAACACAATGTTCATTGTGTGGCAGTCAATGACGGCTCATCCAAAGAATATGACCATATCTTTGATCAGCTTCCCAAAAGCACGGTCGTATTGAAACATGAAACAAACAAAGGCAAGGGAGCCGCTCTGAAAACCGGCATGAAATACATTCATCAGAATATCCGCGACGGGGTTGTCGTCACCTGTGACGGGGACGGCCAGCATCTGATCAACGATATTCTCAACACTGCAAAAGAAGCAGAGAACAACCATGAGGTGCTGGTTCTCGGAGTCAGGGATTTCCATGAAGAAGGCATTCCCGCCCGCAGCCGCTATGGCAATCAGCTGACCGAAAAGGTCTTTCAGATCTTCACCGGCGTTCATATCAGCGATACACAGACCGGCCTCAGAGCCTTTCACAGCAGCCTGATTCCCGAATTCCTTTCGGTGGAAGGCGAACGCTATGAATATGAAATGAATCAGCTGCTTTTCTGCACAAGAACCGGCATCGATATGGTTGAGATCCCGATCACAACCGTCTATGAAGGAAATAACGAGGTATCCCATTTCCATGTGTTCCGCGATTCCTTCCGGATTTATGCACAGATATTGAAATTCTCAGTAAGCTCATTACTGTCATTTGTGATTGACGTGGTGTTATTTGGCATCCTGAATCCTTTGTTTGCCTTTGAAGGCGGGATTGCGGCAGCCAATGTGATCGCCCGAGTCTTCTCGGCCTCATTCAATTATGAGGTCAACCGCAGCGCCGTATTCAATGACCATACAGACAGAAGACAGAGCTTCTTCAGATACTTCATTCTGGCGGCGTTTATTCTCCTATGCAATACGTGCATTCTGTATCTGCTGAATCAAGCAGGCATCAAGGCGCTTTATGCAAAACTGATGACCGAAGCCTGTCTGTTTGTCTTCTCATTCATCATCCAGAACAGATATGTATTCAACAATTCACAACGAAAGGCTGAAATATGAAAAAGAAAATGTTTTATCTCTTCGACTGTCTTCTCATCCTTGCGGTTTCGGTGTATGTGCTTCTTGACACATTCGTGATCGCAAGAACCTATGAAGTGACCGCAGCCCATGAAAGCAGTGCGGAAACTTCAGACACGGTTTCTTCAGATGCGGCTTCATCCGCTTCCACAGAAAACAATGAGACAGACAGCGGCTATCATCTCTCATCCCATAAAAAGGCAAAGCACAGCCTGGAATCTTCCGGGACTGAAGAGAGCACACAGGATTCATCAGAGGCACAGAGCACGGAGACTTCTGTTACCGCAAATACCTATTCCGATGAGAACATTCAGATTGAAATCAAGGAATATGAATACAATGACACCGTGATCCATGTCGCCGATGTGCAGATCTCGGATCTCTCCTATCTTTACAGTGTTTTTGCCAATGACGCATACGGCAAAAATGTCAAAGAGGAAACCAGTGATATGGCAGCTGAAAACAATGCCATCCTGGCCATCAACGGCGATTATTACGGCGCCAGAAACAGCGGCTATGTGATCCGCAACGGCGTTCTTTACCGTGAGACTTCGGCAGGCAATGAGGCGCTTGCGATCATGAATGACGGCAGCTTCCAGATCGTTCAGGAAGGTTCAGTCAGTGCGGAAGATCTGCTGAACAGCGGGGCAGTGCAGGTTTATTCCTTCGGCCCGGGTCTGATTGAAAACGGCCAGATCATCGTCGATGAAAATGACGAAGTCGGCAAGGCGATGGCCTCCAATCCCAGAACCGCCATCTGCGAAATCGGACCATTGCATTATCTGTTTGTGGTAAGTGACGGCAGAACGGATGAAAGCGAAGGGCTTACTCTTTACGAAATGGCAGATTTCCTCTCATCCCTTGGTGTTGAAACAGCCTACAACCTGGATGGGGGAGGATCAAGCACAATGGTCTTCATGAATGAAGTTATCAACAATCCCACCACCAGCGGCAGAACAATTTCAGAAAGGAGTGTCAGCGATGCAGTCTGTATCGGTTATTAAAAACAAAACAGCCAGAACATGGTTGTTGATCACAGCGTTTTCCGTCATCTTCGCATTCGTTTATGAATGCTTCAGCTTCGGCGTCTATTCCATCTTCATGATGAGCATGCCCCTGATTCCGTTTGCCCTAGGTGTCATGCCCAATCTGATCACAAGCGAGGACATGGGCAGAATCTACAACGACGGTGTATTGACACTGATGTGCGGATTCACGCTTTGCGGTGTTCTTGAAATCTATGGCACATCCAGTATCTGGCCGCCGCTGATGATTGCGGCAGGGGGATTGCTCATATTGGCGGGGATTGCCCTGAAACTGCGCTCTGAGTTAAGCGGCGCAAGGAAGATTTTCTGATTGAAAATTCATAGGTTTCCTCTATAATCAATTAGGTAAAGCGTTTAAAGGAAAGACCAGTATCCGGCCAAGCCTGAGACAAGAGAGAGGATCATATGCTGAAAGATTCTCATCAGAAACATCCGGTGAATTCACTTTCCCAGTGAGGCCAATCCCCTCCGTGCGCCCGCGTTAAGGGCATAATCAAGGTGCGTGTTCAAAAAGCGAACACGAATCAGGATGGTACCGCGTGTCATGCGTTCCTGTAATATGAGGAACGCTTTTATTTTTGGAGGAAAAAATGGACAGGATCACAGAAGTACAGAATGAGGCGCTCTCTGCCATTGAAAGCGCGCAGAGTCCGGAAGAGCTGCAGCAGGTCAGAATCAAGTATCTTGGCAAAAAAGGCAGCATCCAGGCGCTCATGAGCGAGATGAAGTCGCTTTCCAAAGAGGAAAAACCGGTATTCGGACAGAAGGTCAACCTGTGCAAGCAGGCAGTCAGTGAAGCCATTGAAAAAGCCCAGGCACAGCTGGAAGCCAAGGCCCTTGAGGCACAGCTGATCAAGGATAAGCTGGATATCACACTCAACGGCACAAAGAGCGAAAAGGGAACGATGCATCCGCTGCATATGATTCAGCAGGAGATCGAAGACCTCTTCATCGGCATGGGATACAAGATTGCCGAGGGACCGGAAGTCGAAGAGGATTACTACAACTTCGAGCTTGCCAACATTCCCAAGGATCATCCGGCAAGAGAAATGCAGGATACCTTCTATATTGATCCCAACACACTGTTAAGAACCCATACAACCGCAATGCAGATGAGAGAGCTTGAAAAGGCGAAGGGACAGACTCCCATCAAGCTGATCTGCCCGGGCAAGGTTTACAGACGTGATGACGATGACGCCACCCATTCCCACCAGTTCACCCAGTGTGAAGGTCTGGTTGTGGGCGAACATATCACGCTGGCGGATCTCAAGGGAACCCTTGAGTTCATGGCCAACAGAATGTTCGGCGAAGGCCGTCAGATCCGTTTCCGTCCTTCCTACTTCCCGTTCACAGAGCCTTCCGTTGAAGTCGATGTGTCCTGCCCGTTCTGCAACGGCAAGGGCTGCAATGTCTGCAAGGGCAGCGGCTGGATTGAAATCCTCGGTGCCGGCATGGTTCATCCCCATGTGCTGGAAATGAACGGCTTTGATTCCGAGAAGTGCACCGGCTTCGCTTTCGGTGTCGGTCTTGAAAGAGTCGCGATGCTCAAGTACGGCATCGATGACATCCGCAATTTCTATATCAACGACGAACGCTTCCTCAAAACGTTCGACCGTTTCGACTGAGGAGGTTTTGAAACATGAGATTAAGTTATAAATGGCTGAGTGAATATGTCGATCTCTCCGGTATCTCACCCGAAGAGCTCGCTGACAAGATGACCACCGCCGGTCTTGAGGTGGAAGGCATTGAACCGCTTGCCCAGGGCACCCATCTGGTCATCGGTGAGGTTCTTTCCTCCGAAGATGTCGAAGGAACCCATCTGCACATTACCCAGACAAGAATCGGCGACAAGCCTGAAGATGTTCTGCAGATCGTCTGCGGCGCTCCCAACTGCCGTGCCGGTCTGAAAGTCATCGTCGCCCTTGACGGGGCTGAGCTGCCTGGCGGAACGATCCATGTCAGACCGCTCAGAGGCATCGATTCCAACGGTATGCTTTGCGCGCTCTATGAGCTTGGCGTTGATAAAAAGTATCTGACTGAATATCAGTGCAGCGGCATTGAGGAACTTCCTGCCGATGCGCCGGTCGGTGAAACAGATGTGCTCGGCTATCTCGGATATGATGATACCGTGCTCGATGTTTCCCTGACTCCCAACCGTGCGGACTGCTCCTCCATGTGGAACATGGCCAAGGAAGTCGGCGCCATCCTGCACCGCGAAGTGAAGTGGCCTGATTATGCGGGCAAGGCCGATATCGGTGAAGAGGGCACATTCAGAGTCTCCTCCGCAACCGAAAAGTGCTCCGCATTCTTAGGCAAGGTTGTCAACCATGTGGAAGTCGGACCTTCCCCGAAGTGGATGGTCAACTACCTCCATGCGGCAGGCATGAATTCCATCAACAACGTTGTCGATATCTCCAACTTCGTCATGCTGGAAACAGGCCAGCCTCTGCACTATTACAACCTGGCCAAGCTTCCCGCCCGTGAGATCACCGTTGTCGATGACATCGAAATGAAGATGACCGCGCTTGATGGCGTTGAGTTTGAAATCCAGAAGGGCGATCTTGTGATCACCACAGGCGGTCAGCCGACCGGTATCGCCGGCATCATGGGCGGCGAGGAATCCATGATTGATGAGACCACAAATGCGATCTTCATCGAGGCCGCAAACTTCGATGCGACCAGTGTCAGAAGAAGCTCCATCCGTCTCAACCTGATCACCGAGGCAGCCCAGCGCTTCACCAAGGGACTCGAACCGCTCTCCATGCAGAAGGCGGTTGACCGTTCGGTTGAGCTGCTCACAAAGTATGCCAACGCTTCCGGCTTTGAGAAGACCGTCAGCTGCGGCGACTTCACCTATGAGCCCAAGGTTGTCAAAGAGACACTGACACACTGCAATGATCTGCTTGGCACAGAGTTCACCATGGACCAGGTCAAGGAAGTTCTGACATGGCTTGACTTCAAGCCGGAAATCAACGGCGATGAGATCACCTGCACAATTCCTTCCTACCGTACAGATATCGAAAGACAGGCTGACATCGATGAGGAAATCATCCGTCTGATCGGCTTTGACTCCCTCAAGAGCACTCTGCCGTTCATGGAAGCCACAGTCGGCAGACTCACACCGGCGCAGAAGATCAGAAGAACGATCGGCGAACTGATGAGAGCCAACGGTCTCAATGAGATCATCACCTATACACTTGTGCCGCAGGATTACATCGACAATGCCTTCGACGCAGCAGGCGACGCAATCGCGCTGGCCATGCCGATGAGCGATGCGAAGAAGTATATCCGCTCCTCACTGCTCAATTCCGTACTGGAATGCGTGCAGTACAATGAGGCGCACCAGAACAATTCCTGTTCCTTCTATGAAATTTCCAAGGTTTATTCCGTAAAGGGCGAGGAAGAGCGTCTTGCCGTTGTCTTTGATGGAAACCTCGAAGAGGACAAACTGCACAAGATCGCAAAACCCGGCGATTTCTATGCGATGAAGGGACTGATCATGTCCATGCTCAAGAAGCTCGGCTTCTTCGGCGGACGCATCCAGATCAGAGAAAACACAAAGGATACCGTTCACTTCCATCCGTTCCGTTCTGCTGAATTATGGATGGACAAGAAGTTCCTCGGTGTCTTCGGTGACATCCATCCCGCCTATGCGAAGAAGTTCGATCTGAAAAAGAGCGTTGTCTATGCCGAACTGAAACTGGATCAGCTGTTTGAAACAAGAGGAACCAGAATGAAGTTCGTGCCGCTGGAGCGCTATCCGGCTGTTTCCAGAGACATCGCGGTTGTCACTGACCGTGAAACCAGCGCACAGCAGATCACCAACACCATCAACAAGGCAGGCGGAAAGCTTCTGCGCAATGTTGAAATCTTCGATATCTACGAAGGCGAACATGTCGAGGCAGGCAAGAAGAGCGTGGCTCTTCGCGTCACCTACCAGGCTGCTGACCATACTCTTAAGGAAGAGGAAATCAGCACCGTGCACAAGGCCATCCTTGATGCGCTCGCAAAGAAGCTCAACGCGGAACTGCGTGCCTGAATCAACAAATGATGTAACCGGAAGTTTATAACAGCTTCCGGTTTTTTCGTGCAATTGGTTCATAGGTACAGACTTTCAATCTGACCGTTTTTTACACAATCGCAAAATGATAGACACATGTTGCTTTTTTACAACAATGCCTCACCGTAAAACCGGTCACGGGTGTAAAATACATGTAACAGGTCATGAAAGGGGATAAGAATAATTATGACTGGGTTACCTTTAATCATTGTTTTCATTTTAGCCATCGTCGTTATGATTTTCATGATTTCGAAATTCAAGATTCATCCGTTTATTTCGATCATGCTGATCTCACTGGTGCTGGGAATCATCGCCGGCATTCCTGTCGTTGACAAGACTCTTGAGGACGGAACCAAGATCTCCGGTCTGGCAAGCGTTATCGGCGCAGGCTTCTCCGGAACCTTCTCCTCCATCGGTATCGTCATCATTCTCGGCGCGCTCATCGGAAGTGTCCTTGAAGTCACAGGCGCCGCGCTCAAGCTGGCCGATATGGTCATCAAACTCGTCGGTGAAAAGAATCCGGTTCTCGCGGTTGAACTGATGGGCTGGGTTGTTTCCATTCCGGTATTCTGCGATTCAGGCTTCGTCATTCTGAACCCGATCAGAAAAGCCATCGCACAGCGCACCAAAGAGTCCAGCGTTGCCATGACAGTCGGTCTGGCTTCCGGTCTCTACATTTCTCACGTATTCATTCCGCCGACACCGGGTCCCATCGCTGCGGCCAACACATTAGGCATCGGCGACAATCTGCTTCTGGTTATGGCGCTTGGTGCAGTCTGCTCCATCTTCCCGCTGATCGCTGGTCTCTTCTATGCGAAATTCATCGGCAAGCGTGTCAAGGCTGATGATGAAGCCGGTGAAGGCGAAGTCGTAAAGACATATGAGGAGCTCGTTGCCGAATACGGCAAACTGCCCAGCGGATTCTCCTCACTGGCTCCGATCATTGTTCCGATCATTCTGATGTCCCTGTCTTCCATCGCAACCATGACAAAGATGAAGGGCGGTTTCGCGGATATGATCAACTTCCTGGGAACACCGATCATCGCGCTGGCAGTCGGCGCAGGCTTTGCGGCAGCTCAGCTGGCAGGCGCAGGCAAGATGGACAAATTCTATGACATCACCAATGACACTCTGAAGACAGTCGGTCCGATTCTGTTCGTCACAGCAGCCGGCGGCGTTCTCGGCAAGGTCATCGCTGCTTCCGATATGGTCAACTATATTTCCGAACACGCAACTGTTCTTTCAACAATGGGAATCTTCTTCCCGTTCCTGCTCTCGGCAATTCTCAAATCCGCACAGGGATCTTCAACCGTTGCATTGACAACCACAGCAGGCATCGTCGCTCCGCTGCTGCCGGTGCTCGGCTTCACATCACCGATCCGTGTCACTCTGGTATGCATGGCAATCGGCGCAGGCGCAATGACAGTCTCCCATGCCAATGACTCCTACTTCTGGGTTGTCACAAACTTCGGCGCAATGTCTCCGGAGCGCGGCTATAAGACACAGACTGTAAACACCCTGGTGATGGGTGTTGCGGCAATCATTGAAATTGCGATTCTCAGCTTCATCTTCCATTGATAACAGGAGATAATATGAAACTATTATTTGCTTCAGACAGCTTCAAAGGCTCATTGAGCAGTGAGAAGACCGTTGAACTGCTTGCCAGAGCCGCAAAAGACGTATTCGGCGATGTCGAATACGAAGGCGTGCCGGTCAGCGACGGCGGCGAAGGTACCGTGGATGCGGTGGTTGCCGCGGAACACGGAACCAAAATCAGTGTCGATGTCTATGGTCCTTTGATGACACGTATCAAAGCCGAATACGGCAGACTTGATGACAACCGCGCTGTCATTGAAATGGCAGCCGCTTCCGGACTTCCTCTGATCAAGCGTGAAGAACGCAATCCGCTTAACACAACCACATACGGCACCGGCGAACTGATCAGGGATGCCCTTGAAAGAGGATTCCGCGATCTCTCCATCGCGATCGGCGGATCCGCCACCAATGACGGCGGCATGGGCTGCATGCGTGCGCTTGGTGTAAAGTTCCTCGATGCCCGAGGCAATGAGCTTCAGGGCAACGGAAGCGATCTTGAACGAGTCGCATCCATCGATGTGTCCGGACTGGATCCACGCATCAAAGACACTAAGATCACAGTCATGTGCGATGTCACAAATCCTCTGACCGGCAAGGATGGCGCTACTTACACATTCGGTGCCCAGAAAGGCGCAACCCCTGAAATGCAGGCGCGTCTCGAAGCCGGCATGCTCAATTACAAGAGCGTGATCATGAAACAGTTCGGCTTTGACCCGGATGATATCCCGGGCAGCGGCGCGGCCGGCGGTCTTGGCACCGCCTTGATGGTATTCCTGAAAGGTGAGATGCGCTCAGGTATTGAAACCGTTCTGGATCTGATCAAATTCGATGAAAGACTCGAAGGCGTTGATCTTTGCGTCACAGGCGAAGGCAGAACCGACTGGCAGAGCTGCTTCGGCAAAGTCATGCAGGGCGTCGGAATGCACGCAAAGGCAAAGGGTGTTCCGGTTCTCGGACTCTCTGGGGGCCTGGGCAAGGATGCCATGAACATCTGCGATTATGGTGTGAATTCATTGATGACCACAGTCAATTCACCGATGGACATCACCGAAGCGATCGCCAGAGCTGAAGAGCTCTATTACGAAGGCGCTGTACGCATGTTCCGTTTTGTCAAAACGGGCATGGATATGCGCTGAGCCATTCAAACAAACGAAAGGATCAGAAGGCACATCAAGGTCTTCTGATCCTTTTCTTCTGCTTCATTTTAAAATATGATCCTGCCTGAAAGAAGAAAGACCGCGGACATGTTCATATCCTCAGATGAACATATCTGCAGTCTTTTTGTTAACGGTATTGCCTGATCAGCTTCACCGGCTTCCAGATGTGATAGAGATCCATTCCCGTGATTTCAAGCGTGAACGGGAATATTTCCATGGCAGAGATCCGTTCATAAAGCCTCTGGATCTCTTCGTGATCCTTACTGATCGCCAGGGTGATATGCAGGAAAGGGGAAGTTTTTGCGCCAAGCGTCTGTTCCAGACTCTTTCTCATTTCCTCAAAGCCTTCAGAGGGCTTCACATTCAGATACAGCATCAGGCTGTTCTTTTCCGCACGCTTTAATGAAACCGCGCTCACCATTGCTGTGCATGGCCTTTCAAAACGGTATGCGTTAAGAAGGCTCAGATATTTCTCATCATCCTTCTTTGCCCAGTGAAACATCGTGATGTGATGCTTCAGGATACGCTCAGCTTCCTCACGCTGACAGTCACGTCCGTAAGGGATTTTGCAAAGCGACTTCGCACCGGCTTTCTCAAACATGGCTTCAATCTTCTGATATCCGTCTTTTGAAAAGGCGGTCACAAGGGTATGTCCCATTATGATTTCTTCCTCTTGTTAATGATGTTCATATATTCTGACCACCAGTTCATCTTCGATTTGATCAGGATCATGAAGACTAAGCCCATGATGGACATGGTGGAGGTAAGACGTCTGAGCGCGGTGTCCTCAAACAGAACGAAGTAATCGCCGTTACCCGCGTTGCGCACTTTGAGCAGACCGTCATCCGTTCTGCCGGTTTCAATCATCGTGAATGATTTGTCTGTCTTGTATGCCGTATATCCGTTGTACCAGGTCAATGGCAGGATCAGCTCTTCATCCGTTTCGCCATTGAGACTGAAGGAGAAATAGCCGGCTCTCTGACTGTATTCAATGTCCAGCTCATTGCCCAAAGCGTCCATGATCTTTCTGGTCTGTGTGCGGTAATCAGGATGCGGCCATGGCAGATAATCTCCGCCAGCCAGCTCCACCCGTACATAATCGGCGGAATAGCATGGATCGCATAACTGCCCATCCAGAACATCGCTCCATGTCATTGTGTCATCCATGCCGAAGGTTCTTGAAAGCACCGGCATCACATGCCAGACACACTCCGCGGATAACACCGCAATGCATGCAAAGACAAGCGGTTTCTTTCCAAGAATCTCATTCACACCGATTGCGGCGGGAATGCTTAACAGAAGAATGCCCAGTGTATTCAGCCTCCAGGGGAACTGGAGAATACGCATGGCATAAAGATATTTCCAGGGAACCAGCGAGCAGGGCAGCAGAATCATCAGATAGCCTGTGATGAGGGCGAAGGTGACCATTCTGTTTCTGTTTTCTTTTTTGACAAAGAGATATAACAGCGGCGCAAATTCCAGGAAGTAGCCGACATTGACAAGCATGGTCGCATCATGCGCTCTCGCATTTCCACCAACCGCAAAGACTGTGGTGTTGGCGAAATACTGCCAGAGATCCATGGAATAATCGCTTAAGTTACTTCCTGAAGCAAAGTAATGAACCACCAGGGATTGTGAACCCAGCTGTTCCAGCATCGGCAATGTGAAGAAGGCGCTGATCAGAAACGCAAATCCGACGCCCTTAAGCAGAGCGACGAAGATATCCTTTTTCAGTGCATCCAGATACAGACCGAAGACCAGAATAAACAGGAACACGCCAAGCACAAATGTCAGATTGTGACACAGGGCAAGAGCCCCCAGTGACAGGGCAAGGGTGAACCATCCTTCCGTATCCTGATCATGAAGGATCCGGTACAGCGCGCATAACATTGCCGGCAAAGCAGCCAGGGCGAAGATTTCCCCAAGCGCGCCTCTGACATAGATATCCGTGATGTGATAATTCGAAAAGAGATATGCGGCTGCTGAGAGCCATACCGCCGGGGTATGATCATAGATCCGTCTGATCAGGTGCATCATCATGATCGATGAGATATAAACCGCGATGATCACATTGATCCTGTAACAAAGCGCCAGCGGCACACCTGCCAGATGCAGCAGAGCCGAAGGAATCAGAAAGAGATCATTGTAAAACAAAGAGCTCGCATAACCGAAACCGTTGTTTTCATATGGATAAATGGCAGGGAAGAAATCCCCGTCTTTGATCGCAAGAGAAAGATTCTCGATTCTGGAAAGGTGGAAGAAGGTGTCATGTTCCACAGGCGTAAATGATCTGATCATATACGGAAACATGAGCGCAACCGTCAATACCAGAGAGAACAGCAGATCCCATTTATATTTTTTCAGATAGTTTTTCAGCCAAAGTGCCATGTGCTTAACCACTCCAGGGAATTGATATAATCCTGTGATGTTCCGAATCCGCAGGTGACGGGCATGAATATCACAAACAGGAACACATAGATCATCAAAAAGGCGATGATCAGTTTTCTGTATTCCGGTGCATTACGCATGATCCGGTCAATCACATATACAATCGCAAGAATCGCAAAGATGCTGGTCGGGTAGAAATGATAGCTGAACACGCAGCGCTCCACGAGCAGCCATGGGCAAAGGGCACTCAGATATCCGGTGAGAATCACCATTGCTTTCTGATCCTTATCAAGAATCAATTGAACCAGACAGGTCACAATGGCAGCCAGTCCGCCATAACAAAGCAGCGGATTGGAGAAACAGCTGATCGAATGGACATAGCCGTTTCCGTCTGTGCTGATGTGATACCAGATCGGTCTGATATCCAATAACCACATATACCATACCGACTGATAGGGATGGGTGGCGTCAACATTTCTGTGATAATTGAAGATATACATGGTCTGCTTCCATACATTGGCAAGCGACCATGTGTCATCCTTCCAGACATGATCCGGCAGATAAGTGAGCACATAGATGATGATCGGAATGATGATGAAGAATACCACACAGCAAGCCAATGTGATGATCAGATATTTCACGAAGACATTGCGGATATTGGCGGCCTCACGGATCTGATCCAGTGTGTGTTTTGCAGGATCTTTCAGAACCTTTCCCGCTTTTACATATTCCCGCCATCTTCTGATCAGATTTGCAAACAGCAATATCGCCAGACCCACCGCACTGTAGCATCCGGTCCACTTGGTGGCGATGGCGATTCCCATGAGAATGCCGCAGACAAACAGTGTCCATAGCTGTTTCTTCAAAGGGGTGTCATAAAAGCTGGAAAGATAATAGCGGATCATGTAATAAAACATCCACATGATAAAGAAGACGGAGAAGGGCTCAAGCGTGCCGATTCTCGATGTGGTGATATGCATGAACTCCGCCGCCAGAAGAACCGCGCCGCATGTGCAGGCAAAGGTCTTATGGAACAGCAGCTTGCAAAGCGCATAGAGAAGGGGAACCATAAGCACACCGAACAATGCGCCGGCAAAGCGCCAGCCAAACGGCGAGAAACCGAAGATCCGGATGGCAAGCGCCATCAGGTTGGTTCCGAACAGAGGATGAACCGTCGCATACATTCTCTGCCCGTTGGCGATCTCCCAGGCGTTGCGCGGATGATACACCTCATCAAAATAGCTTTCCTCATAATAAGTCGGATACAGAGGAATCTTTTCCTGCTCATCAATGATCAATGATGCGGGATAAAGATCGGATGGATCACTTTGTGAAAGAACTTTCAGATCCACAAAGCCGCTGTGATCGCTTTTCCTTAGAGCAAATTCCGTGATGGTGTCATTCTTGTTCCGGCTGGCGATCCATATATAGCGGTAATCCCAGCTGCCCTCATAGATCTTGTATTGATAGATTCCCTTGCCTTCCATCGTGCATAGCTGTGTCCAGTCATTCCGGTTATTTGATCCGTAGACATTGATGTCATGAAAGCCAAGCTGATAATTGTCGGGGTTGGAGTTGTTGTCTCCTTCACTGTAAATCGCATAGACCGCGTCAAATGCGGTTTCATCCCGGCATTCCAGAATGATATCGCTGCTTTCATCCGAAGGCTGCCAGGTTGTATTCACGAATTCCGTGCTGCCAAGCATATGAAATGAGACAATTGCATACATGATTGTGATCATGCACATGTTCCGCCAGTCTTTTTTTGTCAAAGAAGGCTCAGGCACGGAAGGTTTTACAAAATCCAGGGATGAAACGAAGTGATTCTTTTTCTTCTTTTCAGTTTCCGGCACAAAGCGGAAAACAAACCATATCAAAACAAACGCCGCGGCGCATTCGAGCATCAGGATGAGCAGTTCACTGTTGTGAAACAGGTTATAGCTGAGTGATTTCATATATTTCATTATAAACGCCAATTGTTCCGCATAGTGAAAAAGCCCTTCATCTGAAAAGGTTTTCCGGGATTCAGACTGTATGAAAGCTGAGCGCTATAATAATGGGGATACAAAAGAAGGGAAATCATCATGAAAAAGCAGCACAGAATCAAAAACAAAGCATTGAGAATCATTGTCAGAATTTTACTTGTCCTGGTGATACTGGCAGCCCTTGGCGCATCGACGATGACGATCGCCTATCATCACCGCTCAGATCCGAAAGACACACTGTTATATGAAACATCCAATCCGCATATCACAGACGGAAAATCCAGAATTTCCGCCCACCGCTCGGGAGCCGGCATTGCGCCGGAGGAGACCATGATGGCATTCAGGCGGTGCATTGAGGATGAAAGCTTCGACGTGGATTATTTTGAATTCGATCTTCACATCACCAAAGATGATGTGCTGATTCTGCTTCATGACAATGAGCTCGACCGCACATCAGACTGTCAGGAGGTGTTCGGACACGAACATTGCCGGCCGGAAGATTACACCTTTGAACAGCTGAAGCAGCTCAATATGGGTGCGAAGTTTGTAAATGAAACAGGAGAGATGCCTTACAAAGATCTGAAAGGTGCAGATGTGCCGGATGATCTGAGAATTCTGGATCTTGATACCATTCTGGATTATCTGGAAGATAACGGTCATTACAATTACATCATTGAAATCAAAAATGACGGCGATCTCGGCCGGCGCAGTATGGATATTCTGTACGCAGACCTGAAAGAAAGAAACATGCTTGAGCGCTGCATCTTCGGCTGCTTCATCTCTGAAATCTCCGATTACAAAGATGAGATGTATCCCGACTTTATCAGAGGCCCGTATGGCACGGAAGTTGTTGAATTCTATTTCAGCGCATTGACCAACCGCAAAAACTACAACCCGAAGTTTAAGACATTGCAGCTGCCGTTCAACTGTTTCCCGATGGATAGAGGCGTGAATCTTGGCACATCGACAGTCATCAACTATGCCCATGTGCATGATATCGCCGTGCAGTACTGGACCGTGAACAATGAAACAGATGCGGCCTATCTGATGAGCATCGGCGCCGATGCGATCATCACCGATTATCCGGATATGGTTTACCGCATCCGTGAAAACTGAATCATGAAAAACGCCGGAACTTCACACGAAGCTCCGGCTTGTTTTACAGATCCTCAAACAGGCGGCTGACTGCCTCATTGATCAGTCTGCCGGTGTTGGTTTCGGATACCCCGACAATCACACTGCCGCAATGCTGGAAGGGGATCAGAATTCTTCTGGCCTTTGATCTGCCGATGGCCTTTGCCATTTTCGGCGTCACTTCGCCAAGCATTGAGTCGGCGATAGCAATGCCGATCGGACCGATGATGACATCCGCATCCCGGCATGCGGTGATGACGGCGTTTTCCCCGGTGGCGCATAAGTCCGCGCCGGCTTTCAGCATGTTCTGGGAAGCGGCTGAATTGGTGCCGACCGCATGGATGATCAGGTCTTTTCTTCTGCTTTTGATCTCACTGATCAATTGACGGCCGATCCCGCCGCCCTGGGCATCAATGACAAGGATGTTCATAAACGGTCCTCACTTTCATAAGCATTCTAACAGGCACAGAAAAGAAAATTCAACGATTCAAAAAAGATTTGGCACTCGCCTTGACAGAGTGACAGCAAATGACTAGAATAATCAATGGTTAGCAAACACTCCACCGGAGTGCTAAAAAAGGAGGCATTCAATGTTGAAACCATTACATGATTATGTGGTCCTTGAAAAAGTCAAGGAAGAAGAAAAAACACAGAGCGGCATCATCCTGACAACCCAGAAGGCAAAGGATGAACCCAGCCATGGCGTTGTCGTGGCGGTAGGCCCGGGCAAGGTTGAGGACGGCAAGCTTGTGCCGATCGATCTGACCGAAGGCATGAAGGTTATTTACAAGAAATACTCCGGAACAGAAGTCAAGGTTGACGGCAGAGATCTGCTGCTGATCAAGGCCGAAGACATTCTGGCAATCGTTGAATAATAAGAAAGAAGGTAATTTCACATGGCAAAGGAAATCAAATATGCAAAGGACGCCCGTCAGAAGATGCTCGACGGCGTCAACACCCTGGCAAACGCGGTCAAGGTAACACTCGGCCCCAAGGGCAGAAACGTTGTCCTGGAAAAGAGCTACGGTTCACCGGTCATCACCAATGACGGTGTCACCATCGCCAAGGAAATCGAACTGGAAGACAAGTTCGAGAACATGGGCGCAAAGCTTGTTTATGAAGCTGCCAACAACACCAATGAGACAGCAGGCGACGGCACAACCACAGCCACAATCCTGACTCAGTCCATGATTACAAACGGCCTCAAGGCTGTTGACAAGGGTGCAAACCCGGTTCTGATGCGTGAGGGCATCGAAAAGGCTGCAAACGCTGCCGCAAAGCAGCTGCTCAGCCTGAGCCACCAGGTCACAACCAATGACGATGTCAGAAACATCGCCACAATCTCTTCCGGTTCCGAAGAGATCGGTGCCATCATCGCTGAAGCAATGGCGAAGGTCGGCAACGACGGCGTCATCAATGTTGATGAATCCAGAAGCTTTGAAACAACTCTCGAAATGACCGAGGGTATGCAGTATGACAAGGGCTATGTTTCACCTTACATGGTCTCCGACCGTGAAAAGATGGAAGTTTCCCTGGACAGCCCGTTCATCATGGTCACAGACCAGAAGGTCAACACCATCCAGGACATCCTTCCTGTTCTTGAGGAAGTCGTCAAGGCCAACAAGCCGCTGCTGATCATCGCGGATGATTATGACAACGAAGTCATGAGCACCCTGATCATCAACAAGCTCAGAGGCACATTCAATGTCGTTGCGACAAAGGCTCCGGGCTTCGGCGACAATGCGAAGAACCAGCTGGCTGATATCGCTGCCATGACAGGCGCTACATTCTTTGCTAAAGATCTCAACGCCAACCTGGCTGATATGAAAGTCGCTGATCTTGGTTCCGCCAAGAAGGTTGTTGTCTCCAAGGACAAGACAACCATCATCGACGGCGCAGGCGACAAGGCTGCGGTAGCTCAGAGAGTTGCAGAAATCAAGAACGCGATTGAAAACACAAAGAGCGACTATGACAAGAAGAAGCTCCAGGAAAGACTCGGCAAGCTGAGCAACGGTGTAGCACTGATCAAGGTCGGCGCCACTACCGAAACAGAACTCAAGGACAAGAAGCTGAGAATTGAGGACGCTCTCAACGCCACAAAGGCTGCGGTTGAGGAAGGCGTCGTCACCGGCGGCGGACTCGCCCTGATCCAGGCTTACAAGGCTGTCAAGGATACCGTCAAGAGCGACATCGTCGATGTTCAGAGAGGCATCAACGTTGTTCTCGAATCCCTCAAGGAACCGGTTATGCAGATTGCTGAAAATGCCGGCTTCGACGGAAATGAGATTCTCGAACAGCAGCTCGCAGCGGATGAGAATGTCGGCTTCAACGCCAAGACAGGCGAATGGACTGACATGTTCGCAGCAGGCATCATCGATCCTTGCAAGGTCACAAGAAGCGCTCTGCTCAACGCATCCAGCATCTCCGGTCTCTTCATCACAACCGAGGCTGCAGTTGCTGAGATTCCGCACGAGGAACCGGCTGCTCCGGCAATGCCTCAGTATTAATTCCTTAAAACACATCAATCCGGTCATATGGCCGGATTTTTGTTTGCCTGCATATGACGTTATGAAACGATACATGATAAAATGTTGCAGAAAGAAACTGTATTTATATACAGGCAGGAAATCATATGAGCCAGAATCAGACATCCTCCCCGGACATGAAAATGAATGAGTTTTCGGTTGCCCTGGGATTGCTGGATTACATCAATCCGATCTTTTACGCTGTCACATCGATGATTCTCATACATAACATGAAGACAATGTCACCGATGCATTTCATGATGTTATGTGCCGGTATCGGCATATCTCTGATCGGCGGCTTTATCATTCCCACCGGAAAACTTCTGGTGGGTCTAGGCAAAATGAAATTCAGAATGCCGGTCAGTATCGTATTCTTTGTCAACAGCGGAATTCTTCTGAGCGGCCTGGCGCTGTTCAGTCACATTGCGCATCTTGAAAAAGCGACGCTGTTCATGTTGATGGCGGCGGTTGCGGCATTCCTTGTTGTGGTTATTCTGGCAACTCACAAAGTCAACACGGCGGCGGTTCTGTGCGGGGCAGGGGGCTATCTGCTTATCTATATTTCCCTGATCCTGACCGCATTGAGCGTGCATATGAATATTCCGGTATATCTGTATCTCATGGCAATCTGTCTCTTCGTGTTTCTATGCTTCATCGGCATCAAAGCCAACCTCTATGATCCAAGAATCCACTGGGTGATTGAAATCTGCAATGTCATGTGCCAGGGGCTGGTCGCACTTGCGACATTTGTGCTGTTTCGTTAAATGTGAGTGAATTATGTCATTCTGTTTGTCAAAATCGGAGTAAAATGTACTTTGTTGTTCAAAGGAGATAAAGATTATGGGCGACAGATTTGACGCAAAATATCTGAAAAATGTGGATTCGATGCATTTCATTATGCCATTCATGTATCCGAACCGCTGCGACAACGAGGCGTTTTTCAGCTTCCGCATTGATCTGACGGAAGTGAACAAATACATTGAAAAAAAGAATGCGGACAATCCCGATTATAAGTACAACCTCTTCCAGTGCCTGATTGCGGCTACCCTGAAAACAATCACACTGCGTTCCAAGCTTTCCATCTTCATCCACAACAAGAAGATGTACAAGCGCAATGAGATCAGCACCGCCTTTACCGTCAAGCAGGAATTCAGCGATGAGGGCGGAGAGGTGCTTGCCTTCATTCACGCAAAGCCGGAATGGACAATCGATGATCTTCACAATGAGATCAGAAGACAGCTGCTCAAGCTCAAAAACAAGAGCTACAAAGATGAATCCACCGGTGTCATGGACAAATTCAATGCACTTCCCAAATTCATTTCCAGACCGATCCTCAATGCGGTCTGCTATCTGGAAAAGAAGGGACATATCCCTCCCGCTCTGGTTGAAACCGATCCGTACCATTCCACGGTCAACTTTGCCAACCTCGGTTCAATCGGACTTCCCA
>CACWLH010000029.1 GCA_902761625.1 uncultured Erysipelotrichaceae bacterium
CTTTCTTCCTCCGGTAGGGATCTGGTATATCTGGACAAGAAGAGAGAAGCTTCATCTGAACGACTCGTCCGTTTATTTATGGACATTCGTCGGATGTGTCATCCTCTACCAATACATTAAACATTTCGTACTTGGAGGATGAATCTGTAAACCGGGAAGCTGAGTATTCAGCTTCTTTTTTATGAACAGATCAAATAAAATGAAATTATGAAAATGATTGACAGAATCAAGAATCGGGGAAACCTGACTCCGACTGAAAATGAAATCGTCAGATATATCCGCGAATCACCGGAAAAAGCAGTCAATATGTCGCTGGATGAACTGGCTTCAACGATCTATGTATCCAAGTCAACCATCATCCGCTTCTGTAAAAAACTGGGTTTCCACGGACACAAGGAACTGTGCGTCGAAGTTGCCAAAGAGCTGAATACACTTGGTGCAGATGATATTGAAGTGGATGTTTCCATGCCGTTTTCCGGAAAGGATACGCCCATGGAGGCGGCACGCAAAATGATGCAGCTCAGCTACAAGGCAATCAACGACACATTCTCGGGAATCGTCATGGAACCGCTGATGGAACTGGCTTCACAGATTCATGAAGGAAGACCGTTCACGGTTTATGCGTATGGGGAAAACTTCCTGCCCGCCCTGGATATTTCCACGCGCCTGCAGGCATTGGGATATCAGATCAGTATCAGCAATATCCCCGGCACCAATACCGGCCGCGCCATCAGCCAGGCGCCCGGCAGTGCCGCTCTGCTGATTTCATACAGCGGCAGAGAGCCGATGCTTGCCCAGTGCGCACGGATTCTTTTGGAGAAGAACATTCCGGTGTTTCTGATCAGCGGTCCCTCCGCCTCCTCGCTCAAGAGGCTTGTTGATACAGTGATTGAGGCCGGGTTTTATGAACCGCAGCCCCGTGAGGTGGTGCTTGGCTCCAGAACCGCGCTGCTTTATATTCTGGATGTGCTTTATGCGCTCGTGTTCAATCTGGACACGGAGAAGCATACGGCCATGCTGAAAGCGGACTATGAATACCGCCGCCGCAATACGGAGAGCGCGGAAGGTCTTTAAACACAGTTGGTTTTCTTGAATGAATCATGTAGAATAACCGCAGATGATCAAAGCGGTATTATTTGACATGGACGGCATTCTTTATGACAGTGAATGCTGGTATCTGGAAGGAACGATCGATCAGCTGCGACAGTTCGGCTATACAGGTCCGGATGAGGCTGTTTATGCGACGATCGGACTGGATATGGAGAGAAATTACGATCTTCTTGAAAAGCTGCTGGATTACAAGGTCCCCCGGCAGGAGATCATCCGGCACAACGAAGAGTATTTTAATGTACTCCATCCGCTGGATTACAAAGCAATCATGTTCGAAGGAATACCCGATGCGCTGAAGGCGCTCAGACAGATGGGAATCAGAACCGCTGTCTGCTCCGCTTCACCCATGAGCATCATCGTAAACAGCCTGGAAGCGATGGGAATCAAAGATCTGTTTGATTTCGTCGAAACAGGCGAAAACGTGAAACACCCGAAACCCGCCGGTGATATTTACGAACTTGCCGCGGAAAGTCTGAGGGTGGATAAAAAGGAATGTCTTGTATATGAGGACAGCCGCCTCGGCATTGAAGCCGGCAGGAATGCGGGTATCTTCACGGCAGCCCGTGAAGATCTGCGTTTCGGTCAGGACCAGAGTCATGCGGATCTGATCGTGAAGGACATTCAGGAACTGACAGAATGGATCAGAAAGGAAAATGCCTATGACTGAAATTATGAAAATAGAAGGCGGTCATCTTCTGGAAGGTGAAGTGACTGTATCCGGTGCGAAAAATGCGACGGTCGCCCTGATTCCGGCGGCGGTGCTTGCCAACGGCCCGGTCACAATTGTCGGCATTCCCCAGATCGCCGATGTCCAAGCGCTTGCGGATATTCTGAAAATACTCAACGTGGAAGTGACTGAGGTTGCCAATGATCATCTGATCATTGATCCGACCAATATGGAAAATACCGATCTGGATGATGATATCGTCACCAAGCTCAGAGCCTCTTACTACTTTATGGGCGCACTGCTTGGAAAATACGGACATGTACGCATGAAAATGCCGGGCGGATGCTATCTGGGCCCGCGTCCGATCGATCTGCATCTCAAGGGCTTTGAAGCGCTTGGCGCAAAAGTCACCTATGACAAGGCGTGCTACACAATCGAGGCGAAAAAACTGAAGGGAGCCAAGATCTTCCTGGATATCGCCAGTGTCGGCGCGACGATCAATATCATGATGGCTGCGGTATATGCCGAAGGCAGAACCACCATTGAAAACGCCGCCAAGGAACCGGAGATCATCGATATCGCAACCCTTCTCAACAAAATGGGAGCGCGGATCCGCGGCGCCGGCACAAACGTGATCAAGATCGACGGTGTGAAGAGTCTTTCCGGATGCTTCCATGAGATTATTCCCGACCGCATTGAAGCCGGCACATTCATCATCATTGCCGCGGCGATGGCAAAGCGCATGGTCATCAATAATATCATTCCCCAGCACCTTGAGGCGCTTCTTTCCAAGCTCAAGGAAATGGGCGTGAATATGGAGGTCGGCATTGACAAGGTGATCATTGAACGCTCGGATCATCTGAAGAGCGTTGATATTACAACCAAGCCTTATCCCGGTTTCGCCACCGATCTTCAGCAGCCTCTGACAGCGCTGCTGACCCAGGCGGAAGGCGAAGGCAGAATCAATGAAACCATTTATATTGAACGCTTCAAGCACTGTCTGGAACTCGAAAAGATGGGTGCGGATATCGAACTGATTCCGGCCGGTGCGATTATAAAGGGACCGACAAAACTTTACGGCACCAGTGTCAGTGCCACCGACTTAAGATGCGGAGCGGCATTGATTGTCGCAGGTCTGATCGCAGACGGTGTCACATCGATCAAAAACGTCTATCATATCGACCGCGGATATTCGGAAATCGACAAGAAATTAAGCATGCTCGGCGCGAAGATCTGGCGTGAGAACATCTGACAGAATTATTCTTGTCACAAAAAAACCGATGTGATAATATTAATAAGCACTTTCTTTAAGCACGCATAGAGGCTTAAGGCAGAAGGGAGACGAACCATGAAAGAAAAGACTCATCCGAAGTATTATCAGGCGAAGGTTGTCTGCACCAGCTGCGGTAGCGAATTTGTCACTGGATCAACACTGAAGGAAATCAAGGTTGACACATGCTCAAATTGCCATCCGTTCTATACTGGCCGTCAGAGATTCGCTCAGGCTCAGGGTCGTGTTGAAAAGTTCAATAAGAAATACGGACTCAAATAAGAAGCTGCTGATGCAGCTTTTTAAATATCCGCAAACGCGGTATCTGCCCCTGGGGGTTGTATCGGTTTTGTGACTGAACGGATGATACCGTTATATCTGCGAACACGATGCATAAGCTGCCTGAAAAGGAAATCATTTCTTCAGGCCATTCAACTTGCCCTCCCCAGGGAGGATAGAAGGCGGTTTCAACAACCGTGCTTCTGTCCTTTTTTTGTGAATTTTCCTTCACTTTTTCGATTGCCCGCAATGTAGTAAAATAGACTCACCGATATAGACAGGAAGGTAATAATAATGAAGAACGAACAGGGTGGACTGAAAACTCTGGATGCTGTCTGTAATGAATTTCTGGAAAGGTCCAAAAGAGGTGAGGAAATCACTCAGAAAGATCTGATGGAGGAAGCCGAAAAGAATCATCTCAGTGAAGAGGAAGAGGATCAGCTTTTTGACTGGGTGCAGCAGCAGGGGATTTTCTTCAGCAGCGATGAAGAGATGCTTGATGAGGAAGCGGGAACGGATGTTTCAAGCGAAGAGGATAATGACCGCGGATATGAGGAAGAGACGGAACCGGAGGACGATGATTCACCGGATCCTTATATTGAAAAAGGCAGACGCAAAACGGTGGGTGATTCCGTCAAGGTTTATCTGAAAGAAATCGGACAGATTGCCCTTCTGAGCGCACAGCAGGAATACGAAGTCGCGAAAAAAGTGGCGGAAGGTGACAAGGAAGCCAAAGATCTTTTGATTTCAAGCAATCTCAGACTTGTCGTGGCGATGGCAAAGGAGTATCTTAACCGCGGACTCTCTTTCCAGGATCTGATCCAGGAAGGCAATATCGGCCTGATGAGAGCGGTGGAAAAGTTTGATTATTCCAAAGGATTCCGTTTCAGCACATATGCGACATGGTGGATCAGACAGTCCATGGTCAGAGCGATTGCCGATCAGTCCCATGACATCCGTCTGCCGGTCCATATGACCGAGCAGATCACCCGTGTCAAGAAGATTGAACGGCAGCTTCTGCAGGAGCTCAACAGAGAACCGACCGCGGAGGAGATTGCCGCAAAGATCGACGGCATGACAGCTGAAAAAATCCGTGATATCCAGAAGATCAGCCTGGACACGCTTTCACTGGAATCTCCGGCCGGCGATGAGGATAACAGCACGCTCAGTGACTTCATCCAGGACACAAGCGCGGTGGACCCGGTGGCTTATGCCAACAGTTCCGTATTGCGTGAACAGGTGGATATGCTATTGAAGGAGCTTCCGGAAAGAGAAGAGAAAATCGTCAGAATGAGATTCGGACTGGACGGTACCGGCAAACCGAAAACACTTGAGGAAGTCGGCAATGAATGCCGTGTCACCAGGGAGAGAATCAGACAGATTGAATCCAAGGCACTGCGCAGACTGCATCGCAGCATGCAGATCAACAAACAGTTCAGGGATCTCAGAGACTAAGGAGGAGATACGATGGATGCAGTCAGGACAAAACTGACCGAAATCGAAAACAGATACAACGACATCAGCAATGAAATGCTGAAAGAGGAGGTTTACAGCAACCCCTCAAAACTGACCAGACTGTCCCGCGAACAGGCTTCGCTCAAACAGGCGGTGGATGCCTGGGTGCAGCTCAGAAGTCTGGATGAAAGAATCGAACAGGCGGATGAGATGCTTCATGAAAATGATGAAGAGCTCAGAGAGATGGCCAGGATGGAGAAAGAGGAATGTGAACCGGAACGGGATAAGCTTCTCGAGCACATCCAGCACCTTCTCATTCCCCGCGATCCCGATGACGATCATGATGCAATCATGGAAATCAGAGGCGGTGCAGGCGGTGATGAAGGCAATATCTTCGCCGGTGATCTTTACCGCATGTATACAAAATATGCCGAATCAAAAGGATGGAAGATTCAGGTGATGGAGGCTTCCGTTTCCGAAGCCGGAGGCTTTTCCCAGATTATCTATTCCGTCAAGGGCACCGATGTCTATCGGGAACTGAAATATGAATCCGGTGTGCACCGCGTCCAGAGAGTTCCCAAGACCGAGGCGCAGGGCAGAATTCACACCAGCACCGCAACCGTGTTATGTCAGCCGGAAGCGGAGGAAGAGGATATTGAAATCGATCCGAAGGATCTGACCATTGAAACCCACCGTGCCTCCGGCGCCGGCGGCCAGCACATCAACAAGACCGACAGTGCGGTCAGAATCGTGCATCTGCCCACCGGCATCACGGTCAATTGCCAGGAGGGACGCAGCCAGATCGAAAACCGCGAAACGGCGATGCGTCTGATCCGTGCGCGCGTCTATGAGGAATTGCGCAGGCAGAAAGAAGAAGAGGAAGGAAAGATCCGCCGTGCCAAGATCGGCACCGGCGACAGATCGGAAAAAATCCGCACATATAACTATCCGCAGAACCGCGTCACCGATCACAGGATCGGTCTGACCATCACCCAGCTTGACAGGATCATGGAAGGCAAGCTCGACGGGATCATCGAAGCCCTGCTGGCGGAAGAGGAAAAGAGAAAACTTGAGGAGAATGCACAGTGAGCAGATTTTCAGACAGTGTGAGAAAATACGAAAGGCTCTGTGATCAGAATGATATCCCCGCCGAAACCGTGATGGCTTATCTGGTCGAGATCTCCCAGCGGGAGCGCTATAACCTCTATGCCAATTTCAATGAAGAGATGCCCCCGGAACTGGAAGCGGAATTCGATGCGGGCATGAAGCGCATTCTGAATGATGAACCGATGGCGCATGTGCTCGGCTACAGCTGGTTTTACGGATATAAGATGATCGTCAACGGCGATGTGCTGATTCCCCGGGTTGAGACCGAAGAACTGTGCGCGCAGATTCTTGCGCGGATCGATGAGTTCTTCCCCGATTATGAAACAGTGGAATGCGCCGATGTCGGCACCGGCTCCGGTGCGATCGCGATTGCGGTGTCGCTGGAAGAGCCCAAAGTGCGCATGCGGGCAACCGATATCAGCGAGGAAGCGCTCGAAACCGCCAGAAAGAATGCGGATATCAACGGTGCAGAGATTGAATTCACCGCCGGCGATATGCTCGAACCGCTGATTCAGAAAGGCGTGAAACTGGATATTCTGATCTCCAATCCGCCCTATATCCCCGCCGATGAGCAGATGGAAAAATCGGTTGTCGACTTTGAACCGCATGTGGCCTTGTTCGGCGGCTCTGACGGTCTTTATTTCTACCGGAAAATCTTTGCCGGCTGCCGCAGCCTTCTCAAGGAGAAAGCCTTCATGGCATTTGAAATGGGCTGGGATCAGCGGGAGCGCATGAGCAGGCTCGTGGAGGAGATGCTGCCGGAAGCGGATTATGAAATCGTCCGTGACATGAACGGCAAGGACCGGATGCTCTTTGTATATTTCAATCTGAACCGGAAGGATTCCTGAGCGGATCCTTTTTTAATAACTGCGGCTTTTAAAAATCTTGAAGAAAAAAAACACTGTGCAGTATGATTAAAACCGGAGCAGACGATGGCAAAGAAGAAAAAGAAACTTACAAAGGCAGGCAAACTGATCCTGGATCTCATTCTGGTGATTTCCTTAAGCACCGCCGCATACAGCGGATACAGACTGTGGAAGGAGACCGAAAAGTACCGGGTTGCCGGAAAATCTTACAGTGATATTAATCAGATGGTTGCCAAAAAACCGACTCATGAACTCATTGACGAAGGCGCTCAGCCGGTCCCCAAGCGGGAAATTGACTGGGAGGGTCTGAAGGCGATCAATCCGGGCTTCTTCGCGTGGATTGAACTGGAGGACAGCACGATTGATTACCCCGTCATCAAGGGCGATGACAATGTGTGGTTTCTGAAGCATCTGCCTGACGGGACTTACAATGATGCCGGCACGATCTTTATCGATGTGAACAATCAGACGGATTTCTCTGACCGGGTAACCGTCTTCTACGGTCATCACATGCTCGATGATCCGCTGATGTTCGCCGAGGTTGAGAATTACAAGAATCAAAGCTATTATGATACACATCAGAAATTCCTGATCCATACGCCGGATGCGGAGTATGAAATGTATCCGCTGGCCGGATATGTCACTTCCGGCACCGCCGGCTATGTGCAGCTCTCATTCGGGAGCGATGAGGAATATGCGGCTTACGTCAATGATTTCATTGCGCGTTCTGATTTCGTCTCGCAGGAAACCTTCACACCTGAAGATCAGATCCTGATGCTGTCAACATGTTCATATGATATAACTGATGGCAGATATGTTCTGATCGGAAAGCTGAAAAAGGTTTCCGGCACATATTGAAAAAACACTGCGTATACACATATTTGGGGGGAGGTAAGAAAATGTATACAATCAAAGACTTATACGATCTTGATCACACCATTGCAAAAGAATACCTGGAACAGTACACATATCCCTGGGAAGCTCTCAAGGGAATCAAGGACCTGATTATCGAGCTTGGCGAAAAGCTGGACAAAGAGGAATACGATGAGGTCAGCGAACATGTATGGGTTCATAAAACCGCGAAGGTTTTCCCTTCCGCATACCTTGGCGCACCCTGTATCATCGGTCCGGATACAGAGGTCAGACACTGCGCATTCATCCGTTCCAGCGCTCTTGTCGGCGCCAACTGTGTGGTCGGCAACAGCTGCGAACTGAAGAATGTGATCCTCTTTGACAACGTGCAGACACCGCATTACAACTATGTCGGCGATTCCATTCTCGGTTACAAATCCCACATGGGCGCGGGTTCAATCACTTCCAATGTCAAAAGTGACAAGGCGCTTGTCGTCGTTCACAACCAGGGTGAGAATATCGAAACCGGTATGAAGAAGTTCGGTGCGATGCTCGGCGATTATGTCGAGGTCGGCTGCAACTCCGTTCTGAATCCGGGCACCGTCATCGGCAGAAACAGCCGGGTCTATCCGACTTCATGCGTCAGAGGCGTTGTCCCCGAGTTCAGTATCTACAAGAACAACGGTGAAATCGTCAGACAGAAATAATGAAATGACGGCGGCTGAAAGGCCGCCGTTTGAGGAGAATGCTCATGGATCTCAGAAAAGCAGCCTTAATGTTTGCCGCGGCCGCATGCATGTTATGCGGATGTGCCGGGAAGGAAGTCAAAGAACCAGCAACAGCAGCGGAGGAATCCGGACAGATTGAAGAAACAACATTGCCGCAGGAAACTCCCGAACCGACTGCGCGCGACAAGGCTGAAGAACTGCTCGCCTCGATGAGTCTGCGGGATAAGGCAGGCCAGATTGTGAACATGGCGGTGCGGACATGGAACGGTGAAAACTTCACGGTGATGAATGATGAAGTGAGAGGACTGTTTGCGAAATATCATTTCGGCGGTATCTGTCTGTTCACCGAAAACATCACATATGACAATGCATTGACCGTTCAGCTGACCCGCGATTTCCAGGCGGCGGTCATGAGTGACGGAGGCGTGCCGATGCTGGTCAGTGCCGATCAGGAAGGCGGCTCCATTTACCGGCTTGTTTCGGGCACAGCCACCCCCGGAAACATGGCCCTGGCAGCCACGGGAAATCCGGAAAATGCATATGAGGCGGCGCAGATCATCGGCGATGAGCTGGCAGCTCTTGGCTTCAATACGGATTTTGCGCCGGTGGCGGATGTCAATTCCAATCCGGCCAATCCG
Organism: uncultured Erysipelotrichaceae bacterium; assembly: GCA_902761625.1. Lineage (GTDB taxonomy): Bacteria > Bacillota_I > Bacilli_A > Erysipelotrichales > Erysipelotrichaceae > Bulleidia. Next base: position 8,973 of record CACWLH010000029.1, read on the forward strand.
GTGATCGGAGTGCGCGCTTTTTCGGATGATCCGCAGACAACGGCACTGTTTACGCAGGCATATACGGAAGGCCTGAATCACAGTCATATTGTTTCTTCCTTGAAACATTTCCCGGGACATGGCGATACCGCATCGGACAGCCATACCGGTCTGCCGCTGATTGAAAAAACAAAAAATGAGCTGGCTGATTCCGACCTGATTCCTTTCAGGAGAATGATCGAAGGCGGCTATGATGATCTGATCATGACAGCCCATATCCAGTTCCCGTTAATTGAAAAGGGTGTTTATACCAGTATCTATGACGGTACTGAGATCAGTCTGCCCGCCACTTTGTCAAAGACAATCCTGACCGATATTGTCCGCGGTGAACTCGGATTTGAAGGGGTGATCATCACGGATGCGATGATCATGGATGCGCTGGCAGTTCATTTTGATCCGATGGATGCGGCGGCGCTTGCCCTGAATGCGGGAGTGGATATGCTGCTGATGCCGGTGAATGTGGCCGGCACGGATTCATTGGCTGAAATGGAATCCTATATGGAAGGATTCATCGGCATGATCGAAGAGGGCAGAATTCCGCTTTCACGCGTGGACGAGGCGGTATTGCGGATTCTGACACTGAAATATGAAAACGGGATCATGGATGCGCAATATGATGAACAAAGCACAGCGCAGATGAAGGCGGCTGTGAACAGTATCGTGGCAAGCGATGCCCATCAGCAGGCGCAGCGGCGTCTCAGCGATGAGGCGGCCACGGTTGTGGAAAACAACGGCGTGCTTCCGCTGCAGGCGCAAAGCGGCATGCGGTTCATGCTTGCCGGCATGAATAAAAGCCAGACAAACATGCTTGCGCATGCATACAGCCTTCTGGAAGCGGAAGGTTTCATTCCCGCGGATGCATACGTCAGTGTGATCAACGGAAACTGGACAGAAGGCTATCCGGAAATCTATGAGGAACTGGAAAACACCGATGTGCTGATCCTGACGGATTCCATGTACAGCGCCGATCTGATCGACACATACAATAACGGCCAGATTCCGGCGGTCACTGATCTGATCAGCACTGCCCATGAATACGGCATCAGCGTGATTGTGATCAGCTGCGCGCTTCCGTATGATCTGCCGCTGCTGCGTGAGGCGGATGCGCTGCTTACTGTCTACAATCAATTCGGGCTTCCCGATTGTGATGATTCATTCAATCCGCTTGGCACATACGGACCCAATCTGGCCGGTGCAATGGATGTGATCTTCGGAAAAGTCACACCGACGGGAAAACTTCCGGTTGATATTCCGGCCGTTGCGGACGGATACTTCATGGATGAAAATACATACAGCAGAGGAGATGGACTGACATGGTAAACAGAATCAGACGTTTTGATCCTTATGACACAGAAGAAATGGCGCAGATACTCCGTGATGAAGGGGTGATTTCGGTGGTGACAGATACCGTTCACGGATTGTGCGCAAGAATGGACTCATTGAATGCGCAGGAAAAACTGCGCGATATCAAACACAGGCCGAAGGACAAAGCCTTCCCGGTGATGTGCTGCGATCTGGAACAGATTGAATCGATCGCATGCGTGAATGAAAACGGAAGAAAGGTCATTGAGGCATTCATGCCCGGCCCGGTTACCGTGATCCTGGAAAAAAGAAAAGAGATTCCGGATTTCGTCAATGGCGGGATGCCCACCCTCGCCATCCGCATGGCGACAAGCGATGCGCTGGAAAAACTGATCCGCGCAGCCGGAAGTCCGCTGCTGATGACCAGCGCCAACCGCTCCGGTGAAAAAACATGTGAGACACCTGATGAAATTGAGCTTGCATGTATGGGATTGGATGGTATTATGAATGGCATACCGACGTTTCACGAGGCCAGCACGATTATCGACTGTTCAAAAGAACAGGTGAAAATCCTGCGGAAAGGCCCGGTGAGTGAGGAACAGGTCATGCATGTTCTCGCTCAGGCACCGGATTGGAAGGAGAACGAATGAAAGACAAGGTACTCGAATCAATGATCCAGGCGGAATATCTTCGCCAGAAAAACAACATTGAACTGATCGCATCTGAAAACTTCTGCTCAAAGGATGTCAGGGAAGCAGCCGGCTCCATTCTGACCAACAAATATGCGGAAGGCTATCCCGGCCACAGATATTACGGCGGATGCGTCAATGTGGATGACGTGGAAGATCTTGCCAGAAACCGCGCAAAGGAACTTTTCGGCGCCGATCACGCAAACGTCCAGCCGCATTCAGGCAGCCAGGCAAACATGGGAGTATACATGAGTGTGCTCAAGCCCGGTGACAAGGTGCTGGGTATGGATCTGGCGGCCGGCGGTCATCTGACCCATGGCGCAAAGGTTTCCTTCTCAGGAAAGCTCTATGACTTCTATTCCTACGGTGTCGACAAGGATACCGAATGCATCGATTATGACGCCGTCAGAAAAGCTGCCATGGAACTGCAGCCGAAGCTGATTGTCTGCGGTGCCTCCGCTTATGCAAGAGAACTTGATTTCAAGGCGTTCAGAAAGATCGCGGATGATGCCGGCGCCATGTTAATGGTTGATATGGCTCATATTGCGGGTCTGGTCGCAGCCGGATATCATATGAATCCTGTGCCTTATGCAGACTTTGTCACAACCACAACCCATAAGACACTCAGAGGCCCCCGCGGCGGTATGATTCTGTGCAGGGAACAGTATGCCAAGGCAGTTGACAAGGCCATCTTCCCGGGCATTCAGGGCGGTCCGCTGTGCCACATCGTCGCAGCCAAGGCCGTATGTTTCTATGAGGCAATGCAGCCGGAATACAAGGAATATATCAGACAGCTGCTCTCTAACTGCCAGACACTGGCAAAAACGCTCAATGACGAAGGCTTCCGTCTTGTCTCAGGCGGCACCGACAACCATCTGATTCTGGTTGACACAATGTCCATGGGCATCAGCGGCAGAGACGCCGAGGTTGCGCTGGATGAAGTGAACATCACCGTCAACAAGAATGCGATTCCCTTCGATACCCAGAAGCCCAATGTCACTTCCGGCATCCGTCTTGGCACAGCAGCCATGACCACCAAGGGATTCAAAGAAGCCGAATTCGAACAGGTCGGCAAATGGATCGCGGAAGTCCTCAAGAACAAGGATGACGATGAGCTCAAGGCAAGAGTGCGCCGCGAGGTCATTGAACTGACAGACAGATTCCCGTTCGAATAAGAAACTCAAAAACGCAGGCAGCTGCGTTTTTTAATTGTGTGAAAAAGCCAATCATCCGTTTTGTCTGTTATAATTTCTAGCGGAAAAAGGAGAATAATAATGAGCAAAATCGTATTTCTTGATGTCGACGGAACTCTGATCAATTACAATACAGTCTGCCCGGAAAGCGCGAAGAAGGCGGTGGAACTTGCCAGAAAGAACGGACACAGAGTCTATATCTGCACTGGCTGCTCCAAAGCTGAAATCGAGCAGCGTGATCTGCCTGAGCTGGACGGAATGATCGGCGGCAATGGCGCCTATGTGGAAGACGGCGGTGAAGTGGTCATGCATCAGGGCCTGTCAAAGGCGGATGTGAAGCACATCGTTGACTGGTGCAATGAGAGACATCTCGGCTTTTATCTGGAAGCCAATTCCGGCATGTACTGCAATGACTACATGCTCGAGCAGGGACCTGCAACCATGATCAAATATGCGACCGGCAAAGGCGCTGACATGGCAAAGGCACAGGCTTCCGCAAGCGGATTTGTCAATTCCTTCATTCATCTGCAGGGTGAGGACCTCTATCGCGAGGACGTGAACAAGATCAGCTTCATCCTGAGCTCCTACCAGGATCATCTCGATTCCAAAACAGAATTCCCTGATCTGATTGCCAACACATGGGGCGGCAAGGGCGAACTCGCTCTGTTTGGAGATCTTGGCCCCACCGGCATCACCAAGAAACATGCCATTGAAGTTCTGCTGAAACACCTCGGTGCGGATCAGAAGGATACCATCTCCTTCGGTGATGCGAAGATCGATCTCTCCATGTTCGAATTGTGCGCATTCAATGTTGCGATGGGCAATGGCGGTCCTGAGATCAAGGAAGCGGCTGATTATATCACAACCGATGTGGATGACGACGGCCTCTACAACGCATTCAAATACCTGAACCTGATCTGATATGACTCATCAAAAAAGAACGGAGCTTCCGTTCTTTTTTACTTTTTGAATCGATTTGTCAGGAAACGGTGGAAATCGATGAAGTCGCCCAGACTGATCACCTCATCCCGGATCAGGGCCGCATTTTCATGAAAGCGGGAGGACGAAACCAGCCTGCGGTAGTTTTCATAAAGGCCGGCAACGGAAAGCTCATCCTCGTCTGCCATGATGCCGAATCCGTATCTGCGCGCAGCCAGCGCAACCGATGTGCGGCCATAGCTGTGATCGGTGATGATCAGCTGGGGAATGGCATCCTTGGCACATGCATCACAGATGAAATCATTGCCGTCATGGATACAGACGGAAGCTGTCCGCAGCACATCATCACGGTGTGATGCAAGGAAATGGATATTCTGGACTTTCTCGGATGCGAGTGTGTCAATGCATGCATAGACCGGATAGGGGGCACCTGAGAAAGCTTCAATGATCATCTTTCTGAGCGCCGCCGGCTTGCGGGCGATTTCCGAGAAATTGATATAAATGCCTTTGGGGTCATCGTAAAGTTCCGTCTGCAGACTGACTGTGCCGAACCGCCTGAAATTGGCATCCAGCGGCATCGGCTGAATCTGAACGGCGCCGAAAACCACGCGTTCCGCACAATAATCATAAAGATCGCTGATCCGGAACACCTGTTCAAAGCCTTCGGATGAGAGCACCTGGTTGACCGGCTGAAGAATGCGGACTGCGAAGGAGGCGGTGCGGTAGATGGTGGAATTGACAATGCAGACGCATGGAATCTTTTTCTTTCTGGCCGCGATCACCGCTGCGATTCTGTCCATGACAATGATAATGTCAGGCCTGAACTGGTCGATGGCGCTTTCGATGCATTCCAGGTCATTCAGAAGATAATCTTTTGATGATGCGCCGCAGCCGTACATCCACTCCTCATAACAATATTTTTCACGCGTGAAGAACAGCGGTTCATTCGGCTCTGCCGCATCATAAAGTGAAGCGGTGGAAATGCTGTTGTCACGGGATGTGCTGATTGCCACGGCGTGCTGGCGGGACGACAAAAGATCACACAGTGTTCTTGTGAAGTGATATGTGGCGTCAGCTTTCGCATTGACAATCAACGGCGCAATCAGAATCTTCATATTTCAATTATACACCGGCTTGCAAGCGCACCTTCATTTGGAATATCATTTATGGAAGAAAGCAACAGGAGGATTATCAAAATGCTTGATATACTGAATCATCCGCTGATTACTCATAAACTGACAATCATGCGCAACAAGGAAACCGGCACAAAGGATTTCCGCGAAAATCTCGATGAGATCGCCGAACTCATGGCTTATGAGGTCTGCCGTGATCTGCCGATCAAGCCGGTTGACATCGAAACACCGATGGGACCGTGTGTCGGTTATGAACTCTCCAAGGAAGTCGTGATCGTTCCGATTCTGCGCGCCGGTATCGGCCTGCTCGATGGAATCAGAAGACTGGTTCCGACTGCGAAGGTCGGCTTCATCGGCATGTACAGAGATGAGGAAACCCTCGAACCGCATGAATACTTCGCAAAGTTCCCGAAGAATCTGGAAGATGCTGTTGTCATGGTTGTTGACCCGATGCTCGCCACCGGCGGTTCCGCAGTTGATGCCATCACCATGATCAAAAAGCGCGGCGCAAAGAATATCAAACTTGTCTGCCTGGTCGGCGCACCGGAAGGCGTCAAGGCAGTCCGCACAGCGCATCCGGATGTCGATGTCTATCTGGCAGCCCTCGATGAAAAGCTGAACGAGATCGGTTATATCGTGCCGGGTCTCGGTGATGCCGGAGACAGAATTTTCGGAACCAAATAATGGAACTGTCTCACTTTCTCGCAAAGACAGCTGTTTATCTGATCTGTCTCGCTGCGTCCTGGTATGGAATGTCCGCCGTGGACTATGAGAAGATGCTGCGCAAGAACCATGTGGTTCAGGCCCAGATTCTCTATGTCCTGATTGTGTGTTCACTTGCCTATCTGAGCGGTTCATTCATACTTGCCTTCATTTACCGGATTTAACTGTTGGAGTTGTTGCCTATGCGTCCGAGTCTGATCATTCCCTGTTTCAATGAGGAGGAGGTTCTGCACCTGTTCATGGAAAGAACCGCCCCGGTCATTGAGACAATCCGCGAAAAATACGGAATTGAAACCGGATATATTTTGTCAAGGACGGCACACTGCGGATCCTGAAAGCTATGAATGCGGAGAACCCCGCAGTCCACTACATTTCATTCAGCCGCAATTTCGACAAGGAAGCAGCTCTTTATGCCGGGTTTCAGGCCGCGGACACAGACTATATCGCAATCATGGATGCGGATCTGCAGGACCCGCCGGAAATGCTGATACAGATGGCGGACATCCTTGTGTCCAATAAAGCGGACTGCGCCGCTGCCAGACGTATGAACAGAGACGGGGAACCGGTTGTGCGCAGCTGGTTTGCAAGAAGGTTCTATGCTTTGATCAACCGTTCGGGCAATCCTGATCTCGCAGAAGGAGTCCGTGATTTGCGGATGATGACAAAGCAGGTCAGGGATGCGGTCCTTTCCATGACTGAATACAACCGCTTCTCAAAAGGAATCTTCGCATGGGTCGGTTTCCGGACAGAATGGATTCCGTATGAGCATGCGGACAGGGCGGCAGGCAGGACCAAATGGAGTTTCAAGGATCTGACCTATTATGCCATTGAAGGGCTGGTCGGCTATACGGTCAAACCGCTCGAAATCGCCGCGTGGGCAGGAATTATCTTCTTCCTGATCTCCATGGCAGGCCTTGTGTTCATCATTGTGTGCAAGCTGATCTTCGGCGATCCGGTCGCCGGATGGCCGTCGATGGTCTGCATCATGCTGTTCTGCAGCGGTGTGCAGCTGTTCTGCACAGGCATTATCGGCCAGTATCTGGCGAAAACCTATCTGGAAGTCAAGAAGCGTCCGGTATATATCGTTCAGGAATCAGATCAGCCGTTACGGAAAATGTAACAGGGTATCAGCTCTCCCGGAGTGAAAATAATAAATGAAGGGAGAGCTTTTATTATGAAAGATTACAAAAGCGAGCTCTGGCGGAATTATATGCGTTACCGCAATGACCTGTATCAGGCGATTGCTCCGCAGACCGCCGAGGGCAGTATGATCTCCGAAGCCAACTGGGTGGAACGATCCAGATATTTCTCCGGAGAGGACATGGGCATCTACGTGGAACCCGGTGATATCTGCTATATGGATTTCGGCCAGCAGTATCTCAATGAAGCCGGTTATCAGCATTTCGGACTGGTCATGTCAATCTGCGCAAAGAAAGCGCTGGTGATCCCGATGACCAGCAACAGCGCAACCTATGCGAAAGCATATGATCCCATCGACAATCCGGCCGGGAAGAAAAACCTCATGCGGATCGGAAAGGTCGAAGGTCTTTACAAGCTGTCCGTGCTGTTTCTCAATGACCTGCGCTATGTCAACACGGCAAGAGTGATCGACATCAAGGCGCATATTCCGACGGACAGCACATTGTTTATCACCGCCCAGAAGCGGATGCTGGAAGTGATGTTTATGAATGATACCGCTGAACAGCCGTAATCCATGGTAAGATTGTTACCATACTTATGGAAAGACTGGAAGGCACATGGCTGGTGGCTGTATCTGCGGGGCCTGATTCAATGGCTCTGCTTTCAATGTGCATTGAAAACGGCACTGCCTGCGAGGCTGCCCATGTGAATTATCACCACAGAGAACAGGCGGATGAGGAGGAATCCTTTATCCGCCGTTTCTGCGCGGAAAACAATGTTCCGCTTCATGTGCTGAACGCACCGTTTGAATATTCGGGGAATTTCGAAGCCGCCGCCCGCACATGGCGCTATGACTGGTTCGCAAAGACCGTCCGTGAGAACGGGTTACGCGGAGTGCTCGTCGCCCATCATGAGGATGATCTGCTGGAAACATATTTCATGCAGGAGGAAAAGAATCTTGTGCCTTCTTATTACGGTCTGAAAGAGGACATGATGTACAAAGGGGTGCTGGTCAAACGTCCGCTGCTTTCGAAAACAAAAGCGGATCTTACCGCATACTGCCGCGCACATGGCATTCCGTATTATATCGATCACACAAACAATGATGAATCTCTTTCACGCAACCGGATCCGCCATCAGATCGTCGCTCCTTTGAGCAGGGCACAGCGTGATATGGTGCTGCGCGAAATCCGCATGAAGAATGCGGTCATGCAGGAAAGAAGCTGCCGTGTCGGCGCTTTGATCCGCGATGGCAAGGCAGAGCTGTCCGCTTTCCGCAGAATGGATGAGGATGACCGTCTGGGCCTGATCCGGAAGATGATTGAAAAGGAAAAACATTATTCGCTTTCCTTCATCCGTCAGATTGACGGTGTGCTGATGACAAAGAATGATTTTGACATTGCGGTGGATGAAAGACATCTGGTCCAGCAGGACGGCATGTTCTTCATGGTGATTCCCGCTGAGCCTTACAGTTACACATTCCGTGATAAAGCGCAGCTGCTTGCCTTTGATGGGGCGCCGTGTTTCCGCATTGATCCGCCTTGCGTGGGTGTCAATGCGCTCAGTGTGAGTGAGGATGATTTTCCTTTGACCATCCGCAATGTGCAAAAGGGCGACTGCATCGAAATGCGCTTTGGCACAAAGAAGGTTCACCGCTTCTTCATCGACCGCCATATTCCGCTTTATCTGCGCAAGACATGGCCGGCGGTTGTGAACCGTGAACAGAAAATTATTATGATTCCGGGACTGGGATGTGATGTCTCTCATTTCTCTGTCAGCCCTGATTTCAATGTGTTACAATTAACTGGTTCATACTTGAAATAAAGGAGCTTATATGTGGGCTGATAAAGACATTGACAAGATTCTGGTCACAGAAGAGGAAATTGAAAACAAGGCAAAGGAACTCGGGGCAGTCATCACCGAGGATTATAAGAAAATGGGAAGCGCTCCGCTTCTGGTCGGCCTTCTGAGAGGCTCGGTTCCGTTCTTTACGGAGCTTGCCAAAAATATCGATCTGGATATCGAATATGATTTCATGGATGTCTCCAGCTATGTGGGCAGACATTCCAGCGGTGAGATCAGAATCATCAAGGACCTTGATACAGCTGTCGGCGGCAGGGACATTCTCCTTGTCGAGGATATCGTTGATACGGGCAAAACAATTCAGTCGGTGATTGAATTGCTTTATCATAGAGGAGCCGCAAGTGTGAAGATTGTCACACTTCTGGATAAGCCTTCAGGCCGTGTGAATCATTTGAAAGCGGATTACATCGGCTTTGAAGTCGGCAATGAATTTGTGATCGGTTTCGGAATGGATTTCAATCAGAAATACAGATGTCTTCCGTTTATCGGCGTTCTGAAACCTGAATGCTATCAGGACAAGGAGTAAATCAATGCAGAGAAACAGACTGATCAATTATCTGCCGTATCTGATCATTCTGGTGGCGGTGCTGAGCCTGTTCAGTCTCAATGGATCAGGCACTACATCCCAGCTGTCATATGAACAGCTGAAGACAACTCTCCAGAATGAGAAAATCAAGGAAAGTCAGATCTCGGTGGGCACCAATGTCACTACCGTCAAAGGCGTATATACCAACAGCAGTGACAAGCAGGTGGTCTTCACATCCACGATCCCTTCCACCAGCACCGAAATTGAGGCGCTGATCAAGGATCTCGACGGTGCAAAGATCACGGTAATCGATTCCGAGGCGTCGAATGTATTCCTCGACGCGCTGCTGTCGCTGATCCCGTTCCTGCTGTTCGGCGGATTTGCCTTCTGGATGATCAACCGGATGAACGGTGCGGGCGGCGCAAACAACCGTGCGTTTGAATTCTCAAAGAGCCGGGCAAGGCTCGAGGGCAAGATCAGGGTCAGATTCTCGGATGTGGCCGGATGCGATGAGGAAAAGCAGGAAATGGCTGAGATCATCGATTATCTGAAATATCCCAAGAAATTCGAAAAGATGGGCGCGCGCATTCCCAAGGGCGTATTGCTCAGCGGTCATCCCGGTACCGGTAAAACACTGCTTGCCAAGGCAGTGGCCGGAGAGGCGAATGTGCCTTTCTACAGCATTTCCGGTTCAGACTTCGTGGAAATGTTCGTCGGTGTCGGCGCATCCCGTGTGCGTGACATGTTCAAGAAGGCGCAGCAGACTGCTCCGTGCATCATCTTTATCGATGAAATCGACGCGGTCGGCCGTCAAAGAGGCGCAGGCTTCGGCGGCGGACACGATGAGCGTGAACAGACTCTGAACCAGCTGCTGGTTGAAATGGACGGTATGGAGGACAACACCGGTATCGTCGTCATCGCGGCGACCAACCGTCCCGATGTCCTTGACCCCGCTTTGTTAAGAGCCGGCAGATTTGACAGACAGATCACGGTATCCCTTCCTGACCGTAAGGGAAGAGAGGCGATCCTCAATGTCCATGCCAGAAACAAGCATTTCGCCAAGGATATCAACCTTGACGCGCTGGCCAAGAGAACACCGGGCTTCTCCGGTGCCGATCTGGAAAATGTCCTCAATGAGGCGGCGATCCTCGCTGTCCGTGAGAATGCGGATGAAATCGATATGGGTCATATCGATGAGGCAATTGACAGAGTCATGATGGGACCGGCCAAAGTCAGCCGCACCTATGATGAAAAGACCAAGAAACTCGTTGCATATCATGAGAGCGGACATGCGATTGTCGGTCTCTTCCTTGAAAATGCGCAGGTTGTTCAGAAAGTCACGATCATTCCCCGCGGTCAGGCAGGCGGCTATAACCTGATGACCCCGAAAGAGGAAAAGATGATGAATACGAAGAATGATCTGATGGCATCCATCACCTCCTATATGGGCGGACGTGTTGCCGAGGAAATGTTCTTCGATGATGTCACCACCGGTGCGGTCAATGATATCGAAAGAGCGACCAATCTGGCCAAGGACATGGTCACTCTCTATGGTATGAGTGATCTCGGACCGATCAAATACAACAGCGGCAATGAGAATGTCTTCCTTGGCAGAGACTACAATTCACCGAACAATGTCTCCGGTGAGGTGGCTTATGAAATCGACCAGGAAGTCAGAAAGATCGTCAACGGCTGCCATGACAAGGCGATGGAAATCATCAAAGCCCACAGCGATGAACTGGAAAGAATCGCGGCAGCGCTGATCGAATATGAAACCCTGACAGCTGAACAGATTCAGCGGGTCGTCAAGGGTGAAGACATCTCCGCCGATTTCAGTTCAAAGAAAAATGTGCAGCCGGAAGTAACCGCTGCCTGAGATCCGAAACAGAACCGTTCCTGAAAAGGAGCGGTTTTCTTTGGCGAAAGAGGGATGATTCCTGTGGAAAAGACGTCATATCATTGTAGAATGTTATGGATGGTCTTACTGGCCGTCCGTAAACCAGATGGAAAAGAATATGAATGAGAAACTCAGATCTTTTTTGATGAGTCTTGCATGCGGTATCGGCGGCGGTATTGTGATGGCATTGCTCATCCTGTATATGATGATTTCAACGGTGTTCACAACCGGCGGGCCGGGCTTCATTCTTGAACTGCTCGTGGCAGCCGCTCTGCCGTTGTGTCTGAATGTTGTGCGCAATGAGGGGATTATGTTAAAGACAGCCCAGTTTATCATGGTGGCTGTCTCCTTCACCATCTGTATGTATTATGCCGGCTATGTCAGCGCACCGGCTGATTTTGCCAATATGAATGCGGCGATTATTCTGGTTTCCGTCATTCTGCATGCCGTTTCGCTGGCATCATTTCTGATCGCGGCAGGCATCCGGAAATTCATTCTGAAAAAATAAGCGGACTGTGCATTAGGCGCATTGAAAGGAAGCAGCCATGAAACTGTTCACGGAGTGGGGAAAAAATATCGATCTCAGAGCACCTTTGCAGGAATATCCGCGCATGCAGCTGCAAAGGGACAGCTATACAAATCTGAACGGCGTCTGGGAATACCAGATTACCGAACAAAACGGTGAACCGGTACCTTCGAACTGGAAGAAAATCATCGTTCCTTTTGCACTTGGCTCTCAGCTTTCCCATGCCGATGAGCAGCTGGAACCCGGCAAAGCTTTATGGTACCGCAAACAGTTTGCATACAAGCCCTCCATCCTGCACACCTGGCTGAATTTTGAGGCGGTGGACCAGTATTGCACGGTTTATATGAACGGCATTGAGGTCGGCTCCCACGAAGGCGGTTATACCCCGTTCGGCTTTGATATCTCCAGTATGATCAAATACCAGAATTCGCTGATGGTTCGCTGCATTGATGACAGCGACAAAGGCGAGTATGCCTATGGCAAGCAGAAGCTGGAACACGGCGGAATGTGGTACACACCTTCAAGCGGCATCTGGCAGACCGTATGGCTTGAGGATCTTCCCGAGCATGCCGTGCATGATATCAAGATCACGCCGGACTATGATTTTTCATCCGTTTCGTTTGATTTCGCCGGCAATTTTGAACAGGCGCATATCGTGATCAGCGCAAACGGAACCATCGTGCACCGCGGCATCACCAATACCATGCATTATGAGGCAAAACTTGATGAGGTTCATCCATGGACCCCGCAGGATCCGTTTCTCTATGACCTTTATGTGCAGACCGAGGATGACGTGGTCAAAAGCTATTTCGGCATGCGCAAGTTTTCCTCCGGCCATGACAAGGAAGGAACCGTGCGCTTCTGTCTGAACAACCGTCCTCTGTTTTTCAGCGGTCTTCTGGATCAGGGCTATACACCGGATGGACTGATGACATTCCCGGCTGATGAGTCGATGATTTATGAACTGAACAAAATCAAGGCGATGGGTTTCAACATGCTCAGAAAGCATGTAAAAGTGGAATGCAGAAGGTGGTATTACCATTGCGACAGACTGGGAATTCTTGTCATGCAGGATATGCCCAGCGGCGGTGTTTATGATTATAAGTGGCAGACGGTCATGCCCACCATCGGCTTCAAGCAGGAAGATCATGACAATCCCAGACTTGGCAGAAGCGACAAGCGCGCCAGGCAGGTTTATTACGGAGAGCTTGACGGAATGCTGGACAATCTGTATAACTGCACATGCATCTTCGCATGGTGTCCGTTCAATGAGGGCTGGGGACAGTTTGATTCAAAAGAGGTCACGGATCATATCAGAGAATATGATTCCACCCGTCTGATCGACAGTGCCAGCGGCTGGTTTGATCAGGGTGCGGGAGACTTCACCAGTATTCATGAATACTTCCTTCCGTTCCGTGTGAGACCGACAAAGGAAGGCAGGATTTATATTCTGAGCGAATTCGGCGGCTATTCCTATATTGAAAACGGCCACAGCGAGGCGCAGAAATTATACGGATACAAAAAGTTCACGGACAAGCTGGAAATGGACGCTTCGGTGAACCGGCTGTATGAAAAGCTGATTTACCGCAATATCCGCAAAGGATTGTCCGGATGTATCTACACCCAGGTCAGCGATATTGAGGATGAGTGCAACGGACTCTTCACAGCCGACCGCAAAATTATAAAAATCGATGAGAAGAAAATGCGCAGGATGAATGAACGCCTGTACAGGAGAATATTGAAATGAAAGATGAAATTGTAATTGCCCAGGCCATGAACGGCCAGGTCCGTATTCATGCGGCCAGAACGACTGCTCTGGTTGAGGAGGCCAGAAAGGCCCATCACTGCATGGCCACCTCCGCTGCCGCCCTTGGCAGAGTATTGAGCGCCACCGCGATCATGGCAAGCGATCTGAAAAATCCGCAGGAGAAAATCACTTCGGTCATGAACGGCCATGGTCCGGCGGGAACTGTGCTTGCCCAGGCGGATGGAGCAGGCAATGTCAGAGGCTTCATCGGTGATCCGTCTCTTTATCTGGTCCGTGAGGACGGCCATCTCGCAGTCGGTCAGGCAATCGGCACCAACGGCACCCTGACCGTCACCAAGGATCTCGGTCTGAAGGAACCGTTCTCCGGCGTTGCGCAGATCCGCAGCGGCGAGGTCGGCGATGACTTCGCATATTATTTCGCCATTTCCGAACAGACTCCGTCAATCGTCGGTGTCGGTGTTCTGGTCAATCCGGACGGAACCATCCAGGCTTCGGGCGGTCTGTTCATCCAGCTGATGCCTGGAGCCAAAGAGGAAGCCATTGAAAAATGTGAACAGGTTTCGGCAATTCTGAAACCGGTCTCCACTTTGATCGATGAGGGCCACAGCTGCGAAGAGATCATCCGTATGTATTTTGAGGATGCGGAAATTCTCGGCACCCGCGATATCAGATGGCATTGCGGCTGTTCAAGGGAACGCTTTGCGGTTGCCCTGAAGCTTTTGGATGAGAAAGATCTGACTGAGATGATTGAGGATGGCAAAGGCGCTGAGATCCAATGCCAATACTGCAACACCTATTACAACTTCACCTCCCGTGAAATCAGAGAAATCCTGGAGAGCAAACGTGCTGAAAATCGGCCCGCTTGAGTTGAAAAACCGCTACATCGCGGCACCGCTTGCCGGCATCTCCAATCCGGTTTACCGCATGATGTGCATTGAGCACGGAGCAGCGCTTACAGTCAGTGAAATGATCAGCGACAAGGCGCTTCATTATAAAAACGCCCGTACCCAGGATATGTGCGCGGTATACGAAAATGAACATCCGGTGGCGCTTCAGCTGTTTGGCAGCGATCCCACCACGATGGCGGAAGCGGCTGAATATCTGAGTGAAAACACTCCGTGCGACATCATTGACATCAACATGGGCTGTCCGGTCACCAAGGTGGTCAAGGCCCATTCGGGCAGCTGGCTGATGACTGATCCGGATCTGGCTTATGACATCATCAAGGCGGTAAAGGATCATACCGACCGTCCGGTCACGGTGAAAATCCGGGCGGGATGGGACAAGGATCATATCAGCTGCGTTGAAATCGCAAAACTCGCCGAAAAGGCTGGAGTCAGCGCCATCGCGGTCCATGGCCGCACCAAGGGACAGCTTTACAGCGGAAAAAGCGACAACAGCTATATCCGCATGGTGAAAGAGGCGGTGAGTGTTCCGGTGATCGGCAACGGCGATGTCAAAACCGTTGAGGATGCACAGCGGATGTTTGAGGAAACCGGATGCGACGGCATCATGATCGGCCGGGGACTGCTTGGCAGACCGTGGTTTCTGGAAGAGCTCATTGCCTGTGAAAAAGGTTTGCCTTTTGCGGTACCCTCCTTTGAGGAGCGGCTGGATCAGGCTTATGATTATGCCGTACGCTTATGCGCATATGAAGGTGAACATACCGGCATGTGCATGATGCGCACAATGGCGGCATGGTATCTTTCCGGCATGCCCTATGCGTCTGCATATAAAAACCGTCTCTGTCAGGTTCAGACCCTGGCTGAGATGGAACAGACTCTTGATGAGTACCGGAAGAGACTGAAAGCTGAAGAGGCTTTCTGAGGAAAGATCAATGAAATTCAACCGCAAGGACTGGAAATACATCCTTGGTGTAACCGTGTCCGCCATCATCTACTCATTCGGAATGAACACATTCGTCAAATCCGGAAACCTCTTTCCGGGCGGATATGCCGGAATCGCAAGACTGCTTTCACTTCTGATTGAGGAATATCTTCATATTTCCATTTCATTCAGTGTCATCTACTTCACGATGAATATCATCACAACCCTGATTGTCTGGAAGAATATCGGACATAAGTTTGTGCTGTATTCCGTGCTGTGGTTTACGGAAACATCCATTCTGACCCAGCTGTTCGTTCTGCCCCAGCTCACCAATGATCCGCTGCTGATCTCGGTGTTCGGCGGTGTCATCAACGGCATTGCGGTCGGCATCGCGCTGCGCTTCAACGCATCCAGCGGCGGCACGGACTTCATCGCCATCGATCTTTCGACAAGGCTGAACATGCCGACATGGAATTACATCTTTGCCGTGAACGCGGTGGTGCTTGTGCTTGCCGGTCTCAACTTCGGCTGGAACCAGGCGCTTTACTCAATGATTTTCCAGTATGTCTCCAAGGAAGTGGTTAACACCCTGCATCAGCGCTACAAGCTCAAGCGGCTTCATATCGTCACCGATTATCCCGAAGAGGTTTCCCAGGCAATCTTCTCGATCTGCCGTCACGGCATCACCAAACTGAAATGCACCGGTGAATATTCCCATCATGAACATTCGCTTCTGTTAGTCACAATCAATGCCTTCCAGAAGGATGATGTGCTTCGTGCGGTGGCATCGGTGGATCCCAAGGCATTCATTTCCATCAACACGGTTGAAAAGATTGTCGGTTCCTTTTACCAGGTTCCGCTGGAATAAGAAAAGCATTAACAGACGGCTTCGTGCCGTTTTTGTTTTATGATTATTGACAGGGGAGGGAACTTCTTATGAAAACAGGACTCGTACTCGAAGGCGGCGCCATGCGCGGGCTGTTCACGGCCGGCGTGATTGATGTCATGATGGAAAACGGCATTGAGTTTGACGGAGGCATCGGTGTTTCCGCCGGAGCGGCTTTCGGCTGCAACTATAAATCAAAACAGATCGGCAGACCGTTCAGATACAATACAACCTATGCGCGGGATCCCAGATATTGTTCCGTCCGTTCGCTGCTGTTCACAGGCGATCTCTACGGAGCGAAGTTCTGCTATGACACACTTCCCAACAAACTTGACCGTATGGATGTGGAAACATATACTTCCAATCCGATGAAATTCTATGTGGTTGTCACCGATGTCGAAACCGGTGAGCCCTTCTATTACGATCTGGAAGGTCTGGATGAAAAAGACATGGCTTATATGCGTGCTTCCGCTTCCATGCCCGTTGTGTCAAGAGCGGTTGAAATCGACGGGCATTCGTATCTGGATGGGGGCATCAGCGATTCCATTCCTTTGAAAAAGTTTGAGGAAATGGGATATGAGCGCAATGTGCTCATCCTGACAAGGCCGGCCGGCTACCGCAAGACACCGACACCGAAAATCATGAGTAAACTGCTGAAAAAATATCCGGCGGTGGATGAGACATTGAAAAACAGGCACATTGTCTACAATCAGACCCTGGACTATATTGAAGAAAGAAGACAGGCAGGCGCAGCCTATGTGATCTGTCCGCCCCAGCCACTGAAAATCGGAAAGATCGAACACAATCCGGAAGTGATGCGCAATGTCTATTATCAGGGCAGAAGAGAAGCACAGAAGCATATTCAGGCGGTACAGGAATTCCTGCGCAAAGCAAAAGAGGAAGTATGAGCGAGACGAAGAAGACAATCCGCCGGCAGATCAGACCGGTCGGAACTTTGATGAAAATGATGATGAGTCAGCCGATGAAGCCTGAGATGATTCAGAAGGCGGATCAGGCATTCGCAGCGGCCGCATCCGGAAAATGGATGAGCCTGAAAACAAAAATGAGACAGGAATACATCGAACGCAATGACGGCTCCGTACTGCGCATCTGCGTTGTCACACAAAGAGGACATAAGCCCGAAAATGCGACCGCCCTGCTTTGGATGCATGGCGGCGGATATTCGCTCGGACTGCCCGAGCAGTGCGTCATGTTCGCGGACCGGCTGGTTCCGGATACCAATACCGTGATGATCCTGCCGGATTACCGCAAGAGTTATGAGGCACCTTATCCGGCGGCTCTGGATGACTGCTATCTGACTTTGTTATGGACGGCGCTCAATGCGAAACGGCTCGGCATCCGCACGGATCAGATCTTTGCCGGCGGCGAAAGCGCCGGCGGCGGTCTTGCGGCTGCCTTATGTATGTACGCAAGGGACCTCGGGGAAGTGAATATCGCTTTCCAGATGCCCTTGTATCCGATGATTGACGACCGTGCAACGGGCTCCAATACCAACAACACATCACCGGTATGGGATTCGGTCAAGAATGATGCCGCATGGCTTATGTACAAGGGAAACAATTCCGAAGCGGATTATTATTGCGCCCCGGCCAGACAGACGGATTATACAAATCTTCCGCCGGCTTTCGCGATTGTCGGCGATGCGGATCCGTTTCTGGATGAGACGCTCACCTATATGGAGAATCTTTACAAGGCGGATATTTATGAAATGCATAAGGTGTTCAAGGGCTGTTACCATGCCTTTGATATGCTCAACCTCAGCGCGCCGGTCACGAAAAAGGCGGCCGCTCTGGAAAGGGAGGCCTATCAATATGCCCAGCAGAATTTCTTCGCCGCCCAGCCGATTCAGGAAGAGAGCTGAACAGGCTCTTTTTTCTTTACGTCTGAGATGATTGAAAACCTGATCTCTGCATAAATGATGTGATTTGCACAGAAAAGAAGTGCGCGGACTTTCAAAATAAAAAAGCTTTGGTACAATGGTATGGCTTACGGGAAAAGGGAGGAGTCTTATGAATCTGTTCAAACCGGTGGATATGACAAAAGGCAATCCGGTCAAAGTGATCATTGCCTTTACGATACCGATGTTAATCGGAAATGTGGCTCAGCAGCTCTATAATACGGCGGACTCGATCATCGTCGGACGCTTTGTCGGTGACAATGCCCTGGCGGCAGTCGGCAGCGCCGGCCCGATCCTGAATCTCATGCTTGTATTGTTCATGGGAATTGCGACCGGTGCGAGCATCATGGTTTCCCAGTATTTCGGATCCAGAAAGCGTGAGGAGCTCTCCAGGACAATCGGTGTGTGCATCACGCTGACATTGATTGCCTCACTGTTCATCACAGCCGTCGGTCCGTTTATCACCCGTCCGCTGTTAAAGCTTCTGAACACACCTGAAACAATCATTGACTGGTGTCATCAATATCTGGTCATCATCTTCATCGGCATGGCCGGAGGAGGTCTGTACAATATTCTCAGCGGCGTTCTGAGAGGTCTTGGCGATTCGGTTTCCGCTCTGATTTATCTGCTGGTGGCAACCTTCCTCAATATCATCCTCGACCTTGTGTTTGTGGCCTATTTCAAAATGGGTGTCGCAGGTGTCGCCTGGGCTACGATCATTGCCCAGTTTGTCTCGGCGGCATTGTCTCTTTACAAGCTGACCAGAATGCAGGATCTCTTCGATATGAAAAAAGAGTATCTCATTCCCGATCAATTCTATTCCGGACGTCTGATCCGTCTCGGTCTTCCTTCCGGTGTGACCCAGGCGATCTTCTCCATGTCCATGATCGTTGTGCAGTCTTTGACAAACAGTTTTGGCGAGATGTTCATCGCCGCCAATGTCATCGTCATGCGCATCGACGGATTCGTGATGCTGCCGGCCTTCTCATTCGGCTCCGCCATGACCACCTATGCGGGCCAGAACATCGGTGCAAGACAGATGGACAGAGTGACTGAAGGCGCAAAGAAGGGAACCCTTGTCGCGATGGGTATCTCCGCTGTATTGACCGCGATCATTCTGCTCTTCGGCAAACATCTGATGGCAATCTTCACGGATACCCAGGAACTGATCACCTTAAGCAACAACATGATGCGCATCATCGCCGTCGGCTATGTGCTCATGGAGGTTACCCAGTGTCTTTCCGGCATCATGAGAGGTGCCGGTGACACGGTGACACCGATGTGGATCTCCATCATCTCCTCCGTCGCTTTGCGTATTCCGCTGGCTTATGGTCTGGTGGCGCTGAGCAAAACACCCGAGCTGCCCCAGGGCAATTGCGCGATGATGTATGTGTCGATGCTGTTAAGCTGGTCGGCAGGCGCATTGCTCACATTCCTTGTCTATCGAAGGGGCGCCTGGAAAGAAAAGGCAATGTTCTGATTCAAAAAGCTTCTGCATGAATGAGAAATTCACACAGAAGCTTTTTTCTGTTACTGGTTTTTCAGATCTTTTCCCACCTGAATCAGATTCTGCAGCTGCATCCTGTGCAGCAGAAGATCATCCTCGCCGGGATTGAGCACACAGGCGGCGACTTTGCCGTTGAGAAGCAGGAAGTTCAGCAGATCCTCCTTGTCGGCGATGTAATATGCCTCGTTTTCTCTGAGCTCGGGTTTGAATGCCTTCATTTTTTCCATATTGGTGAATACGGGAAGATAGCGCTCGTCATCATCCGCGAACATGATATCCACGCGGTCGATATCACCGGCTTTGATTTCACTCTTTCCAAGTGCTTCCTGTTTCGGGAAGGCGGCCATACAGAAGGAGACATCCTTTGCGATATGGAGGGTGAGATCGCTTAATGCATTATGAATGCCTTCCGCGGAAAGCGGAGCTTTTCTTTTTTCAAGCAGGGTTTCCAGAACGAAATCGGAAGGGGTTCTGGTCAGGGCGGTAATCAGTTTCATTAGTGAACGCAGGAGACCCCGTCCATAATCTCTGATTTGGGCGGGGAGGAATGCGTTCCTGCTTTTTCTCCTCATATATTGCATTCCTTATATTGTTATCCATCCGCCTGTAAAACGAACGGTTCTGATTTGTTTAACAGGTACTGATTTCCCGTTATCAAGCATGACGCGGCTTCCATTGCAGTGACAGCCTTTTGTCATATGCTTTTTACCTTGATACAGAACTGTATCTCCAGGCTGTAAAGCATACCTCTGTTTTCTGACAGATACTCTGCCTTTAGAGATCTTATGTCCTCTGAACATCCTTCCACTGTTGGGATTGTTCCTTGGCACATTTCTCTTTGTCCGGTTACAGCCAAGCTGATCTCCTTTTTTGATGGTGTGATCCCTTACATCCAGATACTTCGCATCATAGAATTTGCTTAAAATTCTGTTATTGCGTCTTCTCTTTTTGAAGTGCTCTTCCTGATGCCGGTGCTTTGGATGAAATTCTCCCATTGCATATGCATCATTCGCATGCGTTTTGGCAAGCTGTCCAAGTTCTCTGCGATGCACCTTTGTATAGGATCCGTATGTATGAAAGATCTCA
>CACWLH010000030.1 GCA_902761625.1 uncultured Erysipelotrichaceae bacterium
TTATACATCCGTCATGACCATCTACTGGATCTGGCTCTTTATCAGTTCCAAGCGTCTTCAGGAAGATCTTGAAGTGTTTGAGATCATGCAGAAAAACAGTCTCGGCTTATGTCTTTCCATGGAGCTGAATCTGCTGATGTCCATCTATTATGCCTATGTCTCCATCCGCTATCATAACCAATGGTTCATCGATTCTGCCTTCTTCTACGCATCTTTGACCGCGGCCAGATTCGCGATGTTGAGAACCTATCAGTTCGACAAGCCGAGCATGCTGCAGCAGTACCGTCTTTATATGATGATCGGCTATCTCATGTTTGCGATGATGAGCTGTCTGTTCCTGATGACCGTGATGATTGTCAATGAGCATTACATCGTTCATTATCCCGGTCATTCCCTTTATGCGGCTGCCGGATTCTCACTTTATCTGATCGTTTCCGCGGTGGGCGGATTTCTGCGTCAAAGGCACTACCGTTCCCCATTGCTTTCCGGCAACCAGATGATTTCCATCAGTGCCGCTTTGCTCGGTGTGCTTTCCCTTCAGACCGCATTCCTGCCGATGTTCACCGACAATGCCGAAACACATAGAATCCTCAACCTGGCCACCGGAACCGTCGTGTTTGCGATCATGATCTTCATGTCAGCCCATATGGTGATCAGAGGCGGACGGAAAGTGGATTACTACCTGGCGAAATACAACGAAAGCTGACTGGCTTCAGACAATGGAGCCGGTTTTCAGTTCAACCGGATACCTGAGCTACAGCGGTCCTGATCACCGCAATCATGCGGATAAAATTGCATCTCAAGAGCGAAAACCGATATTTGAGGTGCAATTTTGCACCTCAAATGTAAAAAATCAGTTTAACAGAAGCGCCGGAAGGCGTTTTCTTTCTCTGTTCTGTATTTAAAATGACCCATCCGGCAGTCTGTAAAGAAAAAATCCGGTTTCTCAACCGGATCATACGAGTTTCAAATCTTCCAGCACACGGGCAACGCCATCCTCTGCGCATGGCGGAGCGATGATATCGGCAACGCTTTTGACATCATCCTTTCCGTTCTCCATGGCAACCGCGATGGCTGCGGGTTTTAAGAACGGTGTGTCATTGCCGGCATCACCGAAGGCAATGACATTTTCCCATTTCAGGCCATACTCTCTCAAGGCACATTCGACCGAAGTGGCTTTTGTGACTTCGCTGGAGAAGACATCAAAGCCGCCGCGGAAGCTCCAGGCAAATTGCAGATCGGGAACCATGCGGATAAACTCACGGACGGAGCTGTCAGCGCCGATCAGGAATGTGCCAAGCGGATATCCGTGTTTCAGATGGTGGGTGCGGTTGTATGTATCATTGAGCACCGTCAGTTCATAAGGTGTTCCCTTCTGAACATAGCCTTCCACGAATTTGCGGTGGTTGGCATAGGTGACAATGCGGTCTTCGAACTTAAAGCCAAGGCCGATCCCCTTTTCAAGGCAGAGAAGCGTGATCGCATTCATCTGAGCCTCGCTCATCGGATGTTTTTCAATCACACTGCCATCCCTTCTGTTGACGCAGGCGCCATTGATCGTGCCGATGATTTCCATGGGCAGATCGTCGAACAGACTGGGCTGCAGAAATGTGTAGTGGCGGCCGGTGTTGATCATGATCTTCAGACCCCTGTCCATTGCTTTGTGAAAATCCTCTCTCAGACGCGGGGAAATCTCATGCTGTCCTGCGGGAATGATCGTGCTGTCGATATCGCAGACAATCAATTTTATATTTTCTGTGTTTGCTGTCATCTTTGAAATTATACCATAACGTGGTAAAATCATTGATGCGCAATTGTGCTCATAGCTCAGCTGGATAGAGTACCAGCCTCCGAAGCTGGGGGTCAGGAGTTCGAATCTCCTTGAGCACGCCATTCAAAAATCCGCTCTGATCATCAGCAGCGGATTTTTCTTTGTTTCAGATGTTATTAATGTTCACTCACAACTCATTCAAACGGGAAACGGTAGTCCAGTCCGAACCTGTCACGCAGTTCAACCAGCTCTTTCTGGATGGATTCGCCGACCGGAACACCCTTGTCCTTGCGGTCGCACCATGAGAGCCATTCCTTCTCACCGGCTGTATAGATTCTTTCCGCACCCGGCGCCTTTTCGGAATTTCTCAGATCACGCAGGATACCTCCTGCGGTTTTTTCAAATGTGTCAAGTCCCATGAAGAATTCAGGATTGATCACAAAGAAGAAGTGGCCGAGTCTGTACATGGCAGGCTTGCCGTTTTCATCCTTGCCGCTAAGTGCCTTCATATACGGTCCGCCAGCCAGGGCAGCGGAAAGGATTTCAACGATGGTGGTGAAACCATAGCCCTTGTAGCCGCCTGTCTCCTCACCGGCTCCGCCGATTGACAGCAGTGCGCAGTTGCCGGCTCTCATCTGTTTCAGGATTTCACCGGATTCGGTCATGGTTCCGCCATCCTTTGTGATGACCAGATTGGCCGGTGTCTCCTTGCCCATTCTTTCATAGAATTCAATTTTGCCGTTCTGAACGATTGAGGTCGCGCAGTCAAAATTGAACGGGAACTCCTCATCAGTTGGCATTGTAAAGGTCAGCGGGTTTGTTCCCATCATCGGCTCAACACCGAATGTCGGGGCAACGCTGGGTCTTGCGTTGGTTCCGGAAATACCGATCATGCCTGCTTTTGCAGCCATTGTTGTCCAGTAGCCGGCAATGCCGTAGTGAGTGGAATTCATGATTGTTCCGCCAGCCATGCCGTATGTCTTTGCCTTTTCGATCAGCTTTTCCATCATATGGTAGCTGGCGACCATGCCCATGCCGTTGTTGGCATCCATGACAATTGTGGTCGGTGTTTCTTTGACAATATCAATTTTCGTAACGGGCAGAAGTGTGCCGTTTTCAATGCGGTCCAGATAAATCGGCTTGAAACGGTTGCAGCCATGGCTTTCGATTCCTCTTCTGTCACTTTCCAGAAGCACATCCGCGCAGATCTTCGCATCCTCTTCGGGTACGCCGTATTTCACAAACACGTCAATCATGAAGCGGTTCATCATGTCCCATGGAACATAGGGTCTTGTTTCTTCCATCATTTCCTCCGGTAATACTGAAACCATTATAGCAGACATTATCTCTGGCAATGATGTTCATCCTTGAAACACACCGGATCCCATCACTTCACACAAAAAAGGAGCTGCCTTTTTCTTCCGGTCTTGACCGGAGTTTTCAAGAGCCCCCTTCTGTATGATTATCGGATTGCCTTTGCGGATTCAATTGCGGATCAGCTGTAAATAAACCGGTACTTTTCTTTCTGAATCCATCATGCCGGATCTGAAAGTGCTGTTTTGCAATGCACTCACCCTTCACAGTCATATGCCAGCATGTAACTCACAATGTCAAACAGTTTTAATGTTTCCTCTTCAGATTCACAATTGGCAACATATGTATGGGTGGTTGTCTTCACAACGATGGCACAGTCAACGGTACCATCCGCACAGCAGAAATACTCACCAAATTCATCATTTTTCCATGTTCCGCTTTTTTCCGCCCGTGTGCTCGTGCCTGAGATTTTTGTGCCGAAGTCCATTTTTTCAACAAATTGAAGCCGCCTCATCTGATCTTCGTATATCGTCATCTGATAGCCTGATTTCGACGTAAAAACGATGCGTTCAGCAAACTCCTCATACGTGACTGTATGAGGGCGTTCAAAGAATTTCGAAAGAAATAAAACCGCTGCTGCCATCAGAAGAATGATGAGCAGATAACGAAACCGTTTCATCGTCCACCTCCATGCTGTTTACAGTTGCATTATACCAAATCAGGAGTGAAAAGATTTTTAGACTGTGTTGTATTGTTTTTAAACTCAACTACATTTATAAGGAATGAAATAATTGCAATTCACATATTGTCTGCTCCAATTAAGTCCTTCCTCAAAACACTCTCGTAAGCGCTAATTATTCCAATTATTTTGAACCTACTCGTAATAATTCCTGCATTTCAATGATTTGAATTCTGCAATTGTATTATTCCTTGGATTGCATCTTTGCGTATTCATTTTTGCAATTGTTTTATTTCTTAATCCCCACCGGTAATGATTTCCTGCACGTAAAGCAAATAATCTATGTTGCGATGTATTTCATGTGCTTATATCTACAGTTTTCTCTCGCTTCTACCAGGTTTACGATCCGCATGGCAGCAAAATGGTATCAGAAATCAATCTTTCAGACATCCTGGAGGAATTGCATTTACGCAATCCTCCCTATAGCAATTGAAGCAGCGGCCTGCATCTTAATAAATAGATTTGTGAACAGGGTTCCATCCAAGATCAATTCTGATAAAATGGCTGTAGGCACAGAATCGATGACCCAAAGAAAAAAGAAGAGGTAATAGAATGAAAGATATAAAAGAATTAATGCCGGAAGAACTGGAAACGGTTTCCGGCGGAAGAGCGATGAATGCGGAAGAAGAAGCATCCCAGTATGAAATTAACAGACGATATGAAGAATTAAGACGTCGCTATTATGATAAATGGCGTATAGACGAATGGCATGGTGTAGAAGAGATCATACATGACGCAGCAGCCAAGTGGTATCAGGCAATAAGAAATGCACCGGAAGGTTCTCCGACGATTCCGTTCTCAGACTTCTTCAATTTTGAAGAATACGAAGAACGCATAGAACACATGTGATAATAGGATAAGGATTGATTCCGTTTTGTGATGAAGTTCACAAACCTGTAAATAAGCGAGCACAATCCGTTCTGAGCCAAGGCTTCTGATTTATCAATCACTTTGATGAGAAAAGAGAGCCTTACACACATACAAACCAGATACGGTTATACTGATCCTCTCATCACCCGTTTCTCCAATACATTGAACAAGAGCTGCCTGACTTTCAAAAATCAGACAGCTCTTGTTTTTCGTCATTCGATGGAGTTATTTCAGATGTTTCCAAAACGCTGCCAAACGTCGTTTTGAAATTTCAGAAGCCCAGTATTCATGCGGGTTTCCGGCATTTTTACAATCATTCCCACTCGATAATGATTTCTTGAACGAAAAGTAAATTATTTACTTTTTTTATTCCTGAAATTCAGGCATACAAATCAGGTTAAAGATAAAATTATAGAAACCCTTAAAAATGTCAGTGCTGATCGGTATTTTTCGCAAATATACAACGGTTGTAATTTTGGTGGATTTTCTTATCTCATCCTCATAAGAAAAGAACCTCTCCCAGTATGAACTGAGAAAGATCCTGATCCTTTAGGTTTCAAATATGGCACCAATGTTTGTCCGTTTTCCCTCCGAGGAGCAAAACAATTGCAATCCCGCATATGCAGAAATCCTCAAAAAGGAGTGAAACAATTGCAATGACCCTTTTCCTTAAGATGCACTTCGAGGAGTGAAATAATTGCAATTCACAATATAAGAAATTCTTAAACTTCGGGATCTTGACCAGCGCAGAGACAGATAATACACTTAATACAGTTAATACAGATAGGAGGTGCTGAATATGTTTCTTTTGAATCTTCAGAGCAAGATTCCCATCTATGAACAGATTCAGACTCAGATCCTGCGCTTCATCGAAGCCGGTGTCCTCAAACCCGGGGACAGGCTTCCGTCTGTACGGCAGCTGGCAACTGAAAACGGGATCAATCCCAACACCGTCGCCCGTGCCTATGCGCAGCTGGAAGCAGCGGGATATGTCTATAACCTGCCCAAGAAAGGTGTTTACATTGCCGAGATCGACTCGGATGCCACAAGACACAGTCAGCTGGTCTCTGCGCTGAAACCGCTGGTTGCGGCTGGTTATACAAAAAAAGAGCTTTGCGATGCGGTTGAGCAGCTCTTTGCGGAGGTTGAATGATGCTTAGAATTGAACATCTGAATAAATCGTTCGGATCGAAGAATGTGCTCAATGACCTGAATCTTAAGGTTAACGACTCTTCGATATTCGGTCTGGTCGGAATCAACGGAGCGGGTAAATCCACCCTGTTAAGATTGATTGCCGGCGTCTATGAGGCGGATGGGGGAACCATTCTTCTGAATGAACATAACACATATCTGAATCCGGAATGCAGAGCGGAAATCGCCTTTGTGCCGGATGAAGCTTATTATCCCCTTGGCGCCACGGTCGGCTCATTGAAATTACTGTATGAGACCATGTATCACTTTTCCGAAGAGGCTTATCAGAAATATCTGAAGCTGTTTGACCTGGATGAAAAGATGAGCGTTGCCAATCTGTCCAAGGGAATGAAGAGACGTGTCTCCCTTCTGTTTGCCCTGGCGCTTAAACCGAAGCTGATCCTTCTGGATGAAGCCTATGACGGACTTGAACCGCTGGCAAGACTGCGCTTCAAGAAAGCGCTGAGTGAACTGATCGAGGATGAAGGTATCAGTGTGATCATCTCCTCCCACAATCTCAGGGAGCTTGAAGATATCTGCGATTCCTTCGGCATTCTCGAAGGCGGACGGATTGTCAGCTATGGCGACCTGCTTGAATCCAAGGAGATGATCAACAAATACCAGCTCGCCTTCACGGATGAAAAGACAAAGGATGACTTCAAAGACTTTGATCTGCTCCACTTTGAAGCCGAAGGCCGTGTCATCCGCCTGGTTGTGCGCGGGAATACGGAAGACGTCATGGCAAAGCTCAATGAGATGAAACCGGTATTGGTCGATGTCCTGCCGGTCAGCTTTGAAGAGCTCTTCATCTATGAGCTGGAAAGCAGAGGTGAAGGTCATGAATAAAAACTATCTGAAATATCTGTTCAAAAATTACCGGATCGGTCTGGTATTCTATGCGGTGCTGTTCCTGTGTATCGCAGGCACCCCGTTCATCGGTTCCAACAATCCGGGCGGCTCACACAGTGCGGCCATTGAAATCATGCTTGCCATGAGCTTTGCCATGACATTCGTGATGCCCGTGATACTGTTCGCCTTTGTGCACCGCAGAAGAAGCGCGGATCTCTTCCTCGCTCTTCCGATCAGCCGCAAAGATCAGCTGCTCACCAATCTGCTGTTTGCACTGATTGTGGTTGTCGGGATTTTCTGCCTCGGCAATCTGATCATGTGGATTCCGGCTGCTGCATATGTCTCATTTACTGATGTGATGCGCATGTGCGGCGCGGCGATCCTCTGCTTTACCAGCCTGATATTGATTCACAGCGCATGGTATCTGATTGCCAACAATATCTTCGACGGCGTTGTCATGATCGGTGCCTGGAGCGCCATTCCGCTGCTGCTCTATTTCACGATCTCGGAATTCACCAGCTCCATGATTGCCGGCAGAAGCGGCGGCAATCTGTTTGAAATCAGCATGTCCCTGTCTCCGCTGGCGATGAGCGTCCGCAATCTGTTTTCCATCAACGACATCAGCAACGGCGGAGTCGTCCCGGCATACTTCGTACTGATTCTGTTATGGGGTGTGATCGGCGCACT
Organism: uncultured Erysipelotrichaceae bacterium; assembly: GCA_902761625.1. Taxonomy (GTDB): domain Bacteria; phylum Bacillota_I; class Bacilli_A; order Erysipelotrichales; family Erysipelotrichaceae; genus Bulleidia. The sequence goes on from CACWLH010000030.1 coordinate 7,422, forward strand.
TGGTGTATGGAAACATTTTGTCAGAAGAAAGAGTGAACGGGCAGAACAGCTTTCCGATGATCCGCTGGCCTATCCGCTGATCATCAACTTCTACGCGCTGTTCATCCTGATCGCAATCGCATGTGCTGCGGTCAGTGAACGTTCCTTCGAGCTGATTTCCATATACCTTTCCCTGCTGTTCATCTATGTGGTGGCGCAGTTCGTATACCGCCGCAAAATCAAAGTCAGTGTGAAGACACTGGTCACCTTCGGTGCCATGAGCTTAGCCGCATTGATCTTTGCGCTCGCCGCTTTCAATACCCAGGGATTCGGACTTGCGCAGCGCTATACCATTGATGACAACACGCATCTGCACATTTCATACAATGCGATGGTATACCGTGACGATCTGTCCAGGCTGGTCGCCAGAAAATATCCCCTCGACGGTGATATCGTATGGATCAACATGGACCTCTTCATTCCCGTCAAAGATTACGAAGCGGATGAACCGCTGAACAGCGTATTGGAAAAAACCCGTCAGAACGGCATTGCTTACTTCTACTCGGATGAGCGCGGCGCTGATATCAATTGCGTCATTGATTTCAACAACTGCGATCATAACAGACAAAAATACTCAAACGATTATTATTACGCTCTCAATGAAGCCATCAGTCTTGAAGACCTGAAGGTCATCGACAGTTCACCGTTCTCGCAGATTACACTGCAGACGTATGAAGATGACCGCACATGGACACTGAAACAGTGGCTTGAAAGGAATGGAGATTAATATGAAACTGCATCTGAACAAGGAAACAAGAACAGTCATTTCAAATGGAAAATCCTCGCGTCTTACACCGATCGAATATGATATCCTCTCGTATCTGATGAATCACGAGGATGAGGTGAAATCACCGGAAGAGATTTACCAGAATGTCTGGAAGGATGATCCCTTCGACTGCCATCTGGTGATCTCAGTCCATATGCGCCATATCCGTGAGAAGATTGAAATCAATCCCTCCAGGCCGCAATTGATCCGTGTCTTAAGAGGAAAAGGATACCGCTTCCGCGAATCCGAGTGAATATAACGAACAAAGCTGTAACAGCGAAATTGTTACAGCTTTGCTTTTTTATCTTCGTTTCAGGTCTGTCAGCACCCAGTCTTTTTTCTTCAGTTCATACTTCCTGCCGCAGTATGGACAGCACTTCTGATGTACCGCATCGAAGCTTCCGCCGCAACCTTCACAAGAAGCCCGCAGGAGTGTGAATGCAGGATTATAATCTGCAGAGATTTCCTTTTCAGCAATAAAACGGAACTGTTCGTCTATTTCTTTAAACGATCTGTCGGCATATGTATCTGTCATGAAAGCTGTGCCTTCCACCCGCAGCATTTCACCGTTCTTTTCGCATCTGCGGATATACAGTGCTCCTCTATACTGCATGTCAAGCACAGTATCGAGAAACGAGAGATCTCCGTTGCCTTCCCATACAGCAAGGAAATCTCTGTCATTCTCAAAGGCAGCTGATCGCAGCAGTGACAGAATTCTGCCTTCAAATGCCTCATAGGAGAAGAACGGATCGTATACCTGCATGAACTCCGTCATCTTCTTCCTGCTGTTCAGTCCTTTCAGCATTGAGAATGATCTTCCTGCCGCAAAAAACACTTTCCCAAGCAGAATCAGGCTGCGGATCATATACCAGCAGAAAGCAAACACGCCGCCGTACAGCGTTCCCATAAACAAAGCGGCGGGAATCCTGTACAGCAGAGGCAGTTCGTTCCAGGCAATGAAACATATGACTGCAACTGCCAAACCGCAGAGCACTCCCGAAATCATCAGTTCCTTCTTGATGTTTTCCATCAATGTTCCGCGCTCAACAATGGATGGGACAGTGTAATAAGATACTGCGCATGGATACACTTCTTCCATTTCAAAATGCGTTCCGCAGTAAGGACATCCGTCACGTGCTTCCTCCGCAGTCATCGTATGTCCGCAGTTCGGACATGTGCATGTATCTCTGGAAGCATCCTCTCTGTCCAGAACGGAAACATACAGATTGACTGGCCGGCTGTATTTCCTGAGAACTTTATCACCCCGCCGGTATGTCAGATTCTGCCGTGCTTCACGGTAAATGATCTTTGAAGTATATCCGTTACCTTTGCGGGGCAGGCTCCCTCTGATCTCGTCTTTTACATGAATATACTCTTCTTCCTTGAGAATATTCTGCTCTTTCAGCCGTGCTTCCTGCAGATCCAGCATGTATCTCAGATCAATGGAAGCTGATACCGGCTCCCTGCCGGTCAGAGACCATTCATGCAGCTCATCTGTGAATTGTTCCAGTGTGTCCATATATACCTTCCAGTTTCGTCAGAAATGCACAGAGACAGATATCTGTTTTCTTTTCTTCAGCAGTTCTGCCGTGATACTTCACAATTGCGGCAGACAGAATATCCGGATACAAATAATTCTACTACAAATTCCACTATGGGAATTGATCCGGGTTAATTTTGCTGTTGAAAAGAAGGCACTCTTTCGAATGCCTTCTCGTTCAGACTTATTTCACTGACTTTGCATAAGACCCCGGCTTGACTGGCGGAGCCTTTCATTTTGAAATACAACCTTTTTACAGATTGATCTTCTGGCTTCTTGTGACAGGCTGGGGATCAATGAATTTCACTGCGTGCTCGGCGCTGTTTGTGACAATCAGCATAACCGGCATTTCGTATTTCTTTGAAAGCTTCTTCAGATCCGCTTCCACAATCGGCTCACCTGCTTTGACAGAATCACCCTGTTTCTTTCCAAGCAGTCTGAATCCGTCGCCTTTGGAATTGACCGTGTCAATACCGATGTGAACGAGCAGCTCCATGCCGTCTTTCATTGTGACGCCGAATGCGTGTCCGGTCGGGAACAGTGCGGAGATTGTGCCGTTGGCCGGTGCGCAGAATGTGACCTTGTCCGCATCATAGGTGAAGGCGATGCTTTCGCCCATCATCTTTTCAGCGAACATCGGATCGGATACGGTGGTGACATCGATCAGCTTTCCGTCTGCGATCGCGACGATGTCTGTATCAGGCACATTCAGTGCCTCAAATGCTTCCTTCTTTTTGAAAGCATTAAATAATCCCATGATTCCTCCTGGTTATTATAATCTTGCAATTCCTTCTTCTCTTGCTTTGTCGGCAACTGCCTTTGCGACAGTCTTTGCAGCTTCGGGATGGAAGACACTCGGAATGATATTCTGCTCATTCAGTTCCTCATCCTTGATCATGGCAGCGATCGCTTCTGCGGCTGCCAGCTGCATGCCTTCACTGATATCCTTTGCCCTGACATCCAGTGCACCGCGGAAGATGCCCGGGAAGACGAGCAGGTTATTGATCTGGTTGGGGAAATCGCTGCGGCCGGTGCCGACCACTCTTGCGCCAGCTTTCAGGGCAAGATCAGGCATGATTTCCGGTGTCGGATTGGCCATCGGGAACACGCATGCGTCATGGTTCATGGATTTGACCATTTCCTCACTGACACATCCGCCGACTGATACACCGATGAACACATCCGCCCCGTTCAGTGCGTCTTTGAGTTCTCCGCTCAGATGTTCCGGATTGGTGATGGAAGCCAGTTCCTTCTGGGCGTCATTGAGGGCTGTCTCTTCGGTGAGAATACCCTTGCGGTCGCAGAATACGACATTCTTTGCGCCATAGGACATCAGCAGTTTGCCGATGGCGGTGCCGGCGGAACCGGCGCCGTTGATGACAATGCGGATCTCTCCGATTTTCTTGTCAACGATCTTGAGAGCGTTGATCACGGCTGCAAGCAGAACGATCGCGGTGCCGTGCTGATCATCATGGAAGACGGGAATATCCAGTCTCTCCTTGAGTTTTCTTTCGATTTCGAAACATCTCGGGGCAGCGATGTCCTCGAGGTTGATGCCGCCGAAGCCCGGTGCGATTCTGCATACGGTTTCGACGATCTCATCGGTGTCTTTTGTATCAAGGCAGATCGGGAACGCATCCACGCCGCCGAACTGCTTGAAGAGGATCGCCTTGCCTTCCATGACCGGCAGACCTGCTTCCGGACCGATATCGCCAAGACCGAGAACGGCAGTGCCGTCAGTGACGACCGCAACCAGGTTGCCCTTGGCGGTATATTTGTAGACATCTTCTTTGTTGGCTGCGATGGCACGGCATGGCGCCGCAACACCCGGTGTGTATTCGATGCTCAGGTCATCTCTTGTTTTCAGTTCCGCTTTTGAAACGACTTCAATTTTTCCCTTGTGTTCCTCATGGAATTTCAGGGACAGTTCATCATAGTTCATTCTAGATCCTCTCCGTTGGACTCTATGACTTTCTTAAACCAGTCATAGGAGTTCTTCTTCTTTCTTTCCAGAGTGCCGCTGCCGTCGTTATACCTGTTAACAAAGACAAATCCGTATCTCTTGCGCATTTCGCCTGTGCCGGCGGAAACCACATCAATCGGCCCCCAGTATAAATAACCCATAATTTCCACGCCGTCAAGAAGTGCTTCTCTCACCTGTTCCAGATGATCCCTGACATAGGTTTTACGGAATTCATCGTCGATTTCACCATTGGCATCCGGCACTTCATCCAGGCCGATGCCGTTTTCCACGATGAACAGAGGAAGATGATATCTGTCATAAAGAACGTTCAGGACATAGCGGATGCCTTCCGGGTCAACCGGCCACTTCCAGGGCTCGGGTGAAACCGCCTTGAGATAAGGGTTGTCCTTGCCTTTGATACCGCCGGTGTCATATGCATTTTCAACATCCTTGGAGAATGTTCCGCTTCTGTAATAGCTGAATGAGAAGAAATCGACTGTATAGTTCTTGATGAGCTTCAGTTCTTCCTCATCCAGTTTCGGGCATACACCCTCTTCTCTCCATAAGCGCTTCAAAAAATATGAAACTCCTGTCTTTCAATGGTTTTAACACAAACTGCTGAAGACAGGAGTTACTTTTGTTTATTTCAAAGTTGCGTACATGACCGCCTTGATTGTATGCATGCGGTTTTCCGCCTGGTCGAACTGTCTGGCCTTTGTGCCAAGGAAGACGTCATCGCTGACTTCCATGGATTCAAGACCGTATTTCTGATAGATTTTTTCACCGATCTCGGTTTCACGGTCATGGAAGGCAGGCAGACAATGCAGGAAGATGGCATTCTTATTTGCCGCATCCAGAAGCTTCTGATTGACCTGATAAGGATGCAGAAGTTCAATCCGCTTTGCCCAGAGCTCATCCGGTTCACCCATCGACAGCCAGATATCCGTATAGAGCACATCGCAGTCTTTTGCCCCTTCCATCGGATCATCGGTGAATTCAAGCACTGCGCCGGTTTCTTTGGCGATCGCCTGACATTTTGCGATCAGATCTTCGGCCGGCCATAATTCCTTCGGTCCGCATGCACAGAAGCGCATGCCGAGTTTGGCGCAGACCACCATCAGTGAGTTGGCAACATTGTTGCGGGAATCGCCGAAGAATGTGAGTTTTCTGCCTCTTTCATCATGGAACTCTTCGCGCACGGTCAGGATATCCGCCAGCATCTGTGTCGGATGGAAGTCATCGGTCAGACCATTCCATACCGGAACACCCGAATACTTCGCGAGATCCTCGACAACCGACTGCTTGTAGCCGCGGTATTCAATGCCGTCAAACATTCTTCCCAATACCTTGGCGGTATCGGCGAGCGATTCCTTTTTGCCCATCTGGGAGCTGCCCGGATCGAGGAATGTCACGCCCATGCCGAGATCTCTTCCCGCCACTTCGAAGGAACATCTTGTTCTGGTTGAAGTCTTTTCAAACAGCAGAACGATCTGCTTGCCTCTGAGGTATTCGTGCGGCGTGCCGGTTCTCTTCATGCGTTTGAATTCTTCCGCCAGGCCTAAAAGATAACGGATTTCTTCCGGTGTGAAGTCAAGAAGCGTGAGAAAGCTTCTTCCGCTGAGACTGATTCCCATATGTTTTCTCCTATTCTCTGATCAGAGGCATGGACATGCAGCGGGGGCCTCCCCGTCCGCGGGAAAGCTCGGAGCTCGGCATTTCCAGTACCTCGATTCCCTTATTTTTCAAAATTTCATTGGTCACGCTGTTGCGGTCATAGACGATGACTTTGCCCGGCGCGATCGCCAGTGTGTTGGAGCCGTCATTCCATTGTTCACGCCTGGAGGCGATCACATCATCCCCACCGCAGCGAATGAGCTCAACGTGATCATATCCGGTGTATTTCGCAAGGATTTCCTCAAGTGAGCCCTTTGCCTCACGGATATGGATGCCGTCTTTGCCCGGAGTGATCTCAAACACATTGAGCGGTCCGAGAATGAGCGGATGAACGACATATTTCCCGTGATCAATCTGGGTGAATACTGTATCCAGATGCATGAACGCCCTTGAGCTTGGAATCTTGAAGGCAAGCACTGTACGGATCTGACACTGCTCATCCGCAAACAGCTGCGCCGCAAGCGTTTCGATGGCATCCGGGGATGTCCTCTGGGAAATGCCCACCGCAAGCACGTCAGCGGAAAGATTGAGAATGTCTCCGCCTTCAATGGCGGCGTGTTCCTGACGGGAGTACTGTTCCTTTACAAAGCCGGCAAAATCAGGATGGAAGCGCAGGATGTAATCGGCATAGATGGTTTCGCGCTTGCGCACATTGAAGTGCATGCTGGAAATCACCGCATCGCTGCCCACCGATGCAAACGGATCGCGCTGGAAATAGAGGTTGGGCATCGGATCAATGACCAGATCATCCGCCGGGGCAATCCTGTCCTCAAGCGAATAGGCTCTGACCTCTCCCATCTCCTTGAGGGTGATGCCCTCCATGGTTTTGAGCACGAGATCTTTGCCTTTGAAATTCTCGAGCAGATAGCGCTTGAGCTTTCTTCTCCATTTCGGCGTGCGGATATCGCCTTCTTCAAGCCATTGATCAATAAACTGATCCGTCAGACGCGGTCTTAATGAAAGCACCTCACTCATCAGATCTTCGAGATAGACAACCTCGACGCCATTGTCTCTTAACATCTGTGCAAAGACGTCATGTTCGCGCCTTGCCGCTTCCAGATACGGAATATCATCAAATAACAGTTCACCAAGCCGGTCAGGCACAAGATTGAGCAGTTCCCTTCCGGGCCGGTGCAGAAGCACTTTTTTCAGCGGTGCAATTTCGGATGTGACTTTGATTCCCTGACTCATTGAACACCTTTGTCAAGCAGGCAGACAAAGTCCTGCACATTGGTCACCAGTGTGACGGCGCCAAGCGAGCCGCGGTCATGAAGCTTGTTGGTCACAAATTCGGAAATATCGACGCAGTAGAAGAAGACCGGACGCACAACCCCGTCAACCACGCGGAATGAGGGGATCATATTGCCGGAGGCGATGGAATGCAGCTGGGTGGCAAGACATACCACCGTGGTCGCATCTCTTAACATATTGCGCATGGCGCTCTGTCCCTGATAGGCATCCGCAATCACTTCAGGCAGCGGACCGTCATCACGGATTGAAGAGGTCAGCACAAACGGAATGTTGTTTTTCACAAGTCCGTAAATGATGCCGTTGTCGATTTTATATTCCTCGATAAACTTCGGAATGGATCCGCATCTTCTGACCCGGTTGAGCACATCGAGATGATTGTAATGACCGTTGGGCTGTGACTTCTGGGTATAGATATCCTGACCAAGCGAGGTGCCGAGCAATCCCGCTTCCAGATCATGTGTCGCCAAGGCGTTTCCTGCCAGAAGGCCATGCACATAGCCTTTTTCAGTCAGGGACTGCATCGCTTTTCTGGAATCATAGTCAAACGAACATGCAGGTCCCATGACAAAGACGATCTTGCCGTGTTCCTTTTCATAGCGGAACAGTTCATAGAGGGTTTCATAATCTCTGGCAAAGGCGGTCTCACGCGAGCGGTTGGCTCTGAATTTGAACTGATCATCGATTTCGCCGCTGTCCTCATCAAAGCCGTTCACATGAAGATAAATGCCTTCCTCGCATCGCTCCGAGCGGCCGAGAATCACAAGATCCCCTGCTTTGACATTTCTCTGCTCAATGACTTCGAGCTTCTTTTCGAGAGGACGGTAAACCACACAGCTGTCCATGCGGCTTTCTTCCGCCAGCAGCCATTCGCCGTCGATTTTGAAATATTCTGGATAAATTGATGTGGAGTGAAAATACTCCGGCACAACGCCGTCTTTTACGCACTTCTCCATTTTCACATCGGGTGCGTCACAAAAAACAGACGCGCTGAAATCCGGATTCCGGTATTCGGGCATGACAAACATAATTTTCTGGTCCTTTTCTTTCGGTACTCTCATTATAGCAAAGGTAAACTGTTTTGGCCGATCTGTTTCCGCAGCGCAATCCTGCAGTTTTTCAATAAAAAATCCGAACGTTCGGATTTTCTTCTTTATCCGAACCTTTAATAAATCCGAACTTTTAACCCTATTTGGCTTAAACGCTGTCAAATAAAGATCAAAAGGTTCGGATTTTATTTCTCCTCTAGCGCTTAAGTAAAGACTTCAAACTGCCATCAGCTTTTTTCCATTTTCTGCTTACTGATGTGGTGTTTTCATCATCCATAGTAGCCAGCCCTTTCATCTGATCTTCAGTGCTGATATCAAGGTATTTCATCGTTGTTGCCAACTGCTCATGGCCAAGCAGAACTGATATCTCCACAATATTGATTACATCTTCTTCAGACACATCTTCTAATAACTCATAAGTTCTATTATGAAGATAAACAAAAAATGAGCAGGCCATGGTTGTCATCTTTAGAATTGATTGAAATGACAAATGCTCATTACAATGCTGTACCATAAAATAATTGACGATTGATCTGTATGGCTGATTGAGTTTTGAATAATTGCTGCGAATAGATCCACCTGGCTTTATTTTTGAAGTTTCATTGGCCATTATGTTTTCCTCCTTTTTTGACTTGGTCAATGATTATCATAGCGAAAATAAAATCCGAACCTTTTCATTCATAAGACCCAGTGTTTAAGCCAAATATGAGAAAAGGTTCGGATTTATCAAAGGTTCGGATAAAATAAAAAAGGACCCGGCCATTTCCGGATCCTGATCAATCGGTTCAGATTCTTTCTGCGAAATCAGACATGATTTCTGAAATTCTGATCTGCTGAGGACATACTGCCTCGCAGCTGCGGCAATGCAGACATGCCTGCGGTTTTTTATCATCATCAAGCGCACTGAGTGCCATCGGTGCGATGAATCCGCCGCCTGTGTAAACATGCTCGTTGTAAAGAGAGATCAGATGGGGAATATCCAGTCCCATCGGGCAGTGTGTAACACAATAGTGGCATGCCGTGCACGGTACTGTGTTGACACTTAACATTCTTTCGGCAAGATCCTCAATTGCCTTCATTTCGGTTTCATTCAGCTTTCTGTCTTCGGCAAATGTCTTCAGATTCTTTTCAAGCTGGTCTTGTTCCGACATACCGGAAAGAATCATTGTGATTCCCTTCTGTGACTGCAGGAAGCGGAATGCCCATGCGGCGGGGTCCTCATCCGGTCTCAGTTGCCTGAGAATCTTTTCATCTGCTTCGCTCAGATGGGCAAGCTTGCCGCCTCTTAAAGGCTCCATGACCCATACAGGAATATTCATCTGATTCAGAAGATCGACTTTTTCCTTTCCACCCTGGAATGTCCAGTCAAGATAGTTCAGCTGCAGCTGGCAGAATTCCATATGTTCGCCATATGCGTCCAGGAATCTCTTCAGCACATCATAATTTCCATGGCATGAGAAGCCGAGATGTCTGATCTTTCCGGCCTTTTTCTGAGCCATCAGATAATCAAAGATTCCGTATTCCGGATTGAGATATGCATCGATGTTCATCTCGCACACATTATGGAAAAGATAGAAATCGAAGTATTCCATTCCTGTCTTTTCAAGCTGCTGTTCAAAGATCTCCTTCACTTTGGGCATGTTATTGAGATCATATCCGGGGAACTTGGTTGCGATATTGAAACTCTCACGCGGAAACTTTGCCAGGCATTTACCGAGGACTGTTTCTGAATTGCCGCCATGATAACCCCAGGCTGTATCGAAATAATTGATGCCTGCTTCATATGCGCGCTCAACCATTTCCTGTGTCTTTGCCTCATCAATGTCCCGGTCATTGCCGTCAATCACAGGCAGACGCATTGCGCCGAAACCGAGTGCTGAAAGCTTCTCATTCTGAAAATCTCTGTAAATCATTATGGGTTCCTCCTCTTTCCTCTACGTCATTTAATCATTATTTATTCAGTATTACAAATATCATTTTCATATGAAACCGCAGACAAAAAGCGCGTTTCACTCCGCGCTTTCAGTCCGCTATATCCATATCCAGCACAACGACGACTTCCACGCCGTTTTTCAGATTGGACAGTACTTTTTTGTAAATGGATTCCACCTGGCGCATGCCCGCCATATCCGCGGAAACCAGATACGGTGTTTCGGAAGCCTCCGCCAGAAGAGCGTCATGAAGATCCTTTTCCACTTCATTCTGCTGCTCGGGAGTCAGTTTGATGTCACCCCAGCCGAAGATGTTGCGCTCAATGTCATCGAAGGTGGTTTTGGAATAATCGATGTTCACGTTTTTCAATTCCGCTCTTGGAATGACAATTGTGATCCTGCGGTCATTTCTGTCTACAGTGATATCCTTGTCGGTGATCTTGGAAAGATCGACGATGTATTCCGCGGTGGCAGTCAGATGAACCGTCTGCTTCTTGCGGAACCAGTCGATATCCAGAAACATGTCGGTGATATCCATGGAGGCTTCAATATCCTGTTCATAGACAATCAGCTGTTTCAGCTCGCGGTTTTCGCCGGCGATCATTTCCGTGATCTCACTGTCCTTGTATCCCATCACATCATCCGGCGCACTGATATGGTCCGGCATGGAGAAATCCCAGTGAGTCAGTTTTGAAAGTCCGAAAAAGACAAACAGAGCGGCGCCGATCACAATGCCAAGACGCAGATACCAGCGTACATGGATCGGTTTGCGTTTCGGCTTTTCTTCTGCCATAGGAGGACCTCCTTAAACAAATTGTTTTTTCAGCAGTTCCATTCTGCTTTGAAGCTCTCTTGCGCTCATGCGCAGTGCGCCATGGGCGAAGATTGCGTTCTGGATGAGGCCGTCAGAGGATGCCACGGTCATTTCATAAGTATCTCTGAGTTCCCGTGTGATCCGTTCGATATATTCATCGGCGGTCTCATTGGTGCGGGTGTATACAATCTCGACATCATGCATTTTCTGCCGGGTACCGTAGTTGTCCTGCACACGGTAGCCGTCAAAGACGATGATCATATGCCATTTCAGATAGGCCTGGTAAGCCATCAGTTCATCGATGAGCATTTCTCTTGCGGTGGTGATATCCTGATCCGCCAGATCATGGTATTCCTGCCAAGAATAGATCATATTGTATCCGTCGACAATCAGACACGGAGGAGACTTTTTCTTCATCACCGGTTTCTTCGGCTTGGTTTCCTCATCGGTTTTCTTGACCGGTTTGCGCATGTCGCGTTTGGATTCATTGCGGTTGTTTCCGGAGGCGCGCTTGAGCACATCCATCAGATCATCTTCCTGAACCTTGTATGCGGAAACCCTGCGGTAAGTGGAAACACGTTCGCGCACCGGCTGCACATGCATGAGCTCGTCCGCCTTGTCCCAGGGCACATAATAGCCTGAGCCATGGGCACAGAATACCGAACCGCATGGATTTCTCAGATCCGCCTCGGGATCATAGCCGCTTTGAGCCACGATTTCATCCTGGCTCAGACATACATCATAGCCATCACTCACCGCGCTCCATTTGCCTTTGCCTCTGGTATACGCATTGACTTCCATCTGATAATTGTTCAATGTGCGTAACGGCCCTCTGCCGCTGATCACCATCGTCTCATCATTCTGATCAGTGATTTCAACGCTTGCCTTGCGCAGGTCCAGATCATAAAGCGCACGTGAGAGCACCGATGAAGGCAGACTCAATGTGAATGAACAGTAAGGCTCAAGCAATACGCATTCCGTTTTCATCAGCGCCTGTCTGACCGCTCTGCGGGCTGCCTGTCTGAAGTCGCCGCCCTCGGTATGCTTGATATGGCCTTTGCCGGCAGTCAGAACAATCCGCACATCATCCAGCAATGAGCCGGTCAATACACCGCGGTGTCGGCTGCGTTCCAGAATCGAAAGAATATTGCGCTGCCATGAGGCGGAAAGCACATCGGTCGAGCATTCACTGACCACTTCAATCCCGCTGCCCCGTTCCAGCGGTTCCAGCCGCACATGAACTTCGGCATAATGGCGTAACGGTTCAAAATGACCGGCGCCTTCGGTTTCCTCAAGAATTGTTTCCTTGAAGATGATGCCGCCGGCGGAAAAGCCGACATGCAGGCCGGAAAGCTCAAAGATGCGTTTTTCCAGCACTTCCATCTGCATTTCACCCATGATGGAAAGGCGGATCTTTCCGCTCTGTGTTTCGGAAGTGATATGAAGCTGGGGATCCTCATCAGCCAGTCTTCGGACTGTTTCCGCCATCATCAGAGCGTCCGCCCCTTCCGGCAGTAACAGCTCATATTCCATATACGGATCAAGCAGCGGTTTTTCACTGTCCTCTTCAAAGCCGAGTCCCTGTCCCGCCTCGATATGTTCAAAGCCCTTGACGGTGACGATCATGCCGGCTTGCGCAGTGTCGACCATCCGGTAGCCCTGACCGGAATAGATGCGGATCTGATCCGCTTTTTCATCTTCAGTGACATTCTGCTTTGCTTTGAGAGTGCCGCCGGTGATGCGCATATGGGTCAGGCGGGCATTGTTTTCATCTGCGGAAATCTTGTATACGCGGGCGCCGAATTCTTCCGGATAAGTTCTTTCAACGGCATAGGCATCGATGGCATCGAGCAGCTCTTTGATGCCGTCCACCTTGAGGGCGGAGCCAAACAATACCGGGAAACACTTCCGGCATGAAACCGCATGGCGGATCATATCCATGGGAACTGTGCCGCTTTCAAGATATTGTTCCAGCATTTCCTCATCGATGGTCGCCAGCTGTTCACAGCTGCTTTCATCATTCCAGACAAAGCATTCCGGGGAACACTTCTTCTGAAGATCGGCAAGCAGCTCTTCCTTCGTATGATGGGAGATATCCATCTTGTTCACAAAGATCAATGCCGGCACATTGTAATGTTCTAAGCACTTCCAGATGGTTTCGGTATGGCTCTGCACGCCATCCTGACCGTTGATCATGATCACGGCAAGATCGAGCACCTGAAGCGCCCGTTCCATCTCCGCTGAAAAATCGACATGGCCCGGCGTGTCAATCACGAAAATCTCGGTATCCTTCCAGGTGAAGGATGCCTCCTTGGAATAAATCGTGATGCCGCGGTCTCTTTCCTGCGCATCGTAATCCAGAAAGGCGTCCTTATGGTCCACCCTGCCCAGTTTACGGATGCTTCCGGCGGTATATAACATGCTTTCAATGCATGTGGTTTTTCCGGCATCGACATGCGCGACGATGCCTGTCACAAGTCTTTTCATACCTCTTAATTATACAACATGCATATTTGTTTCCGGTACAGGCGCACCGAAAGAAAAGAGCCGGTGCGGCTCTTCTTAAAGATATTCATTCAGGCTGTGCACAGTTTTGCCATTCAGGGTTTTCATTGAGGACGCACAGTACATGGAATCCAGCACCGCCTCTTCCACGGCTTCCCCGATCATTCTGAACGGGATGTTCAGCAGATCCTCACGCAGGATTTCAAAGTTGTTTGTGCCTGCTTTGAATCCGCAATGATTGGCGGCTGTAAAGCCGATCACCACATCCCCGCTGCCATGTCCCAGCTTTGATCCAAGCCGGATCAGACCTGTTTCCGCCCTTCTCAGGATGCGTTTGAGCTGTCTTTGATCCACGGGCAGATCAGTGGCGATGATGATCATAACGGAGCCTTTCTCATCATGCGCTTCGCTTTTGAGCTGTTCATCAATCCGTCTGCCAAGCGGTTCACCATTGATGCAGAAGTCTTTCATCAGTCCGAAATTGGACTGCACAAGCACACCGAGCGTATATTTTTTTCCGTCAATCTTCATCACTCTTGAGGCAGAACCGATGCCGCCTTTGAGCCCGAAACAGATGGTTCCCCGTCCTGCTCCGGTATTGCCCAGCTCAAATACTTCTGATGCATTTTCAATGGCTTTCAGAACATGATGATCCTTTACGGCAAGCGCACGGATGTCATTGATCTGCGAATCATTGGTTTCTCCGGCAACCGGATTGAATGTTTTCATATCGGGATGATTGGCAATGGTATATCTTGTCAGTCCTTCCAGCGCCGCATGAACACTCAGGGTGTTGGTCAGAGCGATGGGCGATTCAATGCAGCCAAGCTCCTCAACCTGCATCAGGCCGGCGCTTTTGCCGAATCCGTTGATCACATGAACAGCGGCCAGGGGCTTTGTTTCATATACATTCTCACATGGCATCACGACCGTGACGCCGGTATGAATGTTTCCTTCATCCAGTGTGCAATGGCCCACGCGCACACCGGGCACATCCGTGATCAGATTGTTCGTGCCGATCGTTCCTTCGCCAATCAATATACGGTCGCGTATTCTCATATGATCATCCTCAGTTTATGGTCTGAAATTCGAAGCGTGATATCCGACGAAAGGCCAAGCACCTCTCCGTCGGTATGAATCCAGAGCGGACGGTCTGTTTTGCATCTGACATCTTTTGCGCGGTGCATATAGACGCCGGCAAATTTCAGATGCGAACCGGTATAGGCATACGGAAACATCCGGAAGAAATCGAATTTGGATAAATGATCCGCCGCACAGAGATCAAACACCCCGTCACAGGGATCGGCACCCGGGCCGAACATGAAGCCGCCGCCCTCATAGGCATTGTTCATGGCAGCCGTAAACATCAGTTCATCATAGCGGACGTTCTCTTTGCCGTCGATGATCATTTCACACTGTGCGCGCTTTGATTCAAAGATGACTTTGAGCGCTGCGGTGATATAGCTCATTTTGCCAAGATGGACCTTGTTGAGGACTTTCTTCATACCCGCCGCTTCGACATATGCGCAGATTTCCGCATCAAAGCCCATGCCGGAGCTGATATTGAAATAACGGGACTGATCTTCAGAGGAAATGAGCCTGCCTGTTTCATCATAATGATTGTGCATGATGAGCTCTCCGACATCCATCTGCCGCACAATCTCATCTTTCATAACACATTCAATGCATGTGCTCACATCCTTCGGGATTTTCAATGCCTTGGCCAGATCATTGCCCGAGCCGCACGGCACAAAGCCGATCCGGGTCTTTTCAAAATCCCTGACCGCATTGACCGCAAGGTTCATGGTTCCATCCCCGCCAAACAGAAGGATGACCGTCTCTTCATCATTGTCGCTCAGATCGCTGACAATGTCGTTGATATTGCGGTTGAGACTGGAGAAGTGAACATCGTAATCCGCATGTTTTTCATGAAGAATCTGTTCCGCCTGCAGCCATGTCCTCATGGTTTTTCCGCCGGCGCCGGCCGGGTTGACTACCGCATGGATCATGATCAGTCCTCCTTTGTCTCCTCATGTTCAAAAGCAAGATCAGCACGCTGTCCGTCTATGGCAATCACGGTGCGTGCACAGATGGCATGAATCTCTTCCTCATATTCAAACGGATCGCGCACGGAAGGAGAATAATGGGTGAACCAGTGCTCCTTGACATTGGCATCCTTTGCAATCTGAGCGGATTCCTGCATGGTCATATGCTTGTTGTGGCGGGCTTTTTCACTGCCATCCTCATCGCCGTACATGCCCTCACCGATAAACAGATCCGCATCCTGCGCATGTTCACGGATGGCTTCGCACGGTCTTGTGTCAGTCGCATAGACCAGCTTCAGCCCTTTTCTTTCATCACCAAGCACCATTTCAGGAGTCAGTGTGCGTCCTTCATATTCGACGGTCTGTCCCTTCTGCAGGATACCCCAGAGACGTTTGGGAACATCATTCTGCTGTGCCTTGAGCGGATCAAAGCGTCTGGTGCGGTTCACTCTGACTTCAAAGCCATAGCATGTGACCGAATGTTTCAGGGCAAAGGCCGTGAAATGCATCGGGCCCACTTCAAACTGTTCCTCTTTTGACTCAAATTCCATATAGCGGATTTCAAAAGGAACATAGCGGGCAATCATCATCACACCCTTGAGCACTTCCCCCAGTCCTTTGGGACCGATGATCGTGATCGGATCCGTCCGGTCGCTTTTGGCCATGGTCAGCAGGATTCCCGGCAGACCGGCCGTATGATCAGCGTGGTAATGGGTGAATAGGATGGCATCGATGTGCTTGCATGAAAGGCGCTGCTGATGCAGGGCAATCTGTGTTCCCTCTCCGCAGTCAATCAAAACCGCGCTGCCTGCGCAGTTCAGATAAAGAGATGTGAGCCAGCGGCCGGGAAGCGGAACCGTTCCGCCGGTGCCAAGCAGACAGACATCAAGCATCTTCTTCCCTTCTTTCCATTTCGTTTGGCGCAATCAGAGCACGGGCAAGATCCATGGCGACATCCTTGGCCTGCGGTGAGGTTTTGGAGAAGGCCTCCAGCACTTTGAAAATGCCTTTGCCGGTCACTTTTGTGATATCAGTTGCGCCGCCTGCTGTGAGCGCATTGAACATTTCATTGACAAACAGTTTCCGCTCTTCAATGCTTTCATTCTTCACCCATCTCATCACCACATCCATGACCGCCTTTGAAACGGCGCTGTTTTTCTCGGCCACACGGAAACGCGGTCCGTAAAGCTGCCATGTGATGACATCGTGCTGCTGGGTGGCCACTCCGGCGGATTCGACAATGACGG
Source organism: uncultured Erysipelotrichaceae bacterium (assembly GCA_902761625.1). Taxonomy (GTDB): domain Bacteria; phylum Bacillota_I; class Bacilli_A; order Erysipelotrichales; family Erysipelotrichaceae; genus Bulleidia. Next base: position 24,243 of record CACWLH010000030.1, read on the forward strand.
TGTCAGGGAAATCAATTTCATAAATTTTCGAAATAATCGCAAATTCGGGCATGATCCGGGTGGTCATGGCATAGAGCGGCTGCAGCTTTTCATAATCAAACACATCCGGCGCAAAGCCCGGCGAATCAAGCACATACAGATGATCGATCCAGCTTCGTTTTACCGGATCCAGGTTGGCGATTGCGTACATGGCAAGATTGCCGCCCTTGGAATGTCCGCCGATGATATAGTGCATGCCTTCCTGAAGTGTTGCATTGAGATAATCTTTTGCGAATTCCTGCGACTTGGTCAGGGTGAAGGCAATCATGAAATCCTCTTTCCAGCCGACAATCGACGCATCGGTTCCGCGGAAGCCGATAAAGGCATTGCGGGCGCCGTACTGGAAGTGGACAGCTGAAAACTGCGTGTTGTTTTCCGCATCAAAAATTTCCGTGTAATGGCGGATGAGCACACTGCCGAAGCGCTTTGACTCATAGGCCAGACGGAAGAAATCCTCCTCACCGCCATACAGTGTTTTCAGCTCATAGGCGTCAAGCTCCATAATTTTTTTACCGGCCTCATTGAGCGACATGGTCTTCTGACCGTAATCCAGAAGACCCGCCGGTGCGAAGTTGACATAGGCAAGCTCGGCAAAAACAACCGCGTCAATCGGATTGAACGGTTCCTGGGCAAATGTATAGTCTCCTCTCCACAGGAGATAATCCTCAATATTCATGTTCTTCATAACTACAATCATATCAAATTCAGCACAAAATCGTTCCTTAAGGATGAAGCTGAAAAAAGCGCCGCTGCATTGTTTCAGGCAGCCGGCGCTGATTTCAGGTGATATTTTTCCGCATTGTGCAGACTTCAGATCATGATCAGAGACGTTTGATGATTTCGGAAAGTTTCGGCATCATCTGCTGCTTGCGGGAAATGATCTTCGGGTCAAATCCGGAATGCTCGTCAAAGACGGTTTCAATGACTTCACTCATGATACCGGAAAGCGGTCCGTAGAAGATGAACTGAGAGCCTTCGCCCATCACATCCGTGAACAGCATGACCAGCAGATCCAGCTTGTTTTCGGACTGTTCCTTTTCCATGTTTGCCTTGAATTCCGGCAGGATTCTCTGCACTTCCTCGATATGGCCGTAGTTGGTCTGGCCGATCGCGAATTTGTATTTGCCGATCTCATAATTCTTGAGGTCGCGGTTGAGAATCTCATGCGGCGTGGAATCGCGGAGTGCGACCGAAGCGCCGAGCATTTCTCTGGCATATGCAGGCACATCATCAATTCCGGCGATTTTCGCAAGATAAGCGACGGTATCCTTGTCTTCCTGGGTTGTCGTGGCGGATTTGAAATTCAGAGTGTCGGAAATGATGGCGCTCATCATGATGCCGGCAATCTGCGGCTCGGGCTCAAGGCCTGCCTCTTTGAACAGCTTGGTGACAATCGTGCATGTGCATCCGCATCTGTGATTGCGGTATTCAATCGGCAGATCGGTGGTCACATTGCCGATGTGATGATGGTCGACAATGGCGACAATCTGAGCCGCATCGAGATGGCCGATCGACTGATTCACGGCGCTGTGGTCGGTCAGAGCGATCTTTCTTTTCTGATAGTTTCTTGTATGATATCTGGCAATGGCACCGATGATCTTTCCTTCCGCATTGAGAACCGGGAAGGATCTGACTCTGGAGTTGAACATCTTCGCGGTCACATCATCGATATATTCCGTCTCCTGGAAGGTCATCATATGAGTTGTCATGACCTGATCCACCGAATAGCTCTCAGTGATTGTGCGGGCTGTATGCATGGTGTCATTGGGGGTGACAATGATGGCGATCCCCTTCTTTTTGGCAGTCTCGATCACCTGATCCGAAACTCTGACCGCGCAGGTGATGATCATCAGCTTGATATCGCGGTCCATCATCTGCATCTGTTTTTCCTCACCGCTTGACATGATGATCGTTCCCCCTGCAAGACTGAAACGCTGGGAATCCGTCTCATCGAGGGTGATGATATGAATCACGCCGTTGTGTGAGAATTTTTCAGGTCTGATCAGCACACTTCCGCCGATCGTGCGGGCGATGTTGTCAAGCGTCGCGGTGGAAAGCAGCGATACCAGTTCAAGTTCCGGCTTTGTGCGCACTCTTGAAAGGTCGCTGGTTGTGCAGATGCCGACCAGATTGTCATCATCATCCATCACAAACAGCATTCTGTTCTGCTTTTCAAGCATCACATGCCAGGCATGATGAACGGTTTCAGAAGTGTGGATAATCGCCGGCTGGTCAAGATCCATATCCTTGAGCTGGATTCTCGCATCCGTCAGCAGCAGCGGATTCTCCAGGCCGAAGCGCTTGAGAATGAATTTCGTTTCTTCATTCAGAGGTCCCTGGCGGCAGGCAATTGCCGGCCTGCCTGTGCGGTTGAGAAGATTTGCATAAGATAATGCGGAACAGATCGCATCCGAATCGGGATGGCGGTGTCCGGTCACATAAATATGATTGTCCATTTTTAATTCTCCGTTGATCTTTTGATGTGAAGTGGATATACCATATATTCATGATAACAGAAAAGGTCTCCGGCGGAGACCTTGTGTTTTTTCATAAGCTTATAATAATCAGCCGGATCAGCACTCATTCCTGAATCACTCCGGATGCCCTGGGATTCTCATGATGGACTTCATAATGTTCAAACAGGAAGCGGAAGAAGTCCGTTTCTTCAATTTCAATGGACAGGGCGTAGCGGTTCTTTGCCTCGGCAAGCATTTCATTCAGATGTTTTTCACGGTATTCATCGCTGAGCGTTTCCGAGCCTTCCAGCCAGATTGCCTCGCCGGTGGCGAAGTTGTACTTCAGATATTTCGTGATGAAGGATTTGTTATAAAGCTCTGCGAGGTGAAGACCGTCGCTGAAGATGTCCATGCCGGCATAGAGTCTTGAATCATATTGAATATTCATCAGGTTCAGCACGGTCGGCAGAATATCAACGTTGCTGCAGGGCGTATTCACTTCGATGGGTTTGCCAAGTCCCGCATTGTAAATGATGCAGGTTGATCTGTAGCTTTCAAAATCCTCATCGACCGGCTCTCCTCTGAGATATTCGTAAGACTCATCGCTCAGATAGTACGGATAATGGTCACCCGCCAGCACAATCACAGTCCGGTCCAGCTTGCCGGCTTCCTCAAGCCGCTGCAGCAGATATGTCATCGCCTTTTCCAGCTCATAATTGGCGGAAAGATAGCCAAGCGCATTATAGGGAATATCCTCATCCACAAGCGCGCTGACTTCCTCGATATTGCGGGCGACGATGAGGTTTTCGGTGGTGTAGTTGCCATGGCCTGAGAAGGTCATATAATACGTCATGAACTGCTCATCGCCGATATAGTCATCCACCGACTGTTCCATCATTTCAAGATCGGATGAGGGCCATGCGGTCGTGAATGACATACCTTCATTCATGAATTTGCATGTGAAGCCCATATTCGGAAGTGTTTCATTTCTTCCGTAATAATAGCCGAGGTAATTGTGATAGGCCCGCGCCTGGATTTTCTCACTTGCGCCAAAAACATTTCCCAGTGCGGTGGACATGTCTTTTTCAATCGACTGGCCCATCGTGCCGCTGGTAACGCCTTTGTTTGTATTCTGTCTGGCCACATCCGGCCAGAGACCTGTCAAAAATGCATATTCACCGTTGGTGGTCGTATTTCTGAACGAGTTATAGAAGTTATTGAGCACGATTCCGCTGTTTGCCATTTTATACAATGTCGGTGTGACAGTTTCATCAATTGCCATGGAAGAGAACGATTCCGCACAGATATAAATCAGATTGTATCCGTCGAACAGTCCTGTGTATTCATTCTGCGCGCTCGGTTTCACCGTGCTCAGATAGCTGCACAATTCTGTTGTCTTCTCATCCGTGCTTAGTTTTGCAAGCTGTTCAAAATCAAGACCGGGATATTGGTTATACTTCACTTCTTCGGTTTCCACCGGTCTGGCATCACTGTAATCAGCTGTTTCATTTGTGCTTAAGCCTGAACCGGATTCAATTCCCAGAACAGCGCCTTTGAGCTCGACCAGAAAGTTGGGCAGCGCACCCAGTTTCACCGAGGCGGTATCCGTGTCAATATAGCGGCTGTGATATGCCCCGTAAACCGTATAATCCGCTTTTCCGGCCAACGGCAATGCCAATACGACCAGTCCCCATACCGCCGTGGCGGCCGCAAAGATCACCGGATGCAGAACGGGATCATAATGTTTCAGACCGTTTCTGAGCACTGTCAGCAGACGGATCACAACCGGCAGTTCGATCATGACGATCAATGACAGATTTTCCCGCAATGTCGCACTGACATTCCACCAGAAATTCGCCAATGCATCCGTGCCGACGCCGATCATCGATGCCGAAAACAGAGAGCCGAAGCTTTTAAAATAGATCAGTTCAGCGATATAAAAGATTGAAATCACAAACAGAACAATGGTTTCAATCAGGATGTTCAGCTTTTTATATCGGGAAAGCCATCCTGTCATTGAGGCAATCAGTACCGCAATGGGAAACAGGAACAGAAAGTTCCATATATCCAGGCCGCTCATTGACGAATGGACCTGCAAAAAAAGCAGGATTTCCCAATAAACAAGAACCGCATAATAGATCATTATATTTCTGAATACTGTCCTGTAGTTCTGTTTAAAGAGTTCTCTCCAGCTTTTTTTCATATGGTCACCTGTTTTGTACCATTTCCGGCAGTGCTCATACACCGCCTTTTTTGCAATTACTGTCCAATCGGATGTTTCCGCACACCGCCTTTCCTGCCTCAGCAGGTCCCGTGTCATTGGGCGTTGTGTATCTTGGTCGTTGTGTCAGCCTTGTGTGGCCGCGGGTGTGTTATTGCTTTCTCTTCGCAAGAATCGTATGTAATTTCCTGGCTGCCGGGATCAGCTTTTCAGCCGCATAATATGCGGGTCTGATCAAAGGCAGATCGAATTCACCGATATATGATTCAAAGTCGGGTCCGTAGACCTTTTTATAACCGGTCAGGGAGTCGTCAAGGGTTCCTTCCACGCCGCCCAGATTGCAATAGCGGCAGCCGTTTTCCTTTGCCCAGTCCACCGCATCCTGGAAGGAGTTGTTGGATCTGTAGATTCCGAGCTCCTCATCCATGCCGGCGTACAGAAGTTCTGAATAGCTGCCCGAGCGGATGATCAGCGCACCGGAGATATATGCGGTTGTGCCGTATTTCTGCTGCATCTCCTTCAGCACTTCAATGGACTTTTCACAGCTTGTGATCTGTTCTCTGACCTCCGCCTTCTTCGCCTCTTTGTATTGAGGATTTTCGATCTGCTGATTCAGCTTTGCCAGTTTTTCATTTTCCTGTTTCAGCGATTCATCAATATTGATGTAAGCGATCGAGATGTTGGCTTCATCACCGTAAACCTTCATCAGGTTTTCGAAATATTCCTTGCTGCGCAAAGCGATGTTCTTGCGGCTGGATGTCTTTTCTTCCAGTCTGGCGAACAGTTCGCAGCCTTCCGCCTTCATGCGCATCACTCTGACACCCTTTTTGGCGGCGTGTTTCAGATAGTATTTGAGTTTCTTGTCCTGTTTGCGCTCACG
>CACWLH010000031.1 GCA_902761625.1 uncultured Erysipelotrichaceae bacterium
CTGCAGAGAAAAAAGTGTAAAAAAAGGATGCCCCAGGTTAACTGGAGCACCCTGCTAAAACATTTAAATTGTCAAGCCGGAAAAGTTACTGGCATTGGGATCACAGCGGCCTCTTCGCACTGATTCTTCTTCAGATGCAGAATGAGGATGAATTCAGCCGGCTTGTCGAAGCCCTCGGCAATATCATGCGGAAAAGTCCGGCTGCCTCAGTAATTGAAAACAGCGGCTATGAAGAACTGATGAAAAATGACGGACTGAAGGATACCGCCGCCATACTGAAAGACATTTTCCCGTATTATTCCCAGCTGAGTGCAACGCTTATGAAAAGCACATTTGCGGAGGCTGTCAACAGCGGAACAAAGAAACAACAGCTTGACGAAATCTATTCGCTGCTGTGTGAATATGTCCGTGAGAAAAACTTTGAAAAGACCGCGGAAACGAAAAAGCAGTCAAGCTGGAAGCTGAAAAACGGCCACAGCATTCAGATCAAACGCTTTGAGAATAATGCCAACGTTAATTTTCTCGGATTTGAACAGCCGCAGGAGAGGATTGAGTCCCTTCTGAAAAGAGGTATTGTGAAGCCTGTCAACGAAAACGGGGAGTATGTTTTTGCCAATGCCCCGGAAACATTCATACAGAACAGTTATTATCTGTTTATCCGGAATGTGACAGCCGATCCGCAGGTTCTTGGCGCTGTCGGCGAACTGGTCAATATGATGATCGAGGAGGATAACGAAAAAGTTAATGCATGATTTCTGGTACAAACACGCGGACAATGAAACCTATATGGTGCAGTTTTACAAAGGCGATGAAAAACGGGTTGAAGTTCCTTCGTCTTACTACGGATGTGCGGTATCCGTATTGATGGATGATATTTTCAAGAACCATACCGAAATCGAGGAGGTGATCCTTCCGGATACCCTCACTGACATCGGCGGTTTTGTCTTTGACGGCTGCACATCTTTGAAACACATCGCTCTTCCGTCCTCATTGCATACATTCTGGCAATATGCCTTTGTCAGATCCTCCTTTGAGGAACTGGTCATTCCCGAACATGTGACAATCATTCCGCCGTTTTGTTTCAAGGAATGTCACAGTCTGAAAAAGATCACCTTTCTTGCGGATCAGTTGAAGATCATGTCGAACGCATTTCTGGACTGTCATGGGCTTGAGGAGGTTCATGTGCCTTCAGATCTGCAGGTGCATCCGCTGGCGTTTAAAAATTGTACAAATCTGAAATTCGTTCAAAATACAGTCAAGATAAATAACATGCTGTAATCAAAATTCCAATGCTGTCAATGACAAAAATGGTAATTGATTTATGAACTGAATCGTCAATGCCATAATACAGTTAATGCATTACAATACGGATTTTGGTAACAACCTCTGCGGCATCCTGAATCGTCTGGGATGCTCAAGAAAAGATCTGGCGGATGAGACCGGCCTGTCCAGGGCTTCCATTTCCAGATACTGCAATTCCCAGCGTCTGCCAAGGAATGAAGGGAGATCACTCGCGCAGCTGATTGACGGCATTGTCAATCTGGCTGAAAAACTCCAGGCAGATGGTCTTGACCGTAAAACAGTTGAAGACCTGCTCAGGGTAACTGACAAAAAGGATGATTTCGAAGCAATTCGGAACAATTTCAACCTGCTGACGTCGCAGCTGGATGTCAATTATCATAAGCTGGCAGGCTATCTGAATTATGATCCGTCATTCCTGTCGCGGATCCGCTCAGGCAGCCGCAGGCCTTATGATGTTGAACATTTTGTGCACGGAGTCGGAGAGTATTGTGCGGAGCGCAGCTCCAATCCAGTCTTCAGAAAAAAACTCTGCGCTCTGATCGGCGTCAGACAGACAAAAACAGTCAACATCTCATCAGAAGTCAGCAGATGGCTTCAGGAGAAACGGTAATTTCAAATGGATTCCTGTCAATCGGGAATCCGTTTTTCATGCTTTCGTGTACCATTATAGGTAACAGGAAAAATTAAAAGGAGACATCATGGAAAAGGAACTGAAAAGCCAGCAGATGAGAAAGCTGGCACCTGAACTGGATCCGTTAAGAATCGGAACAGGCTGGAAACCGGAAGAATTATCACTTCCCCAGGTTTTCATTGAGAGTACATTCGGTGATTCCCATCCCGGCAGCGGCCATCTTGACAAGCTGGTTGAAGCTGCCAGAAGGGGTGTGAAAGATGCGGGCGGACATGGTGCCAGATATTTCTGCACGGATATGTGCGACGGTGAAAGCCAGGGAACAGACGGCATCAACTATTCACTGGCCAGCCGTGAAATGATTGCCAATATGATTGAAATCCAGGCAAATGCGACCCCGTTTGATGCGGGTGTGTTCATTGCCAGCTGTGACAAGGGAATGCCAGGCAACCTGATCGGTCTGGCCCGGGTGAATATTCCTTCGGTAGTTGTGACCGGGGGCACCATGTGTGCGGGTCCGGAACTGCTCACCCTCAATGAACTCGGCTATTACAGCGCAAGATATGAGCGCGGTGAAATCTCAAAGGAGCGCCTGGACTGGGCAAAGCACAATGCCTGCCCGGGATGCGGGGCATGTTCATTCATCGGCACTGCCTCAACCATGCAGATCATGGCCGAAGCGCTCGGCCTCTCACTGCCGGGATCTTCCCTGCTTCCTGCCGACAGTCCCGATCTGACGGATTATGCATACAGGGCGGGAAAGCGTGCCGTCGAGCTGGCATATGAGGGCACAAAGCCTTCGGATATCGTGACCCTGGAAAGCTTCGAAAATGCGATTCTTGTCCATGCGGCAATTTCTGGCTCCACCAATTCATTGCTGCATATGCCGGCCCTTGCCCATGAGCTGGGTATTGAGATTGACGGGGATACCTTTGACAGACTGCACCGCGGCGCAAGATATCTTCTCGATCTGAGACCGACCGGAAAATGGCCGGCGGAAGTCTTCTATTATGCGGGCGGTGTGCCTGCCATCATGGAGGAGATCAGGGATCATCTTCATCTTGACGCCATGACCGTCACCGGAAAGACGGTCGGTGAAAATCTGGAAGAACTGAAACAGAACGGTTTCTATGAGAAGTGTCAGAAATGGCTGGACAGATTCAATGAGAAATACGGACTGTCACTGACGAAGGAGGATATCATCCGTCCTTATGACAATGCGCTTGGCTGCGATGGCTCCATCGCTGTGCTCAAGGGAAATCTGGCCCCCGAAGGCGCGGTCATCAAGCATCCCGCATGTCCGAAGGAAATGTTCAATGTGGTCCTGAACGCAAGACCGTTTGATTCCGAAGAGGAATGCCTTGATGCGGTACTGCATCACAAGGTGAATCCGGGCGACGCCGTGTTCATCCGCTATGAAGGACCGAAGGGTTCCGGCATGCCGGAAATGTTCTACACTTCCGAAGCGATCAGCTCCGATCCCGAACTTGGCAGATCGATTGCCCTGATCACGGACGGAAGATTCTCCGGCGCTTCCACCGGCCCGGTGATCGGCCATTGTTCACCGGAAGCGATGAGCGGCGGACCGATCGCACTCGTTGAAGAGGGGGATCTGATTGAAATCAATATTCCCGAAAGAAAGCTCAACATCATCGGTGTGAAAGGTGAGAGGAAAACGGCACAGGAGATGGATGAAATTCTGAAAGAAAGAAAACAGAATTACATCCCCCATCATTCAAAATACAAAAAGGGCGTTCTGAGACTGTTTGCGGAACATGCCGCAAGTCCGATGAAAGGCGCTTATCTCGATTTTGACGACTGATCAAAAGGAAGCGGTGAAAGCCGCTTTCTTTGTATGCATATGACAGTTCATCCGCACATTCTTCTGATAAGATCAAAAAAAGGGAGACGGATATGATTCTGGATCTGATGACATGGTTGTTTTACGGTCTTCTGTTCTTTCAGGGAAAAGAAATAACTCCCTTGAAAGAAAATGAGAAACCGTGGTTAAGCAAAGCGTGCGGACAGTGCATGAAAGGGTGGTTTTCGATTGCCATCATTCTTCATCATCTTTCCCAGCGTACCCGCGGCGGTTATATCTTCCGTCATTTTCTGTTTGCGGGGGTATTCTGTGTCTCCTGTTTTCTTTTTTACTCCGGTTATGGATTGATGAAAAGCTGTCTGTCAAAGCCGGATTATGAAAAGCATTATCTGAGAAGAAGGGTTCTTCCCGTGCTTGTCCCATTTGTGATTTACAGCATCATTTTATGGTTTGCATATTGTTGTGAAGGAACGGTATTCAGCTTCGCTGATTTAATGGATGGTCTTTCACATGGCGAGCCGATGGCCATCTTCTCATGGTATGTGTATTTCATATTGGTGTTTTATGCGGTGTTTTGCTTTCTGATGAAAGTCTGTCACAAAGATGCACGCAGAATGATCCGCGGTGCGCTAATATTCAATGTCATCTGGATTGTCTTCTGCTTTATGCGGGGATTTGGCATCTGGTGGTACAACACCGCCCATATCATCATCTTCGGCATGTATTACGGCGCTTATGAAGACCCATGCGACGCATGGATCCGCACAAACCGCAGATGGATCATTCCGGTCTGCTCACTCATCGTGCTTGTGTGTTCATGGCTGCCTTATCTGATTCCATGGTTTTTCCAGCTGCCGGTGTATATCATCAGCACAATCAGCTTTACGGTATTGATGGTCGCATTTCTGATGAAGCGGGTGCCTGACAATGCGGTGCTGAGTTTTCTCGGCTCGATATCGTTTGAACTCTATCTGGTCCATGAACTGTTCATTTTGCTGCTGCGGGGAAAGCATCTGTACATCGCGGATGATACGCTCTGGATCATTGCGGTTATGGTCTGTTCCATCACTGCGGCATATCTTTTCAGATGGATCTCTGAACCTCTGAAAGCCCGGCTGCGCAGAAACAAGGTCTGAAAACGATTTCAGAATTTTTCAGAAAATGTGTTGACGTGTCTGAAAACTTCATGTAGGATAACGTCAATATCAAAATGCGAAGACGGGGAGAAAAGCTGAACCGGATGTATCACCAAGAGAGATGCCGTCTGGTGCAAGGCATTGATGCAGATTCAGTACACTGGCCCCACAGCAGCGAGACTGAAAAGAAATGAGTAGGTCAAGCCGGAAGCTTTCCGTTAAAAAAAGCGCGGTTCGCCGTCACAGGCCGACCGTATGAGGTGGCATATCAATGCAAAGAGAGTGGTACCGCGGAAGAAGATTGATCAGCTTTCGTCTCTCGGGACAGCAGTCCTGATGAAGATGAAGGCTTTTTATTATCACAGGATGATTGAACAGTTGTACGCAGAATGAAATCGGGAGGGCAATTCATGAGTACAGTACGTATGAGCGATGTGACATTGAAGCAGGAAGCGGGCAAGGCGCTTTCCTTCAAGGAGAAGGTGGAGCTTGTCAGACTTCTTGACCGACTGAAGACAGATGTCATTGAAATCGGAGCCATTGAACAGGAAAAGGCGGACAGTCTGTTCATCAAGACAGCCGCGGATGCCGTGACCCAAAGCACGCTGGCGGTTGAGACAGGCTGTGCAAAGGAAGACATTGAGCGTACATGGAATGCGCTGAAAAACGCGCCGTCTGCCAGACTGCAGATCAATGTGCCGGTATCCCTGGTGCAGATGGAATATCTTTATCATAAAAAACCGGAAGCGATGAAGCAGGATGTCATGGCGGCGGTCGCTTATGCGAAGACACTGTGCAATGAAGTTGAATTCATTGCCTCGGATGCGGCCAGAAGCGAGCGTGATTTCCTTTATGACATCATCAATTCCGCAATTGAGGCGGGGGCTGATGTCATCACCATTGCCGATACGGCCGGTGAAAGCATGCCGGATGAATTCGCCGCATTTATCGAAGATGTCAAAGCCAATGTGCCGGCTTTGGAAAAGGTGACCCTCGCAGCGATGGTGACGGATGAGCTGACCATGGCGGATGCCTGCCTGGCGCAGTCGATTCTCAGCGGTGTCAGGGAAGTCAAGGCTTCCATCTATCCGCAGAATACCGCCTCATTGAAAAATCTCGCTGCCATCATGGCAAAAAAGGGAAGCACCAAAGGATTCTCGATGAATGTGCGCTCGGTGGAAATGAAGCGTCTTTACGATCAGGCAGCCCGCATGTTCACGGAGACCCGTTCCAAGAATTCTCCTTTTGACAGCGGTGTCAGAGAGGATGTCAGCGGCAGAGTGTTCACAAAGAATGATGATCTTGCGGCAATCGTGAATGAGACCAAGAGACTCGGCTATGATCTTTCCGAAGAGGATCAGATCCGTGTATATGTGGAATTCATGCGCCTTGCCGGCACAAAGGAAATGATCACATCCCCGGAAATCGATGTGATTGTGGCCTCTTATGCACTCCAGGTGCCGCCTGCTTACGCATTGGCGGAATATATCATCAACGCGTCCAATGTCTTCTCGGCCAGTGCCCATATCCGTCTGAAGAAAAACGGCGAGGTCATGGAAAGCGTTGCCCTGGGAGACGGTCCGGTTGATGCCTCTTTCCTGGCGATTGAGCAGATTGCCGGCGTTCATTATGAGCTGGACGATTTCCAGATCAGAGCGGTCACGGAAGGACGTGAGGCGATGGGTGAGGCGCTTGTCAAACTCAGAGTCGGCGGAAAGATCTATTCCGGCCGCGGTCTTTCGACGGATATCATCGGTTCATCCATCAGCGCCTATATCAACGCGCTGAACAAGATTGTCTATGAGGAGGAAAATGAATGAAGCTTTCCTATTCAACCAGAGGATGGTATTCGCTCTCCTTCCAGGATTATGCGGATATCGCAAAGGAAATGAATTTTGCGGGATATGAGCTTTATGATCTGTTCAAGCATGAGGACTATTTCGCAAAAGGCGGACCGCTGGATCCCTATGCGGTGCGCTCCACGATGCGCTCATTGCGCGATGCCGGTGTGGAGATGGTCAATCTTGACACTTCTCTTGATCTTGGCAAAGAAGGTTCACTTCAGACAGCATTATGGACGGTTCAGAAAGCCGGTTCCATGGGGGTCGGTTTTGTCAGCGCGGAGGCGATGAGCGACAACGAAACACTGATCAAAGAAAGTCTGAAGGAAATCCTCAAAGCGGCAAAAAAGGAAAATGTTGTTTTCCTGATGAAGACAAGAGGAATCTATGTCGATACGGAAAGACTGAAAAATCTGCTCGATGAATTCGCCGATGACAGCCTCGGTGTCTTATGGGACATGCACCATCCTTTCAAGGATCATGGCGAGTCTCCCGATACGACGATCAAGAATCTGGGCGGCTATGTCAGACTGGTGCATATCCGCGATTATGGCGAAGATGGCGCCTATACGATCATGGGCGAGGGTTTGCTGCCTGTGAAGGATATGATGCGGGCGCTTTCCTCCATTGACTATGACGGCTATGTCTCTCTGGAATGGAAGCCGGAATGGGTCAGGGATGTGCAGGATTATGCTTTCATCTTCCCGCATTACATCAACTATATGAAACGCTTTGAGCGCGACCGCTCCGACCGTTCCCATCTGTATCTGAATCATGACGGCACGGGCGAATATATCTGGAAGAAGGATGAGCTGATCAATCTCACCTTCCCGCAGGTGCTTGACCGTCTGGTTGAGGAATTCCCCGATCAGTACTGTTTCAGATACACAACCCTCGACTATACGAGAACCTATGAGGAATTCCGTGAGGATGTCGATAATTTTGCCAGAGCGCTGGTTTCTCTTGGGGTCAGAGCCGGCTCCAAAGTCGCGATCTGGGCCACCAATGTTCCGGCATGGTATATCACCTTCTGGGCAGCGACAAAGATCGGCGCGGTTCTGGTAACAGTCAACACCGCATATAAGATCCATGAGGCGGAATATCTGTTCCGTCAGTCTGATACCCATACGCTGGTCATGATTGAATCAGCGCTGGATTCCAACTACCGCAATATCATCAATGAGATCTGTCCGGAAATTGAAAACTCCGTGCCGGGAGAACCGCTGCATTGCAAGAGACTGCCGTTTTTACGCAATGTGATCACGGTCGGCTTCCGCCAGAAGGGCTCGCTCACATTCGAGGAGGCGATGGCCAGGGCAAATATGGTTCCCAGGGAACAGATCATCCATATGGCATCGAAGGTGCGTGTGCACGATGTCTGCAACATGCAGTACACCTCCGGCACCACCGGCTTCCCCAAGGGAGTCATGTTAACTCATTACAATGTTGTGAACAACGGCAAGTGCATCGGCGACCGGATGGGTCTTTCCACCGCTGACCGCATGATGATTCAGGTGCCGATGTTCCATTGTTTCGGCATGGTGCTTTCCATGACCAGTTCCATGACCCATGGCGCAACCATGTCGCCGATGCCTTATTTCAATGCCAAGGCAAGTCTGGCCTGTATCAACCAGGAAAGAATCACCTGTTTCAACGGGGTTCCGACCATGTTTATCGCCATGTTCAATCATGCTGATTACCGCAATACCGACTTTTCTTATATGAGAACCGGTATCATGGCCGGCTCGGGCTGTCCGCCGGAATTAATGAAACGGGCGGCGGATCCGGCTGAAATGAATATGAGAGGCATTGTCTCGGTCTATGGCCAGACGGAGTCATCCCCGGGTTCCACCATGTCCGCATGGACAGATTCCCTCGAAGTGCGCACGGAAACGGTCGGCTATGCCTTCCCGCATGTGCAGTGCAAGATCATCGATCCTGAAACCGGCGAGGAGGTCGGACCGGGAGTCAACGGTGAATTCTGTTCCAGAGGCTACAATACGATGAAGGGCTATTACAAGATGCCCGATGCGACCGCGGAAACCGTGGATGCGCAAGGCTGGCTGCACTCCGGCGACATCGCCATGAAGGATGAGGACGGCAATTACTACATTACCGGCAGACTCAAGGACATGATCATCCGCGGCGGCGAAAACCTGTATCCGAAAGAGATCGAGGAATTCATTTACACCCATCCGGCAGTCAGGGATGTGCAGGTCATCGGCGTTCCCGACAAGCGCTATGGCGAAGAGGCGCTGGCCATGATCATCCTCAAGGAGGAGGGCAGCATCACCATCGAGGAGATGCGTCAGTACATGGTCGAGCGTCTGGCCCGTCACAAGGTGCCCCGCTACATTGAATTCACCGATTCCTTCCCGATGAACGCAGCCGGAAAAATTCTCAAATACAAGATGCGTGAGGATGCGGTGAAGAGATACGGTCTGGATCAGTAAAAGTTCAATGCGTTAAAATGTCAATGCGGTAAAGAAAAATGTGCCGGACTGATTGACAAACAAAAGAATCCGGTGGTATCATGACAGCACTTTCATAAAAACAAAAGCTTTGACGAAGACGTCAGGAAAAAACCTTCAGAAGCGAGCCGGGAATGGTGAAAGCCGGCAGGGGAAATCCGTAAAGACCATCACTTCCGAGCTGGATATACGAAAGGGAAACCGAGTAGATATATCCCGGTCAGCACCGTTAAAAGCTCAGGGGTTGATGGACCCTGGTGAGTGGCCGCATTTCTGCGGCAAATTGAGTGGTACCGCGGGTGATGTAATTCACACTCGTCTCAATCTGTTTGAGACGGGTGTTTTATTTTGTATGAAACAGATGCGTCTCACGATCTCTGGAGGCAAAGGACATGCAAAGAGTCGAAAACGAACTGATGGAAACTGCACAGCGTATTCACGAAATGCGTGAAATCTCCGGTTTTACAGTCGAGGAAATGGCTGCGAAAACCGAAGTCACAGCAGAACAGTACCGTGAATATGAATCTGGTAAGGCGGACATGCCTTTTACATTCATTCACAAATGCGCATTGACCTTCAATGTCGGCATGAGTGATCTGCTCGAAGGAAGAAGCGCCAACCTTTCCTCCTATACGGTGACAAGAAAAGGCCATCTTCAGAACATGATCAAAGAGGACGGCATCCGCATCCAGAATATGGCGCCGATGTTCCGCAACAAACTGGCCGAGCCGTATTACGTGCAGTATGAATATGAGCCGGAGCTGCAGGATCAGCCGATTCATCTGACCAGACATGCCGGTCAGGAATTCGACTTTGTCATCAGCGGCAGACTCAAGGTGCAGATCGGTGACAACATTGAATATCTGAGCGAAGGCGACAGTATTTTCTATAACAGCTCCACACCCCACGGCATGATCGCGGTGGATGGACGCGAATGCCTGTTCCTTGCCATGGTTGTCTCCGGCGGCGATACCCAGGAGAAGCTGATCCGCAACACATTCATCCCTTCAAAGGACAAGAGACCTCTGGTCTGCGACAATTTCGTCGAAACCGTTGAGGATGAGGACGGCATGCTGCAGAAGATCACCTTCAAGAACGAGGACAAGTTCAACTTCGCATTTGATGTCGTTGATGCGATCGCGAAGAAGGATCCTGAAAAGCTGGCGATGATCCATCTGGACAAGAATATGAAGGAAAGACGCTTCACATTCCGTGATATGAAGCGCGCCTCCAACCAGTGCGCCAACTATTTCAAGGCGCTGGGCATCCGCAAGGGCGACCGTGTCATGGTGGTGCTCAAGAGACATTACCAGTTCTGGTTCACCTTCCTTGCATTGCACAAGCTTGGCGCGATTGCCATCCCGGCGACCAGCCAGCTGCAGGCGCATGACTTTGAATACCGCTTCCTGTCCGCAGGCATCACCGCGATTGTGGCAACTACCGAGGATGATGTGCCCAATCAGGTTGACATGGCGCAAAGCAGATGCGGCACCCTGAAGACAAGAATTCTGGTCGGCGGCACCCGCGAGGGCTGGCAGGATTTCGATGATGAGTACAACCTTTACAGCACTCATTTCTACAGATCCTCCGAAACACCGTGCGGCGATGACACCCAGCTGATGTTCTTCACCAGCGGAACCACCGGCTATCCCAAGATTGCGGAACATTCCTGCAAATATGCGCTCGGTCACTTCATCACCGCCAAATACTGGCATGGTGTCTCTGACAACGGTCTGCATTTCACCATTTCCGATACCGGCTGGGGAAAGGCATTATGGGGCAAGCTCTACGGCCAGTGGCTGCAGGAAGGGGCTGTCTTCACCTATGACTTTGAGCGTTTCAAGGCAGCGGAAATCCTGCCGATGTTCGCCAAATACAACATCACCACATTCTGTGCTCCTCCCACCATTCTGAGAATGCTGATCAAGGAGGACATTTCCAAATACGATCTGTCCAGCGTTGTCCATATGACAACCGCCGGTGAGGCGCTCAACCCCGAGGTTTACCGCCAGTTTGAAAAATCAACCGGCCTGAAAATCATGGAAGGCTTCGGCCAGACCGAATGCACACTGGCAATTGCCAACCTGCTTGGCAGCTCCGCCAAGCTTGGCTCCATGGGCAAGCCGACACCGCTTTACAAGATCGAGCTTCTCGACAGAGACGGCAACCAGGTGCCCGATGGTGAACCGGGTGAAATCTGCATCAATACCAAAGAAAGTGTTCCGTGCGGACTGTTCAAAGGCTATTACCGCAACGAGGACGCGACCGAATCTGTATGGCATGACGGCTATTATCATACAGGTGATGAGGCATGGCGTGATGAGGACGGCTATTTCTGGTATGTCGGCAGGGTTGATGATGTCATCAAGTCCAGCGGCTACCGCATCGGCCCGTTCGAGATCGAAAGCGTCATCATGGAGCTTCCGTATGTGCTTGAGTGCGGCGTCAGCGCTGAACCGGATGAGGTCAGAGGCCAGGTGGTCAAGGCCAGCATCGTGCTTGTCAAGGGAGTTGAACCTTCCGAAGAACTCAAGAAGGAAATCCAGAACTACGTCAAGCAGAACACCGCACCGTACAAATATCCGCGTATTGTGGTCTTCAAGGATCATCTGCCCAAGACAATCAGCGGCAAGATCCAGCGCAATAAACTTTAATGAAAAGTTTTCACTACAGGTTGTAAATTTGTTTCCGAAACTGACTTGTTTTGTAAAAAATCTGTTTGTTTCAAAATGAGTATTTGGTATAATACCCGCAAGCGATGAAGGGGAGGAGTAATTCCCGGGCTGGATCTATAGAGAGTCTGTGTCAGGTGAAAGCAGACGGACAGCAGGAATGAAGTCGCCCCGGAGCCAGTATTTCTGAACATTGCAGTAGGAAATACCGTTCATACACGTTACGTATTTGAGAAGCAAGTCAAGGTGGTACCACGCTCAAGGCGTCCTTACATTGAGGATGCCTTTTGTTTTTAACCCCCTGATCAGATGAAAAAACAGGAGATGCGCATGGAACAGATTACAGGATTGGATTACAAAATACAGGAAATGGCGGCCCGTATCCGCGAACTGCGTGAATCATCAGGCTATACGCCCGTCGAAATGGCCAGTGCCACCGGCGTTGATGTGAATGAATATCTTGCCTGTGAACAGGGAAAGCAGGATCTGAACTTCACATTTATTTATAAGGTGGCGCTCAAATGCAGAGTCAATGTCACTGACATCATCGAAGGTGTCAGCCCGAATCTGCAGTCCTATGCACTCACCAGAGCGGGCGGGGCACAGCGTGTCAGCCAGGCGCACGGCATGACCTATTACAATCTGGCTTATGCGTTCCAGAACAGAATCGCCGAGCCGCTGTATGTCAGAAGCGTCTTTGATGAAAACGCCCAATCCCGCGATATCGAACTGACCAGCCATGACGGCCAGGAGTGCGACATCGTCATTGAGGGCTATCTCAAGGTCCAGGTCGGCGAACACAGCGAGATCCTCGGACCCGGCGACAGCATTTATTACAACTCTGAAACACCGCACGGCATGATCGCGGTCGGCGGCAGCGACTGCGTGTTCTACGCAATTGTTCTCAATCCGGCCGGCGAGCCGATTCCCGAGCTGTCCGCCGCTCCGATTATCCAGGAGTCCAAGGCGCAGATCGAAGACCGGCAGACACCGCGTGTGTGGCAGAATTACATCGATGTCGAGGAAAATGACAACGGCACCCCGACTTCCATCAAATTCAAGAATATCGAACATTTCAACTTCGCCTTTGATCTGGTTGATGCGGTCGCGCGGCGTGAGCCCGAAAAGCTGGCGATGCTGCATGTGTCAAAGGACAGGACGGAAAGAAGATTCACCTTCCGCGATATCAAGCGCGCCTCCAGCCAGTGCGCCAACTATTTCAAGGCCCTGGGCATCAGAAGAGGCGATAAGGTCATGCTGGTGCTCAAGAGACATTATCAGTTCTGGTTTGCCATGCTGGGTCTCAACAAGCTAGGTGCAATTGCCATTCCGGCAACCAACCAGCTGCAGGAACATGACTTTGTATACCGCTTTGAAAAGGCGGGAATCAGCGCCATCATCGCCACTGCGGATGACGGTGTGCCCGAACAGGTTGATCTGGCATGTGAGAAATATGACGGTCTGAAGTATAAGCTGATTGTCAACGGCCAGAGGGAAGGCTGGAAGTGCTTCGATGAGGATTATGTCATGTACAGCTCCCACTTCGCACGCGGCGAGGACGCCCCGGGCGGAGAGGATCTGATGCTGATGTATTTCACCAGCGGAACCAGCGGCTATCCCAAGATCGCAGCCCATACCTATCAATATCCGCTCGGACATTTCCATACCGCCAGATACTGGCATACGGTGGATCCCAACGGTCTTCACTTCACGATCAGCGACACCGGCTGGGCCAAGGCGATGTGGGGCAAGCTCTACGGACAGTGGCTTGCCGAAGGCGCTATCTTCACCTATGACTTCGACCGGTTCGACGCGGCGGATATCCTGCCGATGTTTGCAAAATATCAGATCACTACCTTCTGCGCACCGCCGACCATGTTAAGAATGATGGTCAAGCAGGACATTTCAAAATATGACTTCTCCAGCGTCAAGCATATGACAACCGCCGGCGAAGCGCTCAATCCGGAAGTTTACCGCCAGTTTGAAAAGGCGACCGGCTTAAGAATCATGGAAGGCTTCGGCCAGTCTGAATCCACCATGATCATCGGCAACCTGGTCGGTGCACCTCACAAGATCGGATCAATGGGCAAACCCGCCCCGATCTATGATGTCACCCTGGTTGATTCCAATGACGTTCCGGTGCCGGTCGGTGAAACCGGTGAGATCGTCGTCAACATTTCCAAGGGCATGCCGCCCGGACTCGCAGTCTGCTATTACCGGGATGAAGAGGAAACCAAAGCGACATGGGTGGACGGCTGGTATCATACCGGAGATGTCGCCTGGAAGGATGAGGACGGCTTCTACTGGTATGTCGGCCGCAAGGATGATGTCATCAAATCCAGCGGCTACCGCATCGGCCCGTTCGAGATCGAAAGCATCATCATGGAGCTTCCGTATGTTCTCGAGTGCGGTGTCAGCGCAATGCCCGATGAGGTGCGCGGACAGATCGTCAAGGCTTCCATCGTGCTGGTTGAGGGCAAGGAAGGAAATGACGCGCTTGTGAAGGAGATTCAGAACTATGTCAAGTCCAGAACCGCTCCTTACAAATATCCAAGAGCAGTTGTCTTCCGCAAGGAACTGCCCAAGACTGTCAGCGGAAAGATCAAGAGAAATGAACTATAAGAGAATCACATTGCTGGCCGGCCATTACGGCTCAGGCAAAACGAATATCGCGGTCAATATGGCCCTGGATCTGAAAAAGAGCCATGACAATACCGCTATTGCGGACCTTGACATCGTCAATCCGTATTTCCGCACCCTCGACTCCAAAGCCGAGCTGGAAAGCGCGGGAATCAGGCTGATCGTGTCGCCGTACGCAAACTCATCCCTCGATATCCCGGCATTGCCCCAGGATATGTATGCGATCGTCGATGACACCTCGATGTATTCAATCATCGATGTCGGCGGTGATGACCGCGGCGCTCTGGCCCTTGGCAGACTCAGCGGCATGATCCGCGAAGAGAACAACTATGACATGTTCCTGGTCATCAACAAATACAGACCCCTGACTCCCGACGGACAGTCGGTGAAAGAAGTCAAAGACGAAATCGAAGCAGCCGGCCGGCTGAAGTTCACCGGCATCATCAACAACTCCAACCTCGGTGCTGAAACCGATGCGCAATGCGTTCTGAACTCTCTGGCTTTCGCTGAAGAGGTATCGGAAATCTGCGGACTGCCCATCATCGCCACCTCGGTGGAGGAATCGCTTTACAATGAACTGAGTGGAAAAATCGGCAATCTCTTCCCGATGAAACTGCAGAAGAGACCGGTTGACTGAAAATATCGACACATTTCATACCGCAAGGAAAGGAAAGAGTAAATATGGCAAAAGTTACATTCAGAGAAGATGAGTGCAAAGGCTGCGGGCTTTGCGTCGACGCCTGCCCGAAAGGCATTCTCCAGCTGTCAAAGGACAAGATCAACAAGAAGGGACATCACCCTGCCGAATGCGCAAAACCCGAGGAATGCATCGGCTGCGCATCCTGCGCGATCATGTGCCCGGACTGCATTATCACAGTTGAAAGGTAAAAGGTGAACGAAGTGGCTGAAAAAGTATTGATGAAGGGTAATGAAGCGATTGCCGAGGCCGCCATTCAGGCCGGCTGCCGGCATTACTTCGGCTACCCGATCACTCCGCAGACGGAAATCGCTGCATACATGGCAAAAAGAATGCCGAAGATCGGCGGAACATTCCTGCAGGCGGAAAGCGAAATCGCTGCCATCAACATGGTTTACGGCGTTGCTTCCGCAGGCAAGCGCGTCATGACATCCTCCTCCTCTCCGGGCATCTCGCTCAAGAGTGAAGGTCTTTCATATCTGGCTGGCGCTGATCTGCCCGCCTTGGTAGTCAACGCCCAGCGCGGCGGACCCGGTCTCGGCGGTATCCAGCCTTCCCAGTCCGACTATTTCCAGGCAACCCGCGGCGGCGGCCATGGTGACTATCATATGATCGTTCTGGCACCGAGCTCCGTTCAGGAAATGGCTCAGCTGACCATCAAGGGTTTCGAACTCGCCGATGAATACCGCATGACATCGATGATTCTTGCGGACGGCACCATCGGTCAGATGATGGAACCGGTATCTTTTGACTTTGATATCAAGGAAGCTCCGGCAAAGCCCTGGGCAACCACCGGCACAAAGATGGCAAGAGAACACAACGTCATCAACTCTCTTTATCTCAATCCCGAACTGCTCGAAAAGACAAATATCGAGCGTTACAAGAAGTATGAAATCATCGCCGAAAAGGAAGCGCTGGCGGAAGAATATCTGACCGAGGACGCGGATATCATCATCGCCGCCTTCGGCATCGCCGCGCGTGTTTCCAGAAACGCGGTCAATGAGGCCCGTGCCAACGGCATCAAAGCCGGTCTCATCCGTCCCATCACTTTATGGCCGTTCCCGGAAAAGGTATTTGCGAAAGCGGCTGAACATGCGAAGCAGATCATCAGCGTCGAGCTCTCCATGGGCCAGATGATTGAAGATGTAAGACTCGCTACACAATGCAGAATCCCGGTATCCCTGTGCTACCGTGTCGGCGGCATGATCCCGACTCCGGACCAGGTCTACCAGGCGATTGTTGAAGCCAGTGAGAAGGGAGGAAAATAAGATGATCGTATTTGAAAAACCGAAATCACTCACTGATGTTCCTCTGCACTACTGCCCGGGCTGCACCCATGGCATCGTTCACCGTTTGGTGGCAGAAGCCATTGATGAGCTTGGCATCGAGGGCAAGACCGTCGGTATCGCACCGGTCGGCTGCTCTGTTATGGCATATGACTACTTCAGCTGCGATATGATCGAGGCTGCCCACGGCCGTGCTCCGGCAGTGGCAACCGGCGTCAAGCGCTCCGACCCGGACAACCTGATCGTCTTCACATATCAGGGTGATGGCGACCTGGCTTCCATCGGTACAGCGGAAACCGTTCACGCCGCGGCAAGAAATGAAAATATCACCGTCATCTTCATCAACAATGCGATTTACGGCATGACCGGCGGCCAGATGGCGCCGACCTCACTGCCCGGTCAGGTGACCCAGACTTCGCCGTATGGACGTGATGTCAAGGCATGCGGCTATCCGGTCAAGATCTGTGAAATGCTCTCCGAACTTGAGGGTCCGGAATATCTCGAAAGAGTCACCGTCAACAATGTCGCAAATGTCCGCAAGGCAAAGAAGGCGATCAAAAAGGCATTCCAGAACCAGATCGACGGCAAGGGCTTCTCACTGGTTGAGGTCATCAGCTCCTGCCCGACCAACTGGGGCATGACACCGAAGGAAGCGCTCAAGTGGATCGATGACAACATGATCCCTTACTATCCGCTCGGTGTATACAAGGACAGAAGCGCCGGTATTCTCGGCGGAAAGAAGGAGGACTGAGTCATGGCAACAAAGGAATTCTTATTTGCCGGATTCGGCGGACAGGGTCTTCTCTTCTCCGGAAAGGTTCTCGCATACAAGGGACTGATCGAGGAAAAGAATGTCAGCTGGCTGCCTTCCTACGGTCCTGAGATGCGCGGCGGCACAGCCAACTGCTCCGTCATCATTTCCGATGAGCCGGTCGGCGCGCCGATCGTTCTCAATCCGGATGTATTGGTCGCAATGAATCTGCCTTCCCTTGACAAATATGAGAAAGCAGTCAGAAAGGGAGGCATCATTCTGGTTGACAGCTCGCTCATTTCCAGAAAAGTGGAACGCGATGATGTGGATGTTTACTATGTGACCGCAACCCGTCTGGCCGATGAAAACGGCACAGGCCAGCTGGCCAATATGATTCTCATGGGAAAACTGCTGTCCGTACTGGATGAGTACAACGAGGAAACAGTTTCCGCAGCTCTTGAAAAGTGCATCTCCGCAAGACATGCGGACATGCTCGACTATAACCGCAAAGCAATGGAAACCGGCAGAAACTACGCCGGCTGAGAAAGCAGAGGATTAAGATCATGGAAATCAAAATCAACCGCATTGAAAACCCGAAACAGCTTCCTGACAGCAGTTCACTCGGCTTTGGAAAGATCTTCACCGATCACATGTTCATCGCGGATTATTCCAAGGACGAAGGCTGGCATGATTACCGCATTGTTCCCTATGGAAACCTCTCCGTTTCCCCGGCCTGCACAGCATTCCATTACGGCACTGAAATCTTCGAAGGCTTAAAGGCTTACAGAAGACCGGATGGCGAAGTGCAGCTGTTCCGTCCGATCGAGAACGCACGCCGCATGAACCGCTCTGCTGAGCGTCTGTGCATGCCGCAGTTCCCGGAAGAGGATTTTGTCGAGGCAGTCAAGACACTGGTCAAGCTCGATGAAAGATGGGTTCCTTCCGATCCCGGCACATCCCTCTATATCCGTCCGTTCACCATCGGCAACGATGAAACACTCGGTGTCCATGCGGTCAACCATGCGACTTTCATCATCATTCTTTCCCCGGTCGGCTCCTACTACAAGGAAGGCCTCAATCCCGTTTCCATCATGATCGAAGACCAGGATGTCAGAGCGGTCAGAGGCGGCACAGGCGAAGCCAAGTGCGGCGGAAACTACGCAGCTTCCAACAGAGCCGGCGACAGAGCTGAGAAGAAGGGTTATTCCCAGGTTCTCTGGCTGGATGGCGTTGAAAGAAAGTACATCGAGGAAGTCGGTGCGATGAACGTCATGTTCAAGATCAACGGCACAGTCGTGACTCCTGCGCTTTCCGGCTCCATCCTGCCGGGCATCACCCGCAAATCCATCATCGAAATCCTCAAGAAGGAAGGCTATCCGGTTGAGGAAAGACTTCTCTCCGTCGATGAGCTGGCAGCCGCGATGGCTGACGGTTCCCTCGAAGAGGCATGGGGATGCGGAACAGCCGCGGTTGTTTCCCCGATCGGCGAGCTGGTCTACAAGGATCATGTATACACCGTGAACAACAAGCAGATCGGTGAGCTGACCCAGCATCTGTATGACACACTGACATCAATTCAGTGGGGCAAGAGCGAAGACGTCTATAACTGGACAGTCAAAATCTAATGAAGCGAAAGGGTATGATCGTAACAGGTCATATCCTTTTTCGGATTGTGAGATAATGGATACAGAAAGAAGGTTTTTCACATGAGAAAAGATTTCGGAAAAAAGACAATTATCACTCCGCTGCCGGTTGTGATCATCGGCACTTATGATGAAAACGGCACACCTAACGCAATGAATGCCGCATGGGCAGGTCAGGTGGATGCGGATCAGATCATCATTTCCCTCTCAAAGCACAAGACAACCGACAACCTTGAGCTGAAAGGGGAATTCACGGTGGCATTCGCAACCAGAAAGACCGTCGTGGAATCAGATTATTTCGGCATTGAATCCGGCCGTAAAGCCGATAAAATTGCCAAAGCGGGCTTCCATGCCGTGAAAGCATCCTGCGTTGATGCACCTGTGTTTGAGGAATATCCGCTGGTGCTTGAATGCAAAGTCGCGGAAATGAAACCGGACGGGGACGGATATCTGCTGATCGGTGAAACCGTCAATATGAATGTCGATGAGTCCATCCTCACCGACGGGAAAGTGGATCTTTCCAAAATGGAGCCGATCATGTTTGACTCGGCGATGAACAAATACAGAGTCATCGGTGAGATTGTCGGCGATGCCTTCAAAGACGGCATGAAGCTGAGATAATGAAAAAATGGGAATCAGACTCCCGCATAAAGATCATCATTTACAAAGGGAGTCTTTCCTTCTTCAAAGAGGCACACCATGAGCATTTCAGACCATACATACACAGAACGGAAATATACACCCGGTTCCGATCTTTACGAGGCTTTGAGCGATCCCGTCTACGGAGATTGGGCACGTTTTCTCTTTCCGCTTCAGAAGGAATATATGAGCGGCAGCCGGCTTCGGGATCTGGATCTGACATGGTATTCGCACATCAATCCGGAAACGACCGCTGAGATTCTCAACACGCTCAGAAACCGGACACTGAACGGGGAAAAAGTGTTTTATGACATTTACACGGATGAAGAGAAACAGAAGGATCCCGATAAAAACAATACCGGTCTGTTCTTCTTCAAAGGCAATCCCGGTCTGCCCTTTGCCTTATGCAATGCCGGCGGCGGGTTCGCCTACGTCGGAGCCATCCACGATTCCTTTCCCCATGCCCTGAGACTGTCGCAGCTAGGCATCAATGCCTTTGCCTTAATCTACCGCCCGCAGGCGGAAAAGGCTTATGCGGATCTTGCCCGCGCGATTGCCTTTGTCATTGACCATGCGAAAGAGCTGGAAGTCGATGTCAGAGGATATTCGCTCTGGGGCGGCTCGGCCGGTGCCCGCATGGCGGCCTCACTCGGCGCCATTGGCACCAAAGCGTTCGGTGAGCGCGATTATCCCAAGCCGGCAGCCGTGATCATGCAGTACACAGGCTTCTCAAAGGTTTACGGCACTGAGCCGCCGACATATTGCTGCGTGGGAACGGAAGACTGGGTGGATTACCGGGTGATGGAAAAGCGGGTGCGCGCCATCCGCGCAGAGGGCACCGATGCGGTGATTGAAGTGTTTCCCGGTCTTGGACACGGCTTCGGCCTGGGTGAGGGAACAGTTGCCGAAGGCTGGCTGGACAATGCCGTTTCCTTCTGGCTGCTGCACCGTTAAATCAGAAACTGAGTCTGTATCATGATGATACAGGCTTTTTCAATCTTAAAAATGAAATTCCGATATCCTATTGACCGGCGGTCAAAAATGAGCTAAAGATATATATGTAACAGAAAGAGAGGATCATGAAATGTTGGATTTCGGAAATAAAGTTACAAGAACATACCCGCGTACAGCGGAAAGCGTGCAGAGCACGGCATATGCGCTGAGTGAATATCTGGATCTGAAAAAGGACATGATCACCCAGACCATGCGCACAAAAACAGGCTATACCATCCAGTGCAAAGGTGATGCGACAGCCGAATGGACAAAGTTCCTGGGCATGGATGCCGCTCTGGCAGTTGATTTTGAACAGACAGATGACACACTGAAGGTGTCCATCGGTTTTGAAAAATGGATGGAGAAACTCGGCATCGCCGCAGCCGGCGCTGTCTTCTTCCACCCGCTGATTCTGACCGCGGGCATCGGCGCTCTGAGACAGGCTGCTCTGACTGATGAGATCTTCACATTCATTGAGGATTATCTCAATGTCTCCCCGATCGTCAGAGAACCCGAACCGGCGGCTGAACCGTTACGCGCAGCTGAACAGCCTGAGGCACAGCCGAATGTCTGCCCGAACTGCGGCACAGAAAACAGAATCGGCGCAATCTATTGCAAGGCATGCGGATCTTCCCTGGTGAAGGAAAAGAAATACTGCCCGCACTGCAATGCGGAACTGGATGGGGATGAAGCCTTCTGCCCGTTCTGCGGTGAAAAACTGAACTGAGTTATGCATGCAGTCCGCTTCCGTTTCCGGAGGCGGATTTTCATTTGCCTTCTGGAAGGAAGTCAGGATCAGCGGTTTATGATATTATTTTCGTATCGGGAGGGCATCAATTATGGCTACAATGCAGGCACTTCTTGAAAAAGACAAGGAACGCTTTCTGCATAACGCATCGGCCGCAAAATCATCGGCGGAAACAGTTCATGCGGTGCAGGAGCAGCTGAGCAGACTGCTGACTTTATACAATGAAGAGGAAACCAGTGAGCGGATCAAGGAAATGGCTCTGGCCATGATTGAATCCATCCGCACCTCCGCCGGCTTCCTGGATTGCGACGGGGCATCCACCATCTGGTCAAAGTCCGAATACAGACCCGGTTTTGAAAAGCCGAAGAAATCCGTATGGTTCTGGATTCTTCTGGCAGCCGGTATTCTTCTGGCATGCGGGTCCGCGGCGATTCTGATTCTTCTGACGGACATGGTGCCGCCGTCTCAGAACATGGTGATCGGCATTGCCATGATGTGTGCGGCGATGATTTCTCTGTTTGCCTCGGGCATGATTTCCTCCAGATCGAAAAAGAAGAATGATGAGGAATTATATGCGGAAACCATTCCGGACGCAGAGAAGACATATCATATTCTTCTGGCTTCGGCGGTATCGATGGACCGCACATTGAACATGATCCGCAGCGAGGAAACCCTTCTGAACAAAAAGGCGCTTCTGGATGAGAAGGAAGGCATGAAGAAAGAGGATATACAGCTGCTGTCCGGACTGCTGGAAACCGCCTATGCGGAAAGAGACAACGATTACGCAAAGGAAGTGATTTCCGATGTGAAATATTATCTGCACAAAAAGCAGATCGATGTGATTGATTACAACGGTGAAAACAAGGCGCTGTTTGAGCGCATGCCCGGCGGAAAGGGAACCATCCGTCCCGCGCTTGTGATCGCCAATACCGTCATCCGCAAGGGACTGGCGGCAGGAGAGTGAGTATGGACCGGTTTTACGGATTTGACCTGGGCGATGCCGAAAGCGCCGTCACAAGGCTTGATAAAACAAAGAATCCTGTTCCTGAGGTGCTGACTGTGAATGAGGCGAAAAGCTTCATCACCGCCTATGCGATGCTCAAGGACGGCAAGCTTCTGATCGGGGAAGGGGCGTGCTACAATCCGGATGCGATCAAGCGCAAGGACCGTTTCAAAAGCCGCTTCCTGGTTGATCCGGAAGCTTCCAAAGACGTCAAGAGCTTTGCCTCGGGCGTGCTTGGCGAATTATATCTCAGCGGCCAGCTGATCCAGGGCGAGGACTGCTGTTTCTATATCGGCTGCCCGGCCGGATGGGACAAGGTTGCCCGTGAGGAATACCGGCAGATCTTTGAACAGACCGGCTATCCGCCTGTCAAGATTATTTCCGAATCCAGAGCAGCGCTTGTTTCAGCCTGTCAGTCCAAGCATCTTCAGGTGGGCTATGACATTCTGAACAAACCGGTACTGGTTGTCGATATCGGCTCCTCAACCACTGACTTTGCCTATATCATGGGCGGCAGGGAAGTTGAGCTGAAAACCGGCGGTGAAGTGTTCCTGGGCGGCGGGGTCATGGATGAAATCCTGCTGGAGGAATCTATCAAACTGTCAAAGGATGAAAAGAAGATCCGCAGAATCTTTGAGGAAAGCGAACCGTGGCACAGCTATTGTGACTTTGCGGCCAGAAGACTCAAGGAAAAGTATTTCGCGGATGAGGAATATTTCCAGACCAATGAATGCAGACAGACGGTTTCCATTCCGCACGGTCTGATCCCGGCAAAGCTGGTGCTGCAGATAAATGAGAAGATCGCGGACAAGCTGCTCAACCAGAAGGTGGACAGGCTTGATCACAAGTCTTTCAAAGAGGTGTTCCTGGACAGTCTGGAACAGGCGAAGAATGCGATCGATGACCGGCAGCCGGAACTGATTTTCCTGACCGGGGGTGTCTCGAAGATGCCGGTGATCCGCCAGTGGTGCAGACAGGTGTTCCCCGATGCGGTGGTGATCTCATCGGGCGAGCCGGAATTCTCGGTTGCCTCAGGTCTTGCCTGGTGCGGAAAGATCGACGATGAGCTGAGACAGTTCAAAGAGGAGATCAGCCGTCTTGTCGAATCCAGCGTTGTCGAAAAGATTGTCGAAAAGCATATCAACGGTCTGTATCATGACGCGGTTGAAGCGATGGTGGAGCCGATTCTCGAACATGTGGCCCTGCCCATCACTCAGAGATGGCGCGAGGGAGGCATTGAAAAGCTTGCCGATATCGATGCCATCATGGAGAAGGAAATCGATGATTATCTTCATACTGACGAGGCCAGAAGCCTGCTCATGAAGCCGGTGTCCAAATGGCTCAAGACAGTCTCCTATGAGCTTGAGGAATATACGATGCCGATCTGCGTGAAGCACAATGTGCCTTATTCCGCACTCAGCCTGAATTCCTTCCTCTCCATGAGCGATATTGAAATCAATGTCGAGGCAAAGAGTCTCTTTGCGCTAAGGGAGATCACATGGCTGATCGATGCGACGGTATCAATCGTGATCGGTCTGCTTTGCGGAGGCGGCGGTCTGGCGATCATTGCCCAGGGCATGCCCGGCATTGTGGCCGGAGCGGTTGTCTCGCTGCTCATTCTGGCGCTTGGCAAGGACAAGATGCAGGAGATGCTGCTGAACTCCAGAATTCCCAGGCCGATGCGCCTGATGATTCCCAAGAGCTATCTCAAGGCGCGCCTGGACGTGATCAGCGATCAGGTGAAAAACAGCCTTTATGAAAAGCTGGAACAGGAGAAGAACGAGGAAATCACCGAACGGCTCGTCAAGGAAATCTCCATGCAGATTGAAACCTGCCTGGCGAAAATGGCGGAAGTGGTTGAAATCCCGCTTGGTTAAATTATTTGAGCAGAGAATGAAACGTATATTCTCTGCTTTTAATATACTTATGAAAATATTTACATTAACTTGAAAATAATTGCAGAAAATATGTTCAAACTGTGAAAATGAGAATTGTTTTTCATGGAAACCGTTTTATAATTGTCATTGTCTGATTCATAAATAACGGACAAAAGTGAGGGAAAGAAATGGATTACAAGAAATTAGTGAAAGGCGGGCTGGCAGCTCTGATGGCGCTGTCAATGACAGCCTGCGGCAATTCCGGATCCTCTGAAGGCAGCGGCTCTTCAACCGAAGGCGGTGCCGGCGCAATCAAGCTCGGTGCTTCCGGCCCGATCACAGGCAATGCGGCCGTGTATGGCCTGGCAGTCCAGCACGCAGCCGAAATTGCGATTGAAGAAGTCAACGCGCTTGGCGGAACACAGATTGAAATGAATTTCCAGGATGATCAGGCGGATGGTGAAAAGGCGGTCTCCGCTTACAACGCACTGATGGACTGGGGTATGCAGATTTCTCTTGGCACAGTCACTTCCGGCAGCGGCCAGGCAGTCGCTCCCAACTATGCGCAGGACAATATCTTTGCAATCACACCGTCCGGCAGCTCCACCGCGATCATTTACAGAGACGCCACAAACAATACAGATCCGTACGGTGTCATGTTCCAGATGTGCTTCACAGATCCCAACCAGGGAACAGCTTCCGCTGACTATCTGAAAGCGCACAGTGAGCTCGGCTCCAAGATCGGTATCATTTACAGAAGCGATGACAACTATTCCACCGGTATCTACAACACCTTCAAGGCGGAAGCGGACAAGCTCGGTCTGACCATTGTTGATACTGAAACATTCGTTGATTCCGATACAGACTATTCCGTTCAGGTCAAGAAGCTTGCCGATGCGGGTGCTGATATCGTCTTCCTGCCGATTTACTACCAGCCGGCTTCCCAGATCCTTGTTGAAGCAAACAAGCAGGGTTATACACCGAAGTTCTTCGGATGCGACGGTATGGACGGCATCCTGACTCTGGAAAACTTCGATACATCCCTGGCAGAGGGACTGTATATGCTGACACCGTTCTCCGCTGACGCAGAGGATGAGAAGACTGCAAATTTCGTTAAGAAGTATACTGACAAATACGGTGAGGTTCCGAACCAGTTTGCGGCTGACGCATATGACTGCATCTATGCGATCAAGCAGGCAATCGACAATGCCGGCATCACTTCTGATATGTCAACTGACGATATCACGGCAGCTATGATCAAAGAATTCACATCCATGACATTCGACGGCATCACAGGTCTGTCCATGACATGGTCCGAAAGCGGTGAAGTGTCCAAAGCACCGAAGGCTGTCATTATTGAAAACGGCGTTTACGTCGGCGTTGAGTAATCATCAGTTACTGATTTTTCATGAAAGGTTGCCAATCTGAAATATGCTTGGTAACCTTGTTTTGTTTTTACAAAGGAGGAATGCCTATGGCTTTCTTATCATACTTAATCAGCGGATTGGGTCTGGGCAGTGTGTATGCGATCATCGCACTTGGCTATTCAATGGTTTACGGCATCGCGAAAATGCTGAACTTCGCCCATGGCGATATCATCATGGCCGGAGCCTTCGCGTCATTTTTCGCAATGACCGCGGCCGGAATGCCTCTGATCGCAGCAGCTGCGATTGCGATGGTGCTGTGCACCCTGCTGGGTGTCACCATTGAACGGCTCGCTTACAAACCGTTACGCAATGCGTCGAGTCTTTCCGTACTGATCACCGCGATCGGAGTCAGTTATTTCCTGCAGAATGCGGCCCAGCTGATGTTCGGTTCGGATACAAAGATTTATCCGACCGTTCTGAACGGATCATTTTCTCTGTTCGGCGGGCAGCTTTCCGTTTCCTATCTTTCCATCGTAACCATCCTGACGTGTGTCGTCATCATGGGCGCTCTGACACTTTTTATCAATAAAACAAAAACCGGCAAGGCGATGCGGGCCTGCTCCGAAGACAAAGGGGCGGCGGTATTGATGGGCATCAATGTCAACCGCATCATCTCAATCACATTCGCCATCGGCTCAGGTCTTGCGGCGGTTGCGGCTGTATTGTTATGCGCTGCCTATCCGAGCGTATATCCGACCCTTGGCTCCATGCCCGGCATCCGTGCCTTCACTGCGGCCGTATTCGGCGGCATCGGCTCCATTCCAGGCGCCTTCCTTGGCGGACTGATGCTTGGTGTCATTGAGACCTTTGCCAAGGCTTATATTTCAACCCAGCTTTCCGATGCGATCGTGTTCGCGGTGCTGATCATTGTACTGCTGATCAGACCGACCGGTCTGCTTGGAAAGAAAGTCAGCGTGAAAGTGTAGGTGGGAATCATGAAAGGTTTATTGAATTGGCTGTTTGGCGCAAAGCGGCGCAGCCGGACAATCAGTTTCATGATTGTCATCGTCAGTTATATTGTGCTGAGTCTGATGATTGCCTCGGGCAGTCTTTCCAGACTCATGATATCCCTGCTGGTGCCGGTATGCGCCTATATCGTGGCAGCCCTGGGACTGAATCTGAATGTCGGCATCTCGGGTGAGTTGAATCTCGGCCAGGCGGGCTTTATGAGCATCGGCGCCTTCACGGCGGTGATTCTCTCCGGCATCTTCAGTGCAAACGGCATGAATCCGGTATTGATTCTGCTCATCTGCATCATTGCCGGCGCAGTCATGGCATCCGTGATCGGCTGGCTGATCAGCGTGCCGGTATTGAAACTGCAGGGCGACTATCTGGCTATTGTCACACTTGCATTCGGTCAGATCATCATGTCCCTGGTCAACAATCTCTATGTCGGCTTTGACGCAAACGGTCTGCATTTCGCATTTGTCACCAATACGCTTGAACTGGCCGAGGGCGGAAAAATGCTGATTTCAGGCCCGATGGGAGCCACCGGTGTCAGCACCGCCTCAACCTTTACGGCCGGCTTCATCCTGGTTCTCTGCGCATTGTTCGTGGTTTACAATCTGATTGATTCCCGCAGCGGCAGAGCCATCATGGCAGCCCGCGACAACCGCATCGCAGCGGAATCCGTCGGTATTTCCGTCTCCAGGACAAAGACGCTTGCCTTTGTGATTTCCAGCTGTCTGGCCGGCGCGGCGGGGGCGCTTTATGCATTGAATTATTCATCCTTTGTGGCAACCAAATTCGAGTTCAATGATTCGATTCTGCTTTTGGTCTATGTCGTGCTTGGCGGACTCAGCAATATGAGCGGAACGATCATTTCCACAGCCCTGCTTGTCATCCTGCCGGAAATGCTGAGATTCCTGCAGTTCTACCGTATGCTCATCTATGCGGTGGTGCTGATTGTCATCATGCTGGTGTCCAACAATGAATGGCTCAAAGTGAAAGCGGAACAATTGAAAAAGAAGCTCACCGGTAAACGGAAGGGGGTTCAGCAATCATGACTGAAACAAAAACACCCGTTCTGAAAGTGACGGATCTCGGCATTGATTTCGGCGGTCTGACCGCGGTCAACGATCTGTCCATGAATGTTTATGAAAATGAGATCTGCGGACTGATCGGCCCCAACGGAGCCGGCAAAACAACGGTCTTCAATATGCTCACAAAGGTATATCAGCCCAGCCGAGGCACGATTGAACTGTGCGGAAAGAGCACGGAAAAAATGAGCACGATCGAAGTGAACAGGGCGGGGATTGCCAGAACATTCCAGAATATCCGCCTGTTCATGAATATGAGTGTTCTTGACAATGTCAAGACAGGTCTGCACAACGATATCAGCTACGGCACAATCGAATCCATCCTCCGTCTGCCCCGTTTTGCAAAACAGGAAAAGGAGGCGGATGCCAAAGCTATGGAACTGCTGAAGATCTTCGGCCTGGATGAAAAGGCGGATGTAATCGCCGGCAATCTTCCTTATGGCGAACAGCGCAGACTTGAAATCGCCAGAGCACTGGCGACCGATCCGAAGCTGCTGCTTCTGGATGAGCCGGCCGCCGGCATGAATCCGCAGGAGACAGATGAGCTGATGAAGACCATCCGTTTTGTGCGCGACCATTTCAAAATCGCCATCCTTCTGATTGAACATGATATGAAGCTCGTCATGGGTATCTGTGAAAGAATCACCGTTCTCAACTTCGGTATGATGCTGGCCCAGGGAACCCCGGCTGAGATTCAGTCTGATCCGGAAGTGATCAAGGCATATCTGGGAGAGTGACAATTATGCTGAAAGTAGAAAATCTGAGTGTCAGATACGGTATGATCGAAGCCATCAGGAATATTTCCTTCGAAGTCAATGACGGTGAGATCGTCACTCTGATCGGTGCCAACGGTGCCGGGAAAACGACAACCCTACAGACCATTTCCGGTCTGCTCAAACCGGCTTCGGGTGCGGTCTATCTCGATGGCCAGGATATAACGAAGATTCCTCCGCACAAGATCGTCACGATGGGTCTTGCCCAGGTGCCGGAGGGCAGACGGGTATTTGCCCAGATGAGCGTGCTTGAAAATCTTGAACTCGGCGCTTATTACCGCAAGGACAGAAACGCCATTGAGGCGGATCTCAAGAATGTCTTTGAACTGTTTCCCCGTCTTGAGGAACGAAAAAACCAGCTGGCCGGCACATTGAGCGGCGGCGAACAGCAGATGCTCGCAATGGGCAGAGCACTCATGGCAAAGCCGAAGATCATGCTGATGGATGAGCCTTCCATGGGTCTTTCCCCGCTGCTTGTCAGGGAAATCTTCCGTATCATTGAAAGCATCAATCAGCAGGGAACCACTGTGCTTCTGGTTGAACAGAATGCTAAAATGGCATTGGGAATCGCTGACCGTGCCTACGTTCTGGAAACCGGCAAAATCACACTGGAAGGAACCGGCGCCGAACTGGCAGCCAGTGAACAGGTAAGAAAGGCTTACCTCGGAGGATAATCAACTATGTATGTCAAGGATCATATGACAAAGAATCCCATTTGCATCTCCCCGGACACATCGATTTCGAAATCCCTGGATCTGATGGCAAAGAATCATTTCCACCGTCTTCCGGTTGTCGATGAAAACAGGAAACTGATCGGTCTGATCACCGAGGGACTGGTCAGTGAATCAAGCGGAAAGAATCAGACCAGTCTGGACATGTTCCAGCTGAACTATCTGCTTTCCAGAACAAAAGCGAAGGATATCATGATCACGGATGTCACAACCATCTCCCCGGATGTGTTCCTGGAAGAGGCGGCAGGAGCCATGCTCAAGGCGCGTATCAGTGTGCTTCCGGTCATCGATGAAGAGCGCAAGGTCGTGGGCATCATCACCGAGAAGGATATCTTCCAGGCATTCCTGGATTTGATGGGACATGGCAGACAGGGAACCAAATTCATCATCAAGTGTGAAAACGTTCCGGGTGTTCTCTACAAGCTTGCCAAGT
>CACWLH010000032.1:0-2751 GCA_902761625.1 uncultured Erysipelotrichaceae bacterium
CGCCAGGTTCGTCACAGAGATGTGATGAACACGATCCGGATCCTTTTTTCCTGAAAAAACGGAAGGAGAAAAAAGAAACGATGAAGAAACTGATCCTGTATGTGACTGCTGCGCTGATGGCGCTGATGATTTGCTTTTCCGCCCTGGCGGAGAGCGCCGGTGCCGCGGACGGCGGCCTGTATGATTCCATTGTGAACCTGCTGTTCCGGACAAGCAATGTGACCCTGACCGCAAAAGCCGAACTGTCGCTGGACGGCGAGTGGTTCAAAACCGCGGAAGGCACCTGGAAACAGGATTTCGGCCGCTCTTTCCGCAAGCTGGATCTCCGGTCTCCCAGACTGGACGGAACCGAACGGAAGAACGGGTACACCATTGTAACGGAAGATAGCCAGTACTATCTCATGGAAGTTTTCACTCCGGGGGTTTACAAGACCGGCGGCATTGGCAACAGAAACTCCATTCTTCGCAATACTGTGGAGAGCGAGCAGATGATTAAGCTGGGCAAGGCCCTGATGGGAAGCGCAAACCTGCTGCTGGGTGAAGGCGCGATGACCGTGAGCGAAGGAAAGGTCAGCATCAAGGTTGATTCCAATGTGCCTGCTCTGTTCAACGCCGCGCTGAACGAATGCGCCCGGTTTGCCCTGAAGCGGTATTACGGCGT
The DNA here is from genome assembly GCA_902761625.1 of uncultured Erysipelotrichaceae bacterium. Lineage (GTDB taxonomy): Bacteria > Bacillota_I > Bacilli_A > Erysipelotrichales > Erysipelotrichaceae > Bulleidia. Next base: position 662 of record CACWLH010000032.1, read on the forward strand.
GGACCAGGACGTGTGCCAGAAGGAAGGCGGCGCTTCCCTGAGCAGTTACGCCACCAAATTCCAGGGCCTGGTGTACTCCATGACCGATGTTTCCCTCCGTTCCGCGGAGATTACAGCCACCATGGACGCCAGCGGCAACCTGCAGCATGTGGAAGGCACTATCGGCCTGTATGTGCAGACCTATGACGGCATGCACCAGCTGGACATCAAGCTCCAGGCGGACGCCACAGACCGGGACGCCACCATGGTAAAGAAATTTGATCCGAATGACTACGGTGTTGCCCCCGCCCAGGATTATAGCGAACAGTACGGCCTGCCGGAAGGCGCGACAATTGAACAGGGTTTTGAAATGGGGGACGTTGCGGGAAGCAACGTCCCCGTTCTTAATGATGAGTTTATTGGTGAGATCTGCCTGGAAGCCATGAACAAGTGGAACAAGACCGGATTTGACATGTGTTCTGTTTCAGAGACCGGGTTCCAGGCCCTGGCGGACAGCTATGAAATCAATCTGAAAAACACGCAGGGAGAAAGCTGGAAAACCTGCTATAAAAAGGACGGCCGGTTTTCTTCCATGCAATATGCACCGAACGACTGGCAGGGAGATATCACCAAATATACATACGAACCCGCTCCGGACGCGAAGACAGACGAAGAAGCCAGGAAATTCCTGATGGACTTTATGCAGAAGGTCACGCCGGATGTCCTCGGGAAGGTCACGGATCTGAAAATGGAATGGATGTACGAGATTAACGGCGCTGTTTACGCCCAGTATGACGAGTATCCGCTGTCCCCCAAAGATGGTGTGCTGCTGGTGGTCCGGCTGAGTCCGGATATGAGGGTGGAATATTATTCCTGTACTTCCAACGGCTGAAAAGGGAAGAAATTCAGGAAAGAAGACGCTCAGGCGCCCTTTTTTTTCGGCCGGGGCAAAATAAGTACGGATATGTTTCGCAAGATTGCATTTATCTTTCCAGCTTGGTATGATATCATCCATGGCGTCAGAAATAAAAGACAGGCGGGAAACTGCCGAAGGAGGACCTATGATTGAGATTCAGCATGTGACAAAAACCTATTCAAAGAATAAAAAGAAGGCCGTTGACAACCTTTCCCTGAACGTTAACGGCGGAGAACTTTTCGGATTTATCGGGCCCAACGGCGCCGGCAAGACCACCACGATCAAGATGTTGACCGGCGTGCTGAAGCCGGATGAGGGAACCATCACCATGGCCGGACACCGGATGGATTCCGACCGCCTGGAAGCCCAGCGGCTGATCGGCTTTGTGCCGGACGGAAACGACCTGTATGACCGGCTGACCGGCATGGAATACCTGAATTTCATGGCGGACGTATATCAGGTGGACGCCGCGCGCCGGAAGGCCCATATTGAAAAGTACCTGGACATTTTCGAACTGAAAGACGCTATCAACAGCCAGGTTCGCACCTACTCCAAGGGCATGAAGCAGAAACTGGTGGTCATCGGCGCCCTGATCCACAATCCGCCGATCTGGATCCTGGACGAGCCCCTGGGCGGCCTGGATCCCCGTGCGGCGCACCTGCTGAAGGAAGAGATGATCCGGCACTGCAACGAAGGGAACACGGTGTTCTTTTCCACTCATGTGCTGGAAGTGGCCGAAAAGCTGTGCACCCGCATCGGCGTGATCGATCACGGCACCCTGCGGGCCCAGGGAACGCTGGAAGAACTGCGCTCCGGTGAAAAGAGCGCCAGCCTGGAAGACCTGTTCCTGCAGCTGACTGATGACGGAGGCGACGAAGAATGACGGGATTTAAAGCATTGCTGCGGCTGCAGCTGCTGTCCCGGTACGCGGACCTGAAACCGCGGAACCTGAAGACGGCGCTGAAAGAGAAAAAAGGCCGCACCATCGGGATGTTCATCGCGATCCTGTTCCTGGTGGTCTATCTCGGCGTGATCCTTTACATCGTTGAGACCAACATGATCGATATCCTGATGAAGATGAATATGCCGGACATGCTGGTTTCCATGGCGGTCATGCTGACGACGGCAGGAACGCTGATCATGTCCTTCTTCTTCGTACTCTCCTCCCTGTATCTGGGACGGGACGCCGCCTACC
>CACWLH010000032.1:2784-54560 GCA_902761625.1 uncultured Erysipelotrichaceae bacterium
TCCAGGTCTGGATCTCTGAGACGTGCATCAACGCCCTCATCCTGCTCCCGGCCTGCATCCTGTACGCTGTAAGAACCGGCGCAGACGTGTCCTTCCTGCTGCGGCTGATCCCGGTATGGCTGCTGGTCGGCCTGCTGCCGATCTGTGTGATCGCGTTCATTTCGAGCCTGCTGATCCGCCTGTCCGCCCTGTGGAAACACAGAGAGATCCTGCTGACCGTGAGCGGTATCGTGGTGCTGGTCGCCTACATGTTCCTGATGATGAACCTGGGCGGGATCACGGGGGACGCCGCGGACGGCGGCCAGATGATGGAACAGTTTGTGATGAGCAACACGGGCCGGATCTCGGCCATGATGAAGCTTTTCCCGCCGGCCGCCTGGGCCGCGGAAGGACTGCTTGGCCAGAATTACGGGATGTTCGCGGTATGGATCCTGATCTCCCTTGCAGCGCCTGTGATCACGGTGTGGCTACTGGGTTACAGCTACCGGAAACTGTCCATGCTGCAGACGGAGACCCCCGGAAGCGGCAAGAAAAAGTTCACCGGACGGGAATCCTTCGCGCATGCTTCCCAGCTGAAAGCCTGCTGCAAGCGTGAGCTGAAAACGATCCTCCGGGTACCGAGCTATGCGACGAACATCCTGCCGGTCAGCTTTATGCCCCTGCTGATGGTGATCATGATCTGCATCGTGGGCGGGAAGAGCGCCGGCGAGAACGGCGAAGGCTTCAAAATGATCTTCCAGCAGCTGAATCCCGCGATCGTGATGGGCATTCTGGCGGCAGTCATGGCCTACATGAGCGGCATGAACCCGGCGCTGACCACCGCGGTGACGCGGGAAGGCAAAGGCCACGATTTCCTGACGGCCCTGCCGGTATCCGCACATACCTTTATCCGCTCGAAGTTCATCGTCGGCTACGGCCTGAGTCTGCTGGGCATCATCGCCGCCGCTGTCGCGCTGGTCATCTTTTTCCCGGGCTTTGAACTTCCGATCATCCTGGCCTGTGTGCTGTGCATCCTGTTCAGCTTTGTGAACGCCGAACTGGCGCTGAGCCGGGATATCAAAAAGCCGCGCCTGGACTGGGTCACGGAGCAGGAAGCCGTCAAGCAGAACTTCGGCGTGCTGATCTCGATGCTGGTCTCCTGGGTGATCCTGGCTGCCCTGGCCGTGCTGACCTACTTCCTCATCAAATGGGGGCTGGAGATGGTACCGGTATTCGCGATCCTGGCCGCGATCCTGGTCGTCCTGTGCGCAGGCGGATATATACTGCTGAGAAAGACGACGGACAAGTATTACTGTGCCGGGTAAGCCCTGAAAGCAACAAGAAAGACTGCTTCGGCAGTCTTTCTTTTATTTGACAGCAGGAACTCCGTACAGGTATAATCGAACAAAAGAAACAGGAAGAGGAAGCACATATGAGAAAGATCGCCGCTCTTTTGACCTGCATGCTTCTGCTGTTCGGCTGCGCCGCGGCAGAGCGGTCTGTCTCACTGCCGGACAGCCGGTATGTGCATTCCGCCATGAGAATGACAGTGAAAAAGCCAGTGTGGTTCTGGCGGTCAATATGGGCAACTTCGCGGCTTCTTTCGGGATTGCAGACAAGGAAGATACAGAAGAAGACCCCGGCTACATCTGGAATTACCGCGAAGGCTTTGACGAAAACACGTCCATCCTTATTGAGATGAAGGAAAAAGGCGGCTATCTTGACGGCTATGAAATGCATCAGCTGACTGCCTCGGCAAGCACAAAGCGTGAAGACTATGCGGAGCTTTCCGATGCGGATTATGCCAACTTCCGTGAAATCCATATGGGCAGTATCGGCAAGGGCATTCTGTATCGCTCCTCATCCCCGATTGATCCTGGCATGAACCGTAACAAAGAAGCTGATGCGGCGCTGCAGAAGGCGCTGGTCAGAACAGTCATGAACATGACGGACTTCGAAAAAGACATGAAGCTCTATGAGAACTATTCAGATACGTTCTATTCCGACTGCGACATTATCGCTCTCAATATGGGCATGAATGTCTCTGAAAAATCCTTCACGGACAAACTGGCAGAAGGGTTCCGCTTCATTGGTTCCCATGAGGGACCGTATCTGATTCACTGCACGGAAGGCAAGGACAGAACTGGTTTTGCCTCAGCTGTACTGGAAAGTCTGATGGGTGCTTCCCCGGATGAGATCATTGAAGATTACATGCGCACCTATATCAACTATTACCATCTTGAAAAAGACAGTGAACTCTATAAAAAAATTGCGGACCAGAATATCCGCACCTCATTGCAGAATGCCTTCGGCATTGATGATCTGTATGCCCAAAGCGATCATCTTTCAGAATATGCGGAGACATATCTCAAAGGCATCGGCCTCAGCGCAGAAGAAATTGAAGCGCTCAAAAAGAATCTTTCAGCTGATTTTGAATGAAAGCACCTTTAAAAGGGTGTTTTCTTTTATAATGGTTGTGTTATGGGAAAGAAAGTGATCCGCAGATTTTACAGATTTTTCGGACGTGTGCAGGGAGTCGGTTTCCGCTATACCGCTTATTATGCGGCGAAAAGCCTTGGCTGCACGGGATATGTGCGCAATGAATATGACGGCAGTGTGACCATGGAGATCCAGGGCTCGGAAGAAGAGATTGACAGAGTGATTCAGGAAATCAATCAGAGCCGCTATATCCGCATCCACAAGATGGATGTGATTGAGATCAAAGTGAATCCGGATGAATATGGATTTGATCCGCAGTGAGGCAGGATGAATAACGATGACATGTGTGTGCCATGCGCACAGGGACTGATCAATATCAGAGCGGGTGCGATCATCATCAAAGACGGACGCTTCCTCATGGTCCGCAATGATTCCTGCGCGTATCTGTATTCCGTCGGCGGAAGACTGAAATTTTCGGAAACAGCCGAAGAGGCGGTGATCCGCGAAACCGAAGAGGAAACCGGTGTGCGGCTTGAAGTCGATCATCTAGGTTTCATTCAGGAAAACTATTTCAGAGGGGATATGCCGGCAAGTTACGGCAAAACCGTCTATGAGATCGCCTATTACTTTTACATGAAAGTTCCGGATGATTTTGAACCGGTATCACATTCTTATTCCAGCGACAATCATCCTGAATATCTGGTGTGGGCGGATGCGGATACACCGCTGAAGATGTATCCGGAATTCTTCCGATATGCGCTGAATCCGGCTGAAAAAGGAGTGAGACATATTGTCAATGATGAGCGGGTGCGCATCGGCAATATTTATTCGGCCGTGATCGAGCGACCGTACGGAAGCGCCCATCCTCAATATCCGGATCTGATCTATCCGCTCAACTATGGTTATATCAAAGGACTTTACGGCGGGGACGGCGAGGAGCAGGATGTATATGTGCTCGGTATCAGAAAGCCGCTTGAAGAATTTACGGGAAAACTGATTGCCGTGATTCACCGCAGGGATGATGTTGAGGACAAATGGGTCCTGGCTGAGGAACACGCAGATTTCAGTGAAGATGAAATCAGACAGGCAGTCTGGTTTCAGGAACAGTATTTCGATATTGAAATTCAGATGGATCAGAATTCAGCAGTGTGATCATTGATTCTGAGTGCAGAATAACTGGTTTGAAATTACAAAAGGAATGACATGAAAAAAGCATTGCTCGCCATTGTGATGATGCTTGTATGCATCACATATATCATGATCAGGGGCCAGACATACACGGTCCGGGTCACAGTTGATGATCCGCAGATTACCGCAGAGGATCTGCATTTTCATTATGAACCCGTGCCGGAAAAAGATCCGCTGGTCAAAGCGGAAGTGAAAGACGGCTTTCTTGAGGCAACCTTTGCGGATCTTGCCCCGGGCAGACAGATTGTCGATGTGATGCATGGTGAAGATACAATCCATATCTTAATCCTTTTCGGCCATCCGGGCGGACTGATCACCTATGATGAATACTTCGGTGCGTGCAATGGAATGCGGATCATTCCGATCATGCTGTCGGTATATATCGCCATATTGCTCTATGGGCGGATCAGGAAATACATCATTTTGCGCAGACAGACCATGTACAGCTATCAGAATGTGCGCAACCTTGGTCTGATTCTGTTTTTGTGTGTGCTGTTGTTGGAACAGCTGACCTCGCTGCTCAATTACCAGCGGATGATCCAGACCGTATCAACTGCAGTCAATTCAGCGCGCGCTCTGACAGTACTCACATTCCCGTTCGCTTTTTTCGGCGCGATTTACCTGATTCGATCCAATGTGACGCTGCTGAAAAAAGAAGGACGCACATGGCGCAATATGCTTGGGATTTTCCTTGGGATTTTATTGTGCTTTGGAACCCTGGCTCCGTCATTGATCGGTGAATATCTGCAGCGCTCAACCATCATCGATGTCCATAATGAAAACGGCTTCTGGCTTTATGCGGAAATCGCCGTTGAATCTTTGATCTCTGCCGCGGTTGCATATCTGGAATGCATCCTGATCGGCACAATCATTCACGCACGCTGGGCCGCAAAGGCAGTTCCTTCCTTTGACCGCGATTATATCCTGATCCTGGGATGTCAGATCAGAGAGGATGGCGGCCTGACAAAACTGCTGCAGTCAAGAGTGGACCGTGCTCTGGAGTTTGCAAGAATGCAGAAGGATAAAACCGGCAAGGATATCGTCTTTGTGCCAAGCGGGGGCAAAGGGGATGACGAGGTGATTGCTGAGGCAGAAGCAATGAACAATTATCTTCTGGAACAGGGGATTGCACCGGATCATATCCTGGTTGAAAACAGATCGGTCAATACATATGAGAATTTCCGCAATTCACTGGAACTGATCAAAGAACACTCTCATGAGAGGCCGGTGAACATCGCGTTCTCAACAACCAATTATCATGTGTTCCGCTCCGGCGTGCTTGCCCGCGGAATGGGCATCGATGCCCAGGGAATCGGCGCTGCGACCAGAAGCTATTTCTGGATCAATGCCTTTATCCGTGAATTTGTCGCAGTACTCAATTCGGAAAAGAAGCTTCATGCCAGAATCATCGCGCTGATTGTCGCGGTCATGATCGCATGTGTATGGCTCATCTGGTTTTCCGCCACGATGAGATGATCAGGATGATCATCTCTTCAGGCCTTTATCAAATATGAATACACGATGACAGGGGATATGTTTCTCCTGTCTTTTTCATATGAGCCAAATCCTTTGCGTCAGACCATGAAAGTGATAGGATTACGTACATGAACAAAACAGAACCGGCAGTCAATCAGGTTAAAAAAGCATTTGTCACATCCATTCCGGTGATGGCGGGATATATTGTGCTCGGCATCGGTTTCGGCATTCTGTTAAGAGAAGCCGGATATGGCGCTTTATGGGCATTTGCGATGAGTCTTTTCATCTATGCGGGTTCACTGCAATATGTCGGGGTCAGCCTGATCTCCTCATCGGCATCGCTTCTGACCGCACTCATCACCAGCATCATGGTCAATGCGCGCCATCTTTTTTACAGCATATCCATGCTGGCAAAATACAGAGATGCGGGCAGATACAAGCCGTATATGATCTTCGCTCTGACCGATGAAACCTATTCGCTTTTGAGCACACAGAAAGTACCCGAAGGCTGCGATGAGAACTTCTACCGCTTTATGGTTTCGCTGTTCAACCACAGCTACTGGATCTTCGGCAGTGTGCTTGGCTCTTTGATCGGCAGATCGCTTCCTTTCTCCAGTGAAGGCATTGAATTCTCAATGACCGCATTGTTTGCGGCTTCATTTGTGGAACAATGGCTCAGCACAAAAGATCACAGATCCGCCTTATGCGGGCTTTGCTCATCATTGCTTTGTCTGCTTGTTTTCGGGCCTGCTGATTTCCTGATTCCTTCGATGATTCTGATCACATTGGTGCTGAGTTTTCTGCACAAAGGGGAGGTGCAGCCATGACACATACGGCATTGTTGATTGCGGTGATGAGCGCCGCCACCATTCTGCTGCGTTTTCTGCCGTTTCTGATCTTTAATCATAACGATCATGTGCCCTCATATATTCTCTTTCTCGGAAGGGTGCTGCCGTCTGCCATTATCGGCATGCTGGTGGTGTATTGCTTAAAGGATACGGTGATATTGCAGCCGCCCTATGGGATTCCTGAACTCATCGGTCTGATCAGTGTGGCAGGATTACAGAACTGGAAGCGCAATCCTCTGATCAGCATTCTCTGCGGCACATTGATCTACATGTTTGTCACACAGATGATGTGAATGAAGCACTGCCTCAGGCGGTGTTTTTCAGTGATTGCGCGAATCCTTGAAAGAATTGTTGCAACAATGACATAAAATATTGTATCTTTAATTATCAAATGTCATAAATTTTCAGAAAGTTTTATGAAAATGCGACATGAACAGAAAGGCGGAACGCTATGAAACCCTATATTGAAATGAGCGATGAAGAACTGAATGAAGAGCTTGCGCAGCTGAAAAAAGAGTACAAGAAAATCCAGGCTCTCGGTCTTCATCTCGACATGAGCCGCGGCAAGCCGTGCAAGGATCAGCTTGATCTTTCCATGGCGATGATGGATGTGCTGAACTCTGATTCCGATCTGACCTGCGATGACGGCACCGACTGCCGCAATTACGGCGCATTGACCGGTATTTCCGAAGCACGTGAGCTGATCGGCGATATGATGGAAAACAATCCCAAGGATATTATCATTTACGGCAACTCCTCACTGAATGTCATGTTTGATACCATCAGCCGTGCATGGACACACGGCATCATGGGCAACACACCGTGGGGAAAGCTGGATGAGGTCAAATTCCTCTGTCCGGTGCCGGGCTATGACCGCCACTTCGCAATCACCGAATACTTCGGAATCAAGATGATTCCGGTCATGATGACACCGACCGGTCCGGATATGGATGTTGTTGAAAAGCTCGTCGCTGAGGATGAGACCATCAAGGGCATCTGGTGCGTACCCAAGTATTCCAACCCGCAGGGTATTTCATATTCCGACGCAACGGTCAGACGGTTTGCAAGACTGAAGCCGGCGGCAGCGGATTTCCGTATCTTCTGGGACAACGCTTATGGCGTTCATCATCTCTATGATGACAACCAGGATTATCTGATTGAAATCCTGGCTGAATGCAAGCGTGCAGGCAACCCGGATCTTGTTTATAAATTCTCTTCCACATCCAAGATCACATTCCCGGGCAGCGGTATCGCCGCCTTGGCTACCAGCCCGAACAATATGGAAGACTTCACAAAGCATCTGAGAATCCAGACAATCGGCCATGACAAGGTCAACCAGCTCAGACACGTCCGTTTCTTCAAGGACATCCATGGCCTGACTGAACATATGAGAAAGCATGCCGATATTCTCAGACCCAAGTTCGAAGCCGTTGAAAACACCCTGGAAGAGGATCTTGCCGGACTGGATGTGGGCACCTGGACAAAGCCGCTTGGCGGATACTTCATCATGTTTGACTCACTGCCCGGATGCGCAAAGGACATCGTTTCCCGCTGCAAGAAGGCCGGTGTTGTGATGACAGGCGCAGGCGCCACATGGCCCTATGGACTGGATCCCAACGATTCCAATATCCGTATCGCTCCGACATTCCCGAGTCTGAATGATCTTCAGAGTGCAATCAAAGTGTTCACACTTTGTGTCAGAATCTCCTCCGCAAAGAAGATTCTCGCAGACAGAAAGGCAGCCGCTTAATGTGAATGAAGCTGATCGTATCATATGACGGTCAGCTTTTTGTTATACTGAAGACGATATGAGAAATTTGCCGAAACTGCATCATGAAACGCGACGGTTCTGCTGGTATGAATCACCAATTGGCATTTTGAAAATTGCCGAGGATGATCAGGGTATCACGGAAGTGTCGTTTCAGGATGAAAAGATAACAGATGACAGCGAAAACAGCCTGTATCTCGATGAGACACGCAGACAGCTTGAAGAATACTTCGCAGGCACCCGCAGAAGCTTTGATGTGCCGCTGTCCTTGAAAGGAACTGCATTTCAGAAGAAAGTCTGGCATGCATTGATGAACATTCCATACGGAAAGACAGCCAGCTATCAGGATATCGCATCCTCAATCGGCAGTGAGAAGGCATCACGTGCCATCGGCAATGCCAATCATCATAATCCCGTTGTGATCATTGTGCCATGTCACCGTGTGATCAGAGCGGACGGCTCCATCGGCGGCTATGGCGGGGGAATCGAGCGGAAAAAATATCTTCTCAATCTGGAAGGGATCAAACCATGAAAACAGTCAGAACAGCGGTGATTGCCGATATCCATGGCAATCTGAATGCTTTGAATGCATGCCTTGCGGATATCCGCAAAGAACAATGTGAGTGCATCATCTGCCTGGGCGATATCGTGGCCAAAGGCTTTCATAATCATGAATGCTGCAGACTGATCAGAGAAAACTGCGATATTGTCATCAAGGGCAATTGTGATGAATTCTTCTCGAGGGATCTTTCATCATTTGATAATGAAAGGGAACGGCAGCTTTGCGAAGCCTATCAGAAAACAATGACTCAAGAGGATATCACCTGGCTTTCAAAACTTCCGTTTTCATATGAGTGCATGATCAGCGGACGGCTTGTGCGGATGTTTCATGCCGGACCTGACTCATTGAACAATTATGAAACAAACACGTTATATGCATCGGTTGATGAGAAATATTCCATGTTTGCGCCATGCACAGGTTCAGAATCCGGAAAGTATGCGGATGCCGTATTCTTCGGACATGTCCATATGCAGATGCTCAACCGTCTTTATAACCGCATGCTTGTCTGTCCGGGCAGCGTGGGCAATCCGCTGGATTTCATCCGCAATGAGGCAAAAGACGGGGACGAACGCAATACATGCAATGCGCAGTATGTCATCATCTCAGGCAGTGACAGTGAGGAATACGGTCCGTTCCATACGGACTTTAGACAGGTTCCCTATGACATTGCAGGGGAACTGGCTGCCTCGGAAGATTTCTTTGAATATGATGATCTGGCATACGAACTGAATACAGGAAAATACAGACGCTATGAAATAATCCGCAAAGTTCAGCTCAAGGACGGAATCGATCTGGATCTTGTATGAAAATCGGGATTTTTTCTATGATTGCGAGTATGCTTATATAGGGTAAAGGAAGGTATAAATCATATGATTGCTAATGCAATTTCACAGCTTGTTGAATATGGCGTTCAGAAGGAATGGATCAAGGAGGAGGACCGCGTCTGGGCTGCCAACCGCATTCTTGAGGCACTTGGCGCAAACGGCTTTGACGGTCTTGAGGAAGTGAACGGTCCGCTGCCTCCCATTCAGGAAATATTGAACAAATTATGCGATTATGCCTATGAGAACGGCATCATCGAAGGCAACTCCGCCGCTTATTATGATCTGCTTGACACTAAACTGATCGGACTGCTCGTGCCGCGTCCTTATGAAATCATTGCAAAGTTCAATCAGCTTTATGCGGAAGATCCCAAAAAGGCGACCGACTGGTATTATGAATTCTCCAATGACACAAACTATATCAGAAGGGACAGAATTGCAAAGGACCGCAAATGGACGGTGGATACGGAATACGGCACTCTTGATATCACAATCAATCTGTCCAAGCCGGAAAAGGATCCCAAGGCCATCGCGGCTGCCGGAAAGGCCAAATCCACCGGTTATCCCAAATGTCTGCTGTGCATTGAAAACGAAGGCTATGCGGGTCATCTGAGCCATCCGGCCAGACAGAACCACCGCATCATTCCGATCACACTCAGCGGAAAGGATTATTTCCTGCAATACAGTCCGTATGTTTATTACAATGAGCATTGCATTGTGCTGAACAAACTGCATACACCGATGCACATTGACCGCTCCGCATTCAATAATCTGCTTGATTTCGTCACGGTCTTTCCGCACTATTTCATCGGCTCCAATGCCGATCTGCCGATTGTCGGCGGCAGTGTGTTAAGCCATGATCATTACCAGGGCGGCAATTATGAATTCGCCATGGCCAGAGCTGGTATTGAAAAGAGTTTTGTCATCAAGGGCTTTGAATCCGTAGAGGCAGGCATCGTCAAATGGCCGATGTCCGTGATCCGTCTGAAAGCCGGCGACCGCAATCAGATTTCCGCATGTGCGGAGCACATTCTCAATGTCTGGCGTGAATATGATGATGAAGATGCTTTCATTTATCATGAGACCGGCGGCGAGCGCCATAACACGATCACTCCGATTGCAAGACGCAGAGGAGCGGATTATGAGCTGGACCTGGTTTTGAGAAACAATATCACAACTGAGGAAAACCCGCTGGGTGTCTATCATCCCCACAGTGACAAGCATCATATCAAGAAAGAGAACATCGGCCTGATCGAAGTCATGGGGCTTGCGGTATTGCCGGCAAGACTGAAAAATGAAATCGCAGCGCTTGCCGATGCGATTGTCAATCACCATAATCTCGATGCTGATCCTTTGACCGCAAGCCATGCACAATGGGCAAAGGACATCATCAGCCGCTATCCGGATCTGAACAAGGACAATGTCAATGCCATCCTGGAAAAGGAGGTCGGACTGGTCTTTGCGGCAGTGCTTGAAGATGCCGGTGTTTACAAACATGACGAGGCAGGACGAAACGCCTTTGACCGCTTTATCGCAGCACTTTGAACAATCATATGACATGCCCGCACAAAGCGGGCATGTTATCATATTGCGGGCGGTAAATGAATATGGAACTGAAAATCAAAGCTTTTGAAGAATTGAGCCTGCACGAGCTTTATGAAATCATGAGAATCAGATGCGCTGTATTTGTGGTGGAGCAGGAATGCGTCTATCAGGATATCGACGGCATCGATGAAAGAGCGGTGCATGTGTTCTATGAACATGAAAACAGCATTTACGGATATCTCAGACTGTTTTATAAAGATGAGGATCATAAGATTGTACAGATCGGCAGGGTGTTAAGCACTGAGCGCGGCCGGGGATTCGGACGTATGGTTCTTCATGAAGGTGTGAAATATGCCATTGAAACCATGAAGGCGGAATCGCTCTATCTGGAGGCGCAGATCTATGCCATCGGCTTTTATCAGCGGGAAGGATTTGAGGTTATATCTGACGAATTTCTTGAGGACGGAATTCCGCATGTGAAAATGGTCCGTCCTGTAAAGCAGTAAGGGGTTCGTTAAAACTGAACTGCAATCATGGATTGAACGGATATTAAAACTGCAGCAGTGCTTAGCTCACCGCTGCAGTTTTTCTGGTGGCTTATGAATAAGATAAATATCTCATTTGATGAAGATGAGAATGGTGCCGGCAAGTGCGGCAAGAATAGCGCAGACCAGATATTCACGGATGAACATTCCTTCTGGCTGACGGTAGGTGTTTATATTTGCTTTGACCCTGTGATACATGTTTGTATAAGAACCGCGCGCGCTGGCCTCATGCCCCATGATCGTATGCAGAAATTCCATACTGTACAGGAATTCGAGGGCTGCCGCAAAGAACAGACCGTCTGAAATATGCCTCAGGGAAAAGGGATCCTCCCTCTGAAAGGAACATACAATCCAGACAATCCCGCCGGCAACCAGAAGCGCAAAGACAAAGCGGATCAGACTGAATCTTTTCATTGTCTGCACCTGTTTGTTTCAGAACCGGGTTCAGTCGATGTCCTCACCGTTTGACTTATAAACCTTCTGCATGTAGTAGAAAGAGTCTTTCTTTCTTCTGGAGAAGTCACCGGTGCCGTCATCATAGCGGTCAACGAAGATGAAGCCGTAGCGCTTTCTCATTTCACCGGTGCCTGCGGATACCAGGTCAATATGACCCCACGGCTGATAGCCCCAGAGTTCGACGCCATCCAGTTCAATCGCATCCTTCATCGCTTTGATATGATCGCGCATGTAGTTGATGCGGTACTGGTCATGAACGGAACCGTCCTCTTCCACGGTGTCCAGTGCGCCAAGACCGTTCTCAACGATCATCAGAGGAATGTGATATCTCTCATACATCTGGCAGAGGGAAATTCTTAATCCCATCGGATCGATCTGCCATCCCCATCTGGAAGCTTCAAGATAAGGGTTCTTGCCGCCCATCAGCTGATTGCCGGCTGTCTTTGCGGCATTGGGATCAGCGGAAGCGGTTGATGACATGTAATAGGAGAAGCCGATGTAATCAACGGTTCCCTTTGCGATGATGTCCAGATCATCCTCTTCCATCTGAATGTTCACGCCGTTTCTTTCAAACCATTTGAGCTGGTAGGAAGGATAGTATCCCTTGACCTGAACATCGATGAAGAATTCTTTCAGACGCATGTCCTCGATGGACTTCATAACATCAACAGGATTGCACGTCAGCGGATAGACAGGGGCATAGGCGACCATCATACCGATCTTGTTTTCAGGGTCGATCTCATGACCGCGGACAACCGCAAGCGCGCTTGCCACGAATGTGTGGTGGGCAGCCTGATAGCGGGTCTGCGGGGAGACATCGTGGATACCCAGCTGCATCCAGCTTCTCAGAATGTTGATTTCATTGAATGTCATCCAATATCTGACACGGCCCTTGAAATGCTCAAAGAGCGTCTCTGCGAAATGCAGGAAGAAGCCGATCAGTTTGCGGCTGTGCCAGCCGTCAAAGTTGTCAGCCAGATACATCGGCACATCAAAGTGGGCAATGGTGACAATCGGTTCGATGCCGTATTTGAGACATTCATCAACGACTGCGTCATAGAAAGCAAGACCTTCCTCATTGACTTTTTCCATGCCGTCCGGAATCACTCTTGACCAGCTCATGGAGAAGCGGAAGGAGTTCATGCCCATTTCCGCAAAGAGGGCGATGTCCTCTTTGTAATGATGATAGAAGTCTACTGCCTGGTGGGAAGGATAATAGATGTCCGGAATGATATATCCGGTTGCTCCTTCGGGAAGGGAAGCTTCACGGGGAAGTTCAAGGATTTCTCCTTCTTTTGTTTTTACCGTGTATTTGCGGGGATGATCCTTGTCTCCGCCTTTGATGGCGTCACTTGTGGCAAGTCCTCTGCCGCCTTCAAGATAACCGCCCTCATATTGGTTGGCTGCAGTCGCACCGCCCCAGAGGAAGTTTTTCGGAAAGCTCATAAATGATATTTCTCCTTTTCTGTTGATTAAATTATAACTGATGTGAAAAATGAAAAAAAGAGCACGGAATTTTTCCGCGCCGGATTCATATCTCACATCTGCGTATGCGCATAGATCAGATATTTGACGAATTTTGTGCTGTTGACAATGTAGCTGCCATGGTCTTCACCTTTGATGAAATGCAGTTTTGCGCCGGGAATATTGGCAGCGATGAATTTGGTTTCCGCATCGGTGACTGCCTCTCTCTCAGCAGCCAATACAAGTGTTTTTGCATGGATTTTTCTGAGATCCTCTGCAGTGATATGCGGTTCATTGAGCATGAGTGCAAGCTTGGAATCCAAAGCGAAACGGTTCATGATCTTCATGAATCTCTTCAGTTTCGGACTGACTCCGTCCGGTGTCACATTGGCGCCGCTGATCACCAGGGTTGTGATCCTGTCTGTGCGCATCGCTGCGAGCATGCCGATGATGCCGCCGTCGGAGAATCCGTAAAACAGAACATTCTCAAGATTCAGCCTGTCCATAAAGGCGACCATATCATCCGCCATATCGCTGTAATGCAGCTCGGGACACGGACTGCTCATGCCATGATCCCGAGAGTCAACCGCAAAACATGTGAATCTGCCTTTCAGCTGCTCGATGCCTTTATCAAAGATATGAAGATCCTCGCCATTGCCATGCAGAAGGATGAGCGGCCGTCCGCTGCCGCATACTTCATAATTCAGAGTGATGCCGTTCACGTCAATCATCATAATTGTTTACCTCAGCAACATCATAGCAGATCCGGCAAGATTCATACTTCCTTTTTTCGATTTGAACAAACCAGCATAAATCATGCAATATTCAAGACTTTTTTTGTCTGTGCGGCAATGGTAGTTAAATTGTAAGCGGGAGGGCATATGAAGAAGATTCAGGTGAAATCAGTCTATGACGCATTTGAATATGTGATGGATCATTATTATCCGTTCGGGCTTGAGGAATTCGCCATGCGCAGCGACAGCTATGCGGTGATTTCCATCCAGGACACGCACACGCAGGGATTCGGATTCACATTCACGCAAAGCAGCACATGCAAAAGGGTGCTGACTCTGTATTTTGATGACATCATCAAAGAGGTGCCCGGCGCAGTTCTGTTTGATGAAAACATGGCAGGGCAGATCATTTCCTTCATGAAGGAATGCGGCGATGTTGATACGCTTCTGATTCATTGCTATGCCGGCCAGTCGCGCTCCCTTGCCGTCGGAAAATTCATCGCGGAAACTTACGGGCTGCCGGTTCAGAAAGGCAATTTCAATCAATATGTATATGCCATGCTGAAAGAAACATATTTTAAAATGCAGGGAAAATGAAAATGTTTTCATGACATCGGGGAACTTTTTGAAAAGTTCTCTTTTTTGTCAAGCGAAATCGGTTCAGCGGACACATCATGAAAGACAAAAGGCGGTTGAACTGTGCTATTGTTAATTTAGAAAGAAATGCTTTTCGGAGGAATAATTCAATATGACATTTAAAACCCCTCTGTATGAGGAACATGTTGCACTGGATGGCAGAATCGTTGATTTTGCCGGATATTTTCTGCCTGTGCAATATCCGACCGGAGTTATTAAGGAACACATGGCCGTGCGTGAAAAAGCCGGGCTTTTTGATGTTTCCCACATGGGTGAGGTGACATTCAAAGGTAAGGATGCCCTGGCCAATCTCAACTATATTCTGACCAATGATTACACCAATCTCAAAATCGGCAGAGTACGCTATGGCGAGATGTGCTATGAGGACGGGGGATGCGTGGATGATCTGATCGTGTACAGACGCGGTGAGGAAGACTTCTTCGTCGTTGTCAATGCCTCCAACCGCTTCAAGGATGTGGAGTGGATGAAGGCGCATCTCAAAGGTGAGGTCGAATTTGAGGATGTTTCCGATTCGTATGCGGAGATCGCTCTTCAGGGACCGCTTTCCGGTGAAATTCTCGGAAAGTATACGGAACTGCCGCAGAAGTATTACAGCTTCATTGACACAGAGATTCTCGGCAGAAAAGTCATGGTTTCCCAGACCGGCTATACCGGCGAATATGGTTTCGAAATCTATTGCGCTCCTGAGGATGCACCTCTGATCTGGAGAGAATTGCTCAAAGATGAACGTGTCACACCTTGCGGACTGGGCTCACGCGACACATTGCGTCTGGAAGCCTCGATGCCCCTGTATGGGCATGAGATGGATGAGACAATCAGTCCGCTGGAAACAGGACTGGATTTCGGTGTGAAGATGAACAAGGATTTCATCGGCAGGGATGCCATCGCTGCCCGTCATAACCGTCATCGCATCGGCATCAGAATCACCGGCAGAGGAATTGCCAGAGAGCACAGCGATGTATTCATCAATGATCAGCTGATCGGACACACCACCTCAGGCACCCATTGCCCGTATCTCAAAGGCGCTTATGCAATGGCATTGGTAAATGAGGCATATGAACCGGGCACAAAGGTTGAAGTGGATGTGCGCGGAAGAAGGATTGAAGGGGAAGTCACAGCGCTTCCGTTCTATAAAAGAGAGAGGTAAGAAACATGAAAACACCAAATGAACTCAAGTATTCCAAAACCCATGAATGGGTACGCTTCATCAGTGAGACAGAAGCGGAAGTCGGCCTGACAGACTATGCCCAGGACGCTCTAGGCGATCTGGTATTTGTCAATCTGCCTGAAATCGATACGACAGCTGCAAAAGAGGAAACCATCTGCGATGTTGAATCCGTCAAGGCGGTATCGGATGTATACGCACCGCTCAGCGGAACCGTTTATGAAGTCAATGAAGAGCTTCTCGATGCCCCGGAGCTGATCAATACAGATCCGTATGGCGCATGGCTGTTCAGACTGAATGAAATCAGCGATGCGGATGATCTCATGGATGCGGACGCATACGCTGCCTTCTGCGAAACAGAGGCGCATTGATATGGGAACATATATTCCCTCAACTGATCAGCAGAAACAGGAAATGCTTGAACAGGCAGGTTTTTCCTGTTTTGACGATCTGTACAGGGATGTGCCCGAAGAGCTGAAGCTCAAAGAGGAACTCAATCTTCCGGATGGCAGAAGCGAGATGGAAGTGAAAAGGTTCATGAAGGCTCTCAGCAATGAGAATACCGTTTATGAAACCGTGTTCCGCGGGGCAGGCGCTTACCGCCATTACATCCCGTCAATTGTGAAAAGCGTTGTAAACAAAGAAGAATTTGTCACTGCCTACACACCTTATCAGGCGGAGATCTCCCAGGGTGTTCTGCAGTCCATTTTCGAATACCAGACGATGATCTGTGAACTGACCGGAATGGAAGTCTCCAACGCGTCGGTTTACGATGGAGCAGTGGCGGCTGCCGAGGCAGTCTCCATGTGCGTAACCCCCAAAAAGAAGAAGGTTTATGTTTCAAAGGCGGTGCATCCGGACACCATGAAAGTGGTGAAGACATACAGCTGGGCGTACGGCAATGAAGTCGAGGAACTCGATCTCAAAGACGGCCTGACTGATGATGAAGGCATGATGGAAGGTGCGGCATGTGTGGTATTGCAGCAGCCCAACTATTTCGGTCTGATCGAAGACATCAGCTCCCTTGTTGAAAAAGCCCATGCGAAGGGAATCCAGGTGATTCTTTCCATGAATCCGGTTGCCATGTGTGCTCTGCCCACACCGGCGGAATATGGCGCTGATATCGCCGTCGGTGAGGGACAGCCGCTCGGCATGCCGCTCAGCTATGGCGGACCGTATCTCGGCTTCATGGCAACAAATTCAAAACTGATGCGCAAGCTGCCCGGAAGAATCGTCGGAGAAACCGTTGATCATGAGGGCCGCAAGGCATATGTCCTCACACTGCAGGCGCGTGAACAGCATATCCGCCGTGAGAAGGCAAGCTCCAATATCTGTTCCAATGAGGCGCTGTGCGCGCTGACGGCTTCCGTATATCTTTCCGCGATGGGACCGCAAGGGATGAAGGAAGTTGCATCGCAGTGTTACAGCAAGGCACACTATCTGGCCGCTGAACTTGAGAAAGCAGGCGTCAGAAGAATTCACAGCGGTGACTTCTTCCATGAATTCGTCACTGAATGTGCAGACCCGGAAGCACTCAATGAAAAGCTTGCCGCAAAGGGAATTCTTGGCGGCATGCCTGTTGAAGGCGGTATCTTATGGTGCTGCACGGAAATGAATACAAAAGCGGAAATCGATGCGCTTGTTCAGGAGGTTTCCAGATGAAAACTTTGTTTGAAAGAAGCGTGAGCGGCAGACACTGCACGATTCTGCCGGTATGCGATGTGCCTGAATGCACACCCGAAACCCGCCGTGAAAAGCCGCTGAGACTGCCGGAACTTTCCGAGACTGATATTTCCAGACACTATACCGAACTGGCAAAACAGACCTTCGGTGTCAATGACGGTTTCTATCCGCTTGGCTCATGCACGATGAAATACAATCCGAAAGTCAATGAGGATGCGGCAGCCATGGAAGGCTTCACGGAAGTCCATCCAACCCAGAAGGCAGCGCAGGGAAGTCTTCGACTGCTGAAGAGTGCGGAGCAGTATCTGTGTGAGATCACCGGCATGGATGAGATGACATTCCAGCCCGCCGCCGGAGCGCATGGCGAACTGACCGGACTGATGCTGATCAAGAGATATCATGAATATAACGGCCACACAGAGCGCAACAAGATCATCGTTCCTGATTCCGCGCACGGAACCAACCCTGCATCATCAAGCATGTGCGGTTTCACAGTCATCAACATTCCTTCCAGCCAGGACGGATGCGTTGATCTTGATGAATTGAGAAAAGCGGTCGGTGAGGATACAGCCGGATTGATGCTGACAAATCCCAACACGCTTGGAATTTTCGATAAGAATATCAAGGAAATCACGGATATCGTTCATGCCGCAGGCGGATTGTGCTATTACGACGGTGCCAATCTGAACGCCGTTATGGGAATTGTCAGACCCGGTGACATGGGCTTTGACTGCATCCATCTGAATCTGCACAAGTCATTCTCAACGCCCCATGGCGGAGGCGGTCCGGGAAGCGGTCCGGTCGGCTGCAAAGCCTTCCTGTCCGATTATCTGCCCGGTGAAAGAATCGTGGAAACAGACGGAAAACTGGCATGGTGCGACAGAGGCGAAAAGTCAGTCGGCGCCGTCAGAGGCTTCCATGGAAACTTCCTGGTTGTCGTCAAGGCATTTGCCTATCTGCTGACCCTTGGCAGACAGGGTATTCCTGAAGTTGCGAAGAATGCGGTGCTCAATGCGAACTATCTGAAACATCTGCTTGAAAAGCATTATGAGGTGGCAAAACCCGGCATCTGCATGCATGAGTTTGTTCTGACCCTTGAAAACCTCAAAAAGGAAACAGGTGTCAGTGCGATGGATGTCGCAAAGGCATTGCAGGATTATGGAATCCATCCGCCGACAATGTACTTCCCGCTTAATGTCCATGAGGCACTCATGGTTGAGCCAACCGAAACCGAATCAAAGGAAACACTGGACAATGCGGCTGAAGCATTCCTGGATATTTACAGAACCATCAAAGAGAATCCGGAATCACTTCATGACACACCGCATAAATCACCGATCTCAAGACCGGATGAAGTAAACGCCGCCCGACATCCGAAGCTGCGTTATCACTTCGATGATTGATCATCTATACACTGTTTCAGCAGCCGGAAACGACCCCCGGGTCAATCTGGCTGCTGAATCAGCTCTTATGGACCGGGTTCATAAAAATGAGATGATTCTCTACTTATGGCAGAATGACAATACGGTCGTGATCGGCCGCAATCAGAATGTCTGGAAGGAATGCAGCCTGGTCAATATTGAAAGGGATCATGTGGCGCTCGTGCGCAGAAGCAGCGGCGGCGGAGCGGTTTATCATGATCTCGGCAATCTCAATTTCACATTCATCACCGATGATGAAAATTACGATGTTGAAAAGCAGTCGCAGGTGATTGTCAAAGCTTTGGAAAAAGCGGGGCTCAAAGCGGAAATATCCGGCCGAAATGATCTTCTTTTAAACGGCTTCAAGTTTTCCGGCAATGCCTATTATCATCACGGCGGCTATTCTTATCACCATGGAACGTTGCTGATCTCTTCAGATCTTTCGAAAATGCCCATATATCTGAATCCGGATCCGCTCAAACTCAAAACCAACGGGGTATCATCGGTGCGAAGCAGAGTGGCGAATCTGAGTGATTTCAGAAAGGATCTGAATATCAAGCTGGTAAAAGGGCTTCTGATCAAAGCGGCAGAAGAAATCTATGGATGCAAGGCGGAAAAGATGCCTTTTCCGGATCATGACGGCCTGGATTCCTATCTGCGTCTTTACAGCAGCAGAGAATGGATCTATGGGAAAAATCCTCCTTTTGATATCAGTCTGTCAAAACGGTTTGCATGGGGCGGCGCTGAGATACGTCTCAGGATTATCAGGGGAATCATTCAGGACTGCATCATCCACTCAGATTCGATGGATCCGGATGAAATTGAGCGGATTGCGGAAAAACTGAAAGGCTGTGCATTTGAGCGCACGGCAATCATGCATAATATCCCGAAGGATTCACAGATCGCGCGTGATCTGAATGAATGGATCAGAGAACAGGAGTTTTAAAATGAAATATGATGTCTTGATTATCGGCGGCGGTCCGGGCGGATATACAGCCGCGTTTGAAGCAGTCAATGCGAAACTGAAAACATGCCTGATTGAGGAACGGGAGATTGGCGGAACATGTCTGAACAGAGGCTGCATTCCCACCAAAACACTCGTTCATACGGCTGATCTTTACAGGGATCTTTCCGATCCGGCACATACCGCTGTGCTGGCGGATCATTTTTCCGTAGATAAAGACGCTCTTATGAACAAAAAGAATGCCATTGTCGAACAGCTGAAAAGCGGTATAGAAAAAGCCCTCAAAGCCGGAAAGATCGACGTCATCAATGGCCATGCAATGATTGAAAACAATCATGCTGTAAGCGTGAATGATGAAATCATTGAAGCAGACCATATCATCATCGCATCTGGCAGCGAGCCTGCGCGCATTCCGGTGGAAGGAAACGATCTTCCCGGTGTGATCACGAGTGATGAAATCCTGAATGAACTGCCTGCATGCGAATCGATGGTGATTGTCGGCGGCGGTGTGATCGGCTGCGAGATGGCCGGCATCTATGAATCATTCGGCACAAAGGTGACCGTTCTGGAAGCTCTGGACAGACTGCTTCCCAATCTGGAAAGCGAGCTTGGCAGATCGCTTGCGCTGATTTTCAAAAAGCGCGGCATTGATGTTCATGCGAAATCATTCCTCAAAGCCATCCGCAGAGAAAATGATCATCTGATTGTCAGTTATGAGGAAAAGAATGAACTGAAGGAAACCGCATGCGATCTTGTTCTGATGGCAGCGGGAAGAAAGGCAAATACCGGTCTGTTCATCCATGAAGCGCCCGCCGCTGAAAGAGGAAGATTTGTCATTGATGAACACTATATGACTTCCATGGAACATGTCTATGCGATCGGAGACTGCGCGGCCGGATATCCCCAGCTGGCCCATACCGCCATGGCGATGGCAGTCAATGTGATCGCATTCATCTGCGGCAAAGAGAAGAAGCGCGATCTGCAGGTGATTCCTTCCGGTGTATACACGTCACCTGAAATTGCTTCGGCAGGTCTGAGTGAAGCGGAAGCGAAAGAAAAGGGAATTGAAACCGTCAGCGGCAAGGTCAACACCCTCGCCAATGCGAGAGGATTGATTGCGTCGAAAGAAAGAGGCTTTATCAAAGTGGTGGCCGAAAAGCAGAGCGGAAAACTGCTTGGCGCATTTATGATGTGTGAAAGAGCGACCGATCTGATCCAGGAGGCAGCCCTCGCAATTGAAAAAGGAATGACAGTCAGTGAAGTGCTGCAGGTCATCCACGGCCATCCGACTTTTATTGAAAGCTTTGTCTCCGCACTGGAAGCGGTGGAAAAGAAACTCGGTTAAAAGAAGTCGCAGTAATGTAATGAAAGCTCACCGCGCGGGTGAGCTTTTCAGTTAATAAGGATGATATTTCAGAAATCAAATCTTCTGATCTCGGCATTGCCGATGCCGAAGGCTGCAAATTCCTCATTGCTCATATCATGAAAATAGGACTGGATGATCCTGGCAAGACCGTTATGCGCCGCAATCAACACCACCTGATCAGGCTTCTGGATGATTTCATCAATCACCGAATAAATCCGGTGGGCTGTTTTCAGCATGCTTTCTCCGTTTCCATAGGAACAGATGAAATTCTCCTTGGCTTTGCGGAACTCTTCGCCATTGCGCGCAGTGCCTTCATACATTCCGAAATCCTGCTCAATCAGCCGCGGTTCCACGATCAGCGGGATCCCGGTCACCGATGAGATTGTTTCAGCCGTATGCAATGCCCGTTTCAAGGGAGAGGAAAGAATCAGATCGATTTTCAGCTGCTGATCGATGATCGCCTGGGCAGCCGCCTTTGCCTGTCCGTATCCTTTCAGTGTCAGATCGATATCCGTTTTTCCGCAGATTTTGTTTTCAACATTCCAGAGTGATTCGCCATGCCTTACAAAATAGAAATGTCCCATATTCTTTTCTCCGTATTACCAGCTGATTATAACAATTATGAACGTAATCGCACGTATTATCAGTGAATTGAGATGTGATGTCTGATAAAATCCATACAGATAAGAGGGAGAAAACCATGAGCAAAGTGATTTTTCTGGATGTTGACGGAACATTGATTGACTATGAGGCCAAGACACCGGCTTCCGCAAAAAAGGCGGTTGAGCTGGCCCGCGCAAACGGACACAGAGTTTATATCTGCACCGGCTGTTCAAAGGCTGAAGTGCTGCAGAGAGATCTTCCGGAACTGGACGGCATGATCGGCGCAAACGGCGGATATGTTGAGGATCATGAGCAGGTTGTCATGCACCAGAGCCTGAGCAGGGAACAGACAAAACGGGTTGTTGACTGGTGTCATGAAAGAAACATCGGATTGATTCTGGAATGCAATTCAGGCCGTTATGTCGATGACCTTTTCCTGGAACAGGGACCGGACGCATTTGCCAGATACAGAGAAGGCAAGGGGGCGGTCAATGTCAGCCGTGAGGATCAGGCAAAACGGATCCGTGAACAGTTTTTTATTGCAAACGGTGATGATCTTTACAGAAGCGATGTGAACAAGATTTCCTTCGTGCTCAGAACATACCAGGATCATCTGGATTCCAAAGCACAATTCAGCGACATGGTTGCCAATACGTGGGGCGGCAAAGGGGAGCTTGCCATCTTCGGCGATCTCGGGCCTGCGGGCATCACCAAGAAAACAGCAATTGAAAAACTGCTTGCATACATCGGTGCGGACAGAGAGGATACGATCTCATTCGGCGATGCGAAGATCGATCTTTCGATGTTTGAGCAGTGTGCTTTCAATGTCGCAATGGGCAATGGCGGCAAAGAGATCAAGGAAGCGGCTGATTACATCACCAGCGATGTCAACGATGACGGCATTTACAATGCGTTCCGCTATCTCGGACTGATTGACTGACACATTCATCATCTGAAACACTGACACAGAACCGGCAGACAGTTCTGTGTTTTTAAGTTTCGTAAAAGCAGTTTGAATCATTCCGCGCATACGATATACTGAAAAAAAGAACCGACTGAAACAATACCATCCAACAGAAAGCAGGTAAGAATATGAAAAAGATAATCATCTGCGTTCTTTCGCTGTTCATGTTTTTGTTCCATGCGGGCAGTGTCAGTGCGGAAGAAAACCATTCATTGCAATGGTCTATGCCTGAGGTCAATGTCACATTCCTGGATGAGACGGTGAATGTGCTTGACGGCATCCTGGAAATGCAGAGCGCCATCCAGGAACCGATTGCATTTGATGTGACAAGTTTTGAAGGCTTCGGTGTGGAGCCGCTCTTTAAGGTGGTGCAGATGAAAGAAGGCACCGTCAAAGAGATGGTCATGAGTAAAGAACACACATTCTCATTCAGCGCGGATCTGCTCGAACCGGAATGGCCGCTTTATATGATCGTCGCGGACAGCCGTGACAACCAGGTCATCGGTGTCGAGCAGCTTGGCATCAGAGTCAGAAAGAATGCGATTCTCTCCAAGGTGCCCGATGATCTTGGCAGTGAGTTCGGAAAGGGAATCTCACTGAATATGGACTATCTTTTACCTGGCATGGAACTGGATGTTCTGCCTTTTCTGATTCCGGTCACCGTCAAAACATATGCCGACGGAACGATCCGTCTGGGAATCGGAACCAATTCAAGCGATCAGGAATTCTGGGAAAAGGCCGCAAACGGCGAAATGCCTGAAGGAAAGCTGGCAAGTGATCTGAAGGAACTGTTCTATGGCGATCCGCACAATCTGGATGATATATCCAAACCGCAGAGCATGGGTGTTGTGGTCATGTTCAGCGGCTGGGCGGAAGGCAATGTCAATTCGACGGAGCCGGTTCTCGGACAGATGCAGCTGTATATCGGCACCGGTTTTTCCATCGACGGCCAATATGGCATTTTCACATTCAATCTTTCTCTCAGCGGCGGCGCCACCGGCAAATTCGATTTCCATTTTGAATATGTGCCCGAAGAAAGCGACTATCATTTCAATACCGATCATGTTCTTGCAGGTGTCAAGGGAGCACTGGAAGCGTTCGGCGGTATCGGATGTCCGCTGGCATCGATCGGCGTCTATGGCGCCGGCAGTGTTGAATACCAGCAGGAGATGTATCCCGATCCCAAAGCGGAACATCTGATTGTCGCGGGTGAATTCGGCATCAAGGCAAAACTGTTCGGCAAGGTGCTTGCATGTTTCAAGATCGTCTCCGGCAGTCATGATCTTGCAGAGGATATGAAGAAAAAAGTCACCGTACTCGGTGCTGATCTGAGCTCGGAAGAGTTCCGTGATTATCTGCTGGCTAACAATTACGGAGATAACAGGGGCGTTCTTCTGGAAGGCGGCGAAGACATGAAGTGGCATGGATCGGATGTCGAAGTGCCGACAGTTGATAATGAATGGGAAAGTGAAGCGGACTTTGCCCATCTGCTGGCGGAAGATATTTATCCGGATAATCATGTGCAGCTGGCCAACACCGGCTCCAAAGCATTGCCGGAAATGACGATGGTGTTTCTGGGCAGCGATGCTTCAAGAAAAGCAGGCAGCCGTTCTGTTCTGCAGGCCGGCTATTACAATATCGCCACCGGTTTTGTCAGTGAGCCCGTCCTTGTGCACGATGACGGCACCGCCGATTTTGAACCATATCTGTATGAAAACAAAGAAGGCAGCGCATTTCTGGTATGGAAGAATGCCCAGGAAGAACTTGACGCAGATCTGAGCTTTTCGGAAATCGCCTCAAAAACGGATATCTGTTTCTCGGAACATGGAACCGCCAATTACTGGCTGACTCAGGAGAAGGTGACATCCTATGCAGGCACAGACATCTTCGCAGCCGGGGCAAAGGTATGCAGTGATGAAAACGGCAATCCGGCTGTTTATTACTACACAAACGATGTCAGTGATCCGGCCGGTCTTTCCGGTGTGCATGAGGTTTATATTTCGCACCGCAAAGGCGTCGATGACTGGCAGACTGAAAAGATCACGGAAGTTCAGGGCAGCGTGAATCAGCTTGATTGTTCATGTTACGGATATGGATTATGCACGGCAGTCAGCTATGAGGCGGATGGCGTCAGACGCATTGAAGTTTACAGCGGCACGGAAAAAATCTTCGAAAAAGAGAATGCCTCCAATGCAATGTTTGTCAACGCAGGCAACAGCACCGTCTATCTCACATGGTTTGAAAACGGCCGGATTTATAAACGGATTCCGGGCGGCGAAGTCAGTGAACTGACACCGGAAAACATCATCATTCCTCAGGATGCATATGAGATTTCCGGAAACATCGGCTGCAGCGCCATCATGATCACCTCGGTATCCGCCAAAGACACCCATGGCGATGCCTTTGCATATATCAGCTATGACGGCGGCATCCGCTGGTCCAGAAGCGATCTGACCAAGATCGGTGCAAATGCCTATGTCAGCCATATCGCCGCGGCGTTCACCTATGAAAGCGAACCGGTCATTCTGTACAGTGTGCAGAATTACAATACCAACGTGGAGCTGGACAGTGAAACACTGAAAGCCAAAGAAAGCACCGGTCTGGAGGTTTTACTCGGGGCTGAGGATGAGCGCTTTACAGATACGACGACAGATCTTTACATCAAAGCCAGAGCCGCCAACAGCCATATCCGCTTTGAAAGCGGAAAGGCGCTGGATACCGATACACTATTGCCCGGCAAACCGGTCAGATTCTCATTGAAGGTGAGAAATACCGGTCTGTATGACATTGAACATGCGGACGTTTACTGCGAAGGCGAAAAAGTCGGTGAATACAGCGGAAAGCTCGGCATGTGGGAAACAGCAGAGATCATCGCGGAAACGACAATACCGGATAATCCTCAGGATATGCTCACTTATACATTTGAAATCCAAAGCCGCGCCGACGGTCTTGCGGACAGCAGGATCAGCGTGGATGTTGATCCGGGATATCTGGAAGTGAAGACATGGCATTCCTTCCGTCATGGTGAGGAACAGATCCGCTATCAGATCCTCAATCACGGCTATCTGAGAAAGAATGCAAGAATGCTGATCAGGGATGAGGCGCGTGATGAAGTGCTGGATGAATGGACCGTTCCTTATGATGCGGGAGAAAAGCGTGAAGGCGAATTCCGGGCAAGAAGCGGACTGTTTGTCACAGAAGGATATGAAAATGTCACATTGTATGTTCTTCTTGACGGCGAGGAGCCCGGGGATGAAGGTATATCCCTCAACCGCATACAGTCCATCGTTCCGCTCGAAGAAATCTATGGCCAGTCTTATGAGGAACTGAAGAATCATGAAATGATGCGGAAGGAACAAAGCTCTGGAAACGGCATTTACATCGGAGTGGGTGCCGCACTCATCGCCGCGGCGGCAGTTATTCTTTACATAAGGAAGAAAAAAGACCTGCAGACCAAAGCTTAAGAATCATGAATTCCAAAGCCGTCCGTCACGGGCGGCTTTCGATTGCCATAATGCAAAGCAATTGAAAACCCTTATCGAGCCGATATAATTTGTTTGAAAGATGGAGATTGAATGATGCAGATATATGAAATCATCAGACAGCGCCGCAGTGTGCGCACCTTTGAAAAAACAAAAATCGATCAGACCGTGCTTGAAGAACTGAAGGAATATGCGAAACAGATCAGCAACCCCTGGAACATTGAGGTGAGATTTGTCTTCATGGATGCGCAGGAATACGGACTGTCCTCACCGGTGCTCAATGGTGAACCGATGTATATCGCCGCCCTTGTGGACCGCGTGGAACATGGCGAGGAAGCAGCCGGCTATGCTTTTGAAAAACTCATGCTCAAAGCTGTTTCAATGGGACTTGGAACAGTCTGGATCGGCGGCACCATGAAACGGGAAAACTTTGAAAAAGCATGCGGAAAGGCGGATCATGAGCGGATGCCGTGCATCACACCGATCGGCACACCTGCGAAAATGTCATTGAAGGAAATGATGATGCGCAAAGGAGTCGGGGCTGATTCACGCATGAAGAGCGAAAAACTGTTCTTCAATGAGGATATGGATCATCCGCTGAAAACGGACAATATGGATATCCATGATGCGCTGGAGGCAGTCAGACTTGCGCCGAGTGCCGTCAACAAACAGCCCTGGCGGATCATTCTCAAAGACGGCCTGTATCATTTCTATGAAAAACATACGAAAGGCTATCTCTCGGATGCCGTCGGCGATATGCAGAAGATTGATATTGGCATTGCCATTGCCCACTTTGATCTGGTGCTCAAAGAGCGCGGCTATGCATCTGAGCTGATCATTTCAGATCCTGAGATCCGGGTGGATGAGGATATGGAATACATCGCTTCGATCAAAGTTCTCAGATGAATTGACATTGCATATAACCCGCTTTAAAAGGGCTGTCATCAGCCTTTTTGCATGATTGGCAGTCTTTGTATCGTATAATGAATTCAACAATGTTTCTTCATGGAGGTAATCATGCGCTACCGTAAAATCAGAGCTTCATGGAAAGATGACAGAGATACGCTGAACCGTTTGTTTCTGATCGATGAATCGCTGAGTGTTCTTGAATTCACGGTGATTCTGCAGAAACTTCTGCATATGGAATTCTCCCATCTGTTTCAGATCATGTTTTCAAAACGGTATTTCCAGCCGGCAAGATTCAGTGAATACGGCTGCGAAAATATTGAGAGTCTTTCGTGGGACGATCTGCCCCGAAAATTCAGTTTTGAATATGACTTCGGTGACTCATGGATGTTTGAAATATTTGTATTCAAAAAGCTGACGGAAATCAATGATACACGTCCCGTGATTCTTCTGGAAGGAAGCGGAGCGGGCATCTGGGAGGATGAGCGATACGCCTTTACGCTTTACAAAAATGAAGGTGAGCTGCCTCAGCAGGATGAATACGAAGATTTCATGCCATGGAATCTGGATTATCTTAAAGATCTCAACTCCACCCTGGATTATATGCATGAGCAGGAACAGGCCAGAATCGAAGCTTTCATGGCCGAAGAATTTGAGCAGGTTGTCAGCAAATTGCAGAATGTGATGTCATGCGGTGATCACTGGGACGCATACAATGGCGCGCTGAGTATTATCCGCATACCTGATCTTGATGAGAAGAATCAAATCAGCGCATCAATCAGAGCAATCACCGGATTTTTCAATGCCGTCGAGGCCATGTCACAGCAGGGTGTGCTGCCGAAGACGATGGAAGAGCTGCAGTCTTTTGAGAACGGTCCGGATGATTATACCGGTATCATTGACGATGTGCCTGATATTCTGCTTGAACAGGGCAAATATGAATACTGCCTTGAAACAATGAAGAAGCTTCAGTTCTTTTTCCCGCAGGATGAAGAATTAAAACACTCCACAGACGGTGCGGTCATGGGCTGTCTGTGCGGGCTTTCACGCTTTGAAGAGGCCCATAAGCTGCTTGATGAGTATGATCAGATTCTCGATGATCCCCAGATGAAGGCTGTCAACCGTGCCCGTGTGAATCTGGCTGAAGGAAAACTGGCCGAAGCCGAAAGACTGCTTGCGCCTTATATCAGTGAGGATACGGAAGCGACGGAAGATAACTATCGTCTGCTGATGTGTGCTTACGAGCTGTACAGACAGACCGATCCGGCCAAAGCTGAAATGATCTCGGACAAACTCGATCAGATTGATCAGCTGCTGTTTCCCGATGAGGATGATACCGGTTTCACCGAAGCAAATGAAGAGCTCCGTTTTGCGGTTGAGCGTTTCCGCGATCATCAGAGCCAGTACCGCTATTCCATCGCAAGCGCCGTATTCATCATGCTGTATCAGGACAATGGCAATGTGATCCTGCCTTTGAGCGGGGATATGAACCCGAAGGTGACGATCGGTGACGGTGCTGGACAGCGGCCTGGACGGCATTCTGGTTGATCCGGATATGGATGACAACGGTATCAGAATCCAGGCGCAGACACTTGCGGATATGATGAAAGTGATCAACGAGGAAGACAGCAGTGAAAAGCCGCTGTTCCTCTCATGAATATCAGGAGAAAACATATGAACACATCATCCATTTACCATCGCACCAGCATCCGCAGATATAAGGATCAGCCGGTTGAAAAGGAAACAATCATCGAAATGCTCAGAGCCGCCATGCAGGCGCCAAGTGCAGCCAACCAGCAGCCCTGGGAATTCTATGTCGTATCAGATCGTGAAACCCTGCATAAGCTTTCGGAAGTTTCACCTTTTGCGAAAATGACCGAACATGCGCCATGTGCCATCATCAGCGCATACCGCAAGGATTGCCGGCTGCCTGATTATGCTGAGATCGATCTGTCGATTGCCATGGAAAATCTCTGGCTCAGATGTGATGAGCTTGGCCTTGGCGGCGTGTGGCTTGGTATTGCGCCGATTGAAGAGAGAATGAAGGCAGTGGAAGAGATCCTGGATATGCCGGATCATCTGCGTGCCTTTGCGATCTTTCCGTTTGGCTATCCGGATGAGGAAAGAAGCCAGCAGGACCGTTTCGAAGAGGAAAGGATCCATTTCCTTTAAATATATGCTGATCCGTCTTCAGTCCATTGATACGCAGCGCGAAAAAGAAATCGCAGCCGCTTTTGCAGAGAGCTTTCTTGCCCAGAGCGGCTCGCTTTCATCATGCATGAGATTTGAAGAGGCCTGCAGATATTTTGAGGTCACACTGCATGAGTATCAGCGTATCGGCGCTCTTTATACACTCAGTGAAAATGAAGAGGGATATATTGTTTATCACCGCAAGAACAAAGGACTGTCCTGGTATCGGGATCTGTATCTGATCTATCGCTATTTCAGATGTCTTAATATTGAGACGATGCAGAAGATGATGATGATCAGAAGGGGCTGGACGGACTATACAATATCGCATCTGGAAACCAAGGATTATATCGATGTCGCTCTTGTCTGTGTGAAAAAGAAATACCAGGGACAGGGGTATCTCAGAAAGCTTCTGGCAGAGCCGTTTGAAGAGGCTGAAAGTCTTGGCATTCCTGTGATCCTTGATACGGATGCCGAACACAAGGCCGTCCGTTATGAACATATCGGCATGCGCATTGAAAAAGAAGAGATTCTGCCAAGCGGACTGCATATGTATACGATGATCCATGATCCTGAATCATAAAATTCATCCGCAGATAACATACTCATCAAGAGAATATAGAAATCAGGCGTGCGTGCACGCAGAAAGGATTTCTGATGAGTATGATGACATTTGAACAGTTTCAGAATGAACTTCTTCTGAGATGCAGATCATTTGCGCATAACGGCCGCAAGATCGAAGTGCTTGTTTCAGACGTGAAGAAGCTGAGCGGCTGCTATCCGGCGCTGACCCTGATCAGGGATGATCAGAGTACAGGCATCTGTTTCAATCTCAATGATCTGTATGCAATGTATGAGGGTGAAAAAGATCTGGATGGAATTCTTGCATATTTAAAGGCTCATATGGATGATGACATTCCTCATGGGGATATCGATACGGTGCTTGAATATGAAAAGATCCGCGACGCTCTGTTCATCCGCGTTTCCAATGCATATGCAAACCGCGGGCTGCTAATGGAGGTGCCGCACAGGATTTATGAGGAATTTGCAATCACATATCATATCCGTATGATCTGTGATGAGCAGATGCTCGGATCAACGATGATCAATACGGAAATGCTGGCAAGGTACGGAATTGATGAGCAGCAGCTGTATGAGGACGCCATGCAGAACGCTCCCAAGCTTTTCAGACCTGATATTCTGAAATTCTCTTCCGGACATATCGGAAACATGTATGTTGTCACAAATACGGATCAGATCAACGGTGCGGCGGTCATGTTCTATCCCGGCTTTATGGAAAAACTTTATGAAGAGGTCCATGATGATCCGGTTTCCGCGGGGGAGAATGCTGAGCAGCTGAAGCAGGTGCTCCATCATGCCAACCGTGATTGCGTCATGCCGGGAGAAACCCTGAGCGAGAATATTTATTTTATTTCAGGCAAAGATAAGCGTCTGCGAAGAATATTCAGCTGAGCGAAAAAGCGGGATTCCGCTTTTTTTTAAGTCCGGGAATGACCGGAATCAGAATGTTTCCTGTCTCAGATTGTCCATGTTCAGTTACAATTAAACTAATGATCATGCGTACAGACGCATGAAATGATGCGGCAACTGCATCTTGGAGGCATAAATGAAAATTGTACTGGATCATCTGACCAAGCGGTTTTCCAACCGTACAAAAGGACTTGATGACATCATTGCAGTCAATGATTTCAATTTTGAGATTCCCGACGGCAAACTGATCGGTCTTCTGGGACCCAGCGGCTGCGGAAAGAGCACAACCCTCAATCTGATCAGCGGCCTGGAAAAAGCCACCAGCGGTAAAATCTGGTTCGGCGATGACGATGTGACGGATCTTCCGCCTGAAAACAGGGGAGTCGGTCTTGTGTTCCAGAGCTATGCGCTTTATCCGCATCTGACAGCGAGACAGAATATCATGTTTCCGCTGCAGAATCTGAAAGGCAAAGACAAGCTGACAAAAGAACAGATGAACGAAAAGGTGCTGGAAGCGGCGCATCTGGTTCAGATTGAACGTTATCTGGACAGTAAGCCCAACCAGATGTCAGGCGGTCAGCAGCAGCGCGTTGCCATTGCGCGTGCGCTGGTCAAACTGCCCAGAGTTCTTCTGCTTGACGAACCGCTTTCCAATCTTGACGCAAGACTGAGACTTGCCACCCGTGAGGAAATCCGCAGAATCCAGCAGGAGACAAAACTGACGACCGTGTTTGTCACCCATGACCAGGAGGAGGCGATGAGCATCTCCGATATGATCGTGGTCATGAAGGACGGTATCATGCAGCAGATCGGACGTCCCCAGGATGTATATGATCATCCGGTCAATCTGTTTGTCGCCAAGTTCCTGGGAAATCCGCCGATCAATGTGTTCGACGGAAAAATCGAGAACGGCGCCATTGTGATCGGCAATGAGAGAATTCTTGAAATTGAAGGGCCTGAGGATCAGGAAGTCTATGTCGGTATCAGACCGGAAGGCTTCATTGTGGATGAGAGCGGACCGTTCCATGTGAACAAGAAACAGATTGAAATCATGGGCAGGGACACCAGCATCGTCGCAACCCATCCCAATATGATTTCAGAATCCATCCGCATCATTGTGACGCTTGACAGCAGAGATGAGCTGCCCTCAACGGTCGGCTTCCGTCTGAAGCCCGGCAAGGTTGAGATTTTTGCCAAAGATACAGAGAACAACATTGAATACAGCGTGAGGGAGTCCGTATGAAAAAGATCAAGCCGTGGCTCTATCTGGCACCGGCGATCCTGTTCCTGGGATTCTTCATGGTCTATCCTCTGATTGATGTTTTCATCTATTCCTTCGAGGAAGGCTATAATTCCGCTTCCCAGACGTTCCGCGGGATCGGCCTTTACAACTATATGTATGTCCTGCGTGATCCGTATTTCATCCAGGCACTCAAAAACACATTCATTCTTGTCATTATCACAGTTCCGCTTTCAACCGGAATTGCGCTGCTGATTGCGCTGGGACTCAATTCCATTCCCAAACTCAAGGATCTTTTCCAGACGATCTTCTTTCTGCCTTATGTCACCAACACACTGGCAGTCGGTCTTGTCTTTATGATTCTCTTCAAAAAGACCGCTTATTCGGAAGGTCTTGTGAATATGCTGATCACGGGGCTTGGCGGCAGTGCGATTGACTTCATGGACGGTCCGTATTGGGCAAAGATGTTTGTGCTGTGTTTCTATACCGTCTGGATCGTATTGCCTTTCAAGATTCTGATTCTTACCAGCGCATTGGCAAGTGTGGATGAGAATCTTTACAAGGCTGCGAAGATCGACGGAACAAGCCGTTTCAGGATCTTTACCAGAATCACCATTCCGATGATTTCACCGATGATATTCTATCTGATCATCACCGGCTTCATCGGCGCCTTCAAGGCTTATTCCGATGCGGTGGCGCTGTTTGGAACGGATCTGAACGCGGCCGGCATGAACACGATCGTCGGCTATATCTACGATATGCTTTACGGCAACGGCGGCGGCTATCCGTCATATGCCTCGTCGGCTGCCCTGATTCTGTTCGCCGTAGTGCTGACCATCACATGTATCAATCTGACCATTTCAAATTCAGGCAAGGACTGATCGGGAGGCAATATGAGTACAAATAATGATTATCTTTCGATTGAGAAAAAAGCCAGAAGAAACTATCTGATCCGCAATATCATCACCTATACGCTGCTTGGCATATGGGCGCTTGTGGTTCTGTTCCCGTTTTACTGGATGCTGCTGACATCCGTGAAAAGCTACGGTTCCTACAATGCGGAATATGTTCCGAAATTCTTCACACTCTCGCCGACATTGCAGAACTATGTCGATGCCTTCACCCAGGTTCCGCTGGCCAGATACTTCGGCAACACTCTTATTTTCGCTCTGATCACAACCGCTGCCATGTTGGTGGTGATCGTGCTTGCGGCATTTGCATTTGCCAGACTGGACTTCAAAGGCAGAAATCCGCTGTTCTCGCTGTTTCTTTCATTGATGATGATTCCCAATGAACTGGTTATTATTACCAATTTTGTGACGATCACAAATCTCGGTCTGAGAAACACATTCACCGGATTGATTCTTCCTTCCATCACATCGGTTTTCTATATCTATCTGCTGAAAGAGAACTTTGAGCAGATCCCCGAGGAATTGTACAAGGCTGCCAAAGTTGACGGCACCAGTGATTTCAAATATCTGATGAAAGTCATGATACCGATCTGTCAGCCCACCATTGTGACCATTGCAATTCTCAAGATCATCGAATGCTGGAATTCCTATGTATGGCCGCGTCTGATCACGGACAATGAGAAATACTTCCTTGTTTCAAATGGTATTCAGGCGATCCGTGAAAACGGCTTCGGACGTGAGAATATCCCGGCGATGATGGCGGCGGTTGTCGTCATTTCCGTGCCGCTGATCATTCTCTTCCTGATTTTCCATAAGAAGATCATGGCAGGTGTTTCCAGAGGAGGTACCAAAGGATGAGAAGACTTCTGAAAACAGCGGCGCTGGCTGTATCAGTCATTGCCTTGTTATGCATGAGCAGCTGCCATGGAACCCAGGGTATGGCTGACTTTATTGTGCCGGAAGAATTTGATATGAATCAGACGCATGAGCTGATCTTCTGGGCAAAAAACGATACCAACCGCACCCAGACGGCGATCTATGAAAAGGCGATTAAAGACTTTGAGGCGCTCTATCCCAATGTCACTGTCAAGATCCGTCTGTATACCGATTATTCAAATATCTACAACGATGTCATCACCAACATTGCCACAAACACCACGCCGAATGTATGCATCACATATCCGGACCATATTGCGACCTATATGACCGGTATCAATACGGTTGTTGATCTGGATGAAATGATGACAAATGAAAAGTACGGCCTGGGCGGCAGTGAGGTCAAATTTGAAAGTCCTGCATATGATGAGGTGATTCCTGAATTCCTTGATGAATGCATGATCCAGGAAAAGCATTATGCAATTCCGTTTATGCGTTCCACGGAAGCCTGCTATGTCAATGAGACTTATGTCCGGGAACTCGGGTTTGAACTGCCGGAAGTCATGACATGGGATTTCATGTTTGAAGTGGCTGAAGCGGCCATGGAAAAAGATGAGAACGGAATGTTCAAGGTGAACGGACAGAATGTCATGATTCCGATCATCTACAAGTCAACTGACAATATGATGATCCAGATGCTTGCCCAGAAAGAGGCGGAGTACTCTGACAATGAAGGCCATATCCTGATTTTCAATGATGATACAAAGGAAATCATGTATATGAGTGCTGAACACGGAAAAACCGGTGCGTTCTCCACGTTCAAGATCTCGTCCTATCCGGCCAACTTCCTCAATGCGGGCCAGTGCATCTTCGCAATCGACTCCACCGCAGGCGCCACATGGATGGGCACGGATGCGCCGCTGCTGGATATCTCTCCGGATCAGATTGTCAGATTTGACACTGCGGTCAGAATGATTCCGCAGTTCAATCCGGATAAACCCAAAATGATTTCCCAGGGACCTTCCATCTGCATCTTCAACAAGAGAGATCCCCAGGAGGTTCTTGCCAGCTGGCTGTTTGCCCAATATCTGTTAAGCAATGACGTGCAGATTGCCTATTCCGAAACAGAAGGGTATGTGCCGGTGACTTCAAAAGCACAGAACAGTGAGGAATATCAGGATTATCTCAGCAGAAGCGGAGAAGACAGCAATGAGCATTACCGCGTGAAGATCGAAGCTTCACAGCTGCTTCTGAATCATACTTCCGACACGTTTGTCACACCTGTGTTCAACGGCTCTGCCTCATTGAGACAGGCGGCAGGTCAACTGATCGAAAATGCGGTCAAGTCCGCCCGCAGAAAAGAAACAATTGATGATGCCTATTGCGAGGAGCAGTTCTCCAAAGTCAACTCACTGTATCATCTGGATCAGATTTCCGCTTCTTCGGCGGGAACCGAAGAGCTTGGACCGCTTCCGGCTCCATCCAAAGCATTGCTGATCTGTCTGGCAGTCGTCTGGGTTATTCTTGGTGCGGTCTATGCGATTCCGCTTCTGAAGAAAAAGAACATGCACTCTTAAGACACTTTGAAAGAAGGAGGACAATATGATTTACAGCGATTTCCACGGATTGAAACTGTCAAGACTCGGATTTGGCTGCATGCGTTTTGTCAATGATCCGGCGACCGGTGAAATTGATCAGAACAAAGTCAATGCGATGTTTGATATGGCGATTGAGAAGGGTGTCAATTACTTTGACACAGCCTATCCGTATCTTGGCGGCAAATCCGAGATTGCAATGGCAGAGGCGCTGAAAAAATATCCGCGTTCCAGCTACTATATCGCCGATAAATTCCCCGGCCATTCAATCAATCAGCCGATCGACAACATTGCCCTGTTTCATCTTGCATTGAAGAAATGCAATACAGACTACTTTGATTTCTATCTGCTGCACAATATCAATGAATGGTCTGTGCAGAAGTATGAAAGCGATGAGTATCACATTATCCCGGATATGATGAAGATGAAGGAAGAAGGAAAAATCCGTCACTTCGGCTTCTCATTCCATGGCGGTCCCGAGCTGCTGGAGCGCTTCCTTGATGAGCATGAAGGCATGTTTGATTTCGTGCAGATTCAGCTCAATTATCTGGACTGGAGTCTTCAGGACGCAAAACGCAAATATGAAATCCTCACAGAGCGCGGCATCGGTGTATGGGTCATGGAACCCTGCCGCGGCGGCAAGCTGGCCGTGCTGAATGAGGAAAACCACGCAAAGCTGGCTGCTTTGAATCAAGAAGCGAGCGATGCCTCCTATGCATTCCGGTTTCTGTGCGATCTGCCCAATGTCAAAGTGATCCTTTCCGGTATGACTGAGATCAGTCAGGTTGCGGATAATCTGAACACCTTCGAAACCGCAAAGCCTTTAAGCATAGAAGAAAGAAACACATTGTTTGAAATTGCGGAAGGAATGAAGAAGGGGGTGCCCTGCACGGCATGCAGATATTGCTGCGATGGCTGTCCGGTGCAGCTGGATATTCCTTATCTGCTTTCCTGCTACAACGATTTCAGATATGCGATGAGCGCGGTCAGTTCCATGCGTCTGGATGGATTGAGTGCGGACAAGCTGCCTTCCGCATGCATCGGATGCGGCCAGTGCACTCATGCATGTCCCCAATCCATTGATGTGCCCAAAGCACTTGCAGAACTGAGTGATATGTATGCGAAAGGACCGAAATGGCAGGATACCGCAAAGGGCAGAAGTGCGGCGATTATTGATGATCTCAACCGCAAACATGCAGAATAAAATCTTAAAAATGCATGTTTTGAGCTGATGAATGAGAACATGGGCTATAATAAAAACAGTCAGTGAAACTGACAAAGGGGTAAATAACATGAAAAAGACACTTTATGGAATTCTTGCTCTGGCAATGTCCGCTTCCCTGGTGGGCTGCGGAAACGGCGGCTCCAAGGGACCGGATACAACCAAGGGCGAAGGCGTCATGACCTATGCGGAATATATGGCAGCTGAACTCGATGCTGAAGTGACCGTAGAGGCTTATGTACAGGCTAAACAGTCCTGGTGGGACAACAAGGCCACATTCTTCGCACAGGATGCAGACGGCGCTTATTTCTTCTATGATATGCCGATCAGCGAAGAGGATTTCAACAAAATCAGCGTAGGCCAGAAGATCAAGGTCACCGGACACAAGGCTGAATGGGCCGGTCAGATTGAGATCATTGATTCCGAGTTTGAAATTGAAGAGGGCAGCTGGATTGCAGATCCGGTTGATGTGACAGAACTGCTTGGCACAGACGAGCTCGAAAGCCACATGAACCAGAAGGTTCTCTTCAAGGGACTCACCGTTGAAGCTGCTGAATATACTGAAAACGGCGACAAGTATGTGACATTCAAGGATGCATCCGGAAATGAGGCAGCCTTCATGTACAAGTCCAACGGCACAGGCAGCCAGGGCGACGATGTCTACTTCACAGTCTCCAAAGACGGCAAGAATTACACATTCCTCGTCAGAAACTATCTGACAGGCAAGGATACCGATGTCTACAAGGCAGCCGAAGCACTTGAAATCGGCAAGACCTATGACATGGCGGGCTATATGTACTGGTACAACGGCCCGAACCCTTGGATCACAGAAATCACAGCTCAGTAATCTGCAAAACCGGCGCATTGCCGGTTTTCTTTTGGTAAAAAAATGACTGCCGAAGCAGTCATCATGTCAATTCAATTATTTGGAAGCCATGTATTTGCGGTGGGATACAGTTCTCATCACTCTGATGGCGGTCTGCTCACCTTCGAAATGGAACGGATTCATTCCTGTTTCCTTCCATCCCTCGATCGCATCCTGGGCGTCTTCGTAGAAATCAACCGCAGACATCAGACCGTAAAGTCTTGTCGGAATGACATAGAACGGCTTATCCGGATACTTCTCCGCAAGGCTCTTGGAATTATGAGCGAGATGCGGACACAGCATGACAATGTCAACCGAGTTGATCATGTCTCCGATTCCGCCGAAATCAAACGGACGGAAAACAAATTCAACTTCATCTCCGATTCCTTTTTCCTTTGCATCCTTGTTCAGATGCGTGACCAGCGCGCTGGATGAGAATCCGCCGCCGCAAGTGACCATGATTTTTAGCATATTCTGTTCTCCTTGTAATACTGCATTTATTATAATGGTGGTTGTAAGAACCATGTCAAACATAATATCATGAAAAAGCTTTTACGATTAAAGACATCTGCAGGCTTCTCAATGTCACCAGAGAGACCCTGCGCCATTATGAACGGGAAGGATTGATCCAGCTGTTCAAAAGCGGCACAAAAAAAGATACGCACCGTTATTTCGAAGCGTATCTTCCGTTAGATATTTAATCAGCCGCGGGCGCAGATTTCCGCGAGTTTCAGAAGAATTTCAACATTCTTTTCCATGGACTGCACGGGTACATACTCGAAACGTCCATGGGCATTTTCATATCCTGCGGACAGATTCGGGGAAGGCAGGCCGCGCTGGGAAAGGGCGCTGCCGTCCGTGCCGCCGCGGAAGGCAAGGCTTTGCGCCTTGATGCCGCAGGCTTCAATCGCCTCGATCAGATTGTCCATCATCCAGGGAACCTGATCGATCACTTCCTTCATGGAACGGTAGGTCGGAATGATTTCAAGCTCGATGCATTCCTTTCCGTATTCGTTCTGAAGCGCTGTAGTCACTTTTCTCAGATAATCCTCGCGCTGTGCGAAATGAAGGGCGTCATGGTCGCGGATGATCATGACGATTTCGCCGGTTTCGCAGGTGGCGCTGAAGCTGACCGCATGATAGAAGCCTTCGCGTCCGTCGGTATATTGCGGTTTTTCATATTTGGGAAGCTTTGAAAGGAATTCCGTGCCGATGTCGACGGCATTTTTCATGATGCCTTTGGCTGTGCCGGTATGAACACTGATGCCTTTGAGATGGATGTTTGCCTGGGATGCATTGAATGTCTCATCCTCATAATAGCCAAGATGATCCCCATCCAGAGTATATGCGACCGGTGATTCAAAGCGTTCCAGATCCAGGTCTCTGGCGAGTCCGCCGACTTCCTCATCCGGTGTGAAGGCAATCGAAATCAGACCGTGTTTCATTTCCGGATGGGCATTCACATATTCCGCAAA
Organism: uncultured Erysipelotrichaceae bacterium; assembly: GCA_902761625.1. Lineage (GTDB taxonomy): Bacteria > Bacillota_I > Bacilli_A > Erysipelotrichales > Erysipelotrichaceae > Bulleidia. Next base: position 41,686 of record CACWLH010000032.1, read on the forward strand.
TGTCATGATTGCGGAGATGGATGCCTTGTCATCACCGCCAAGCAGGGTTGTGCCGTCAGTCAGAATGAGATCCTGGCCGATATACATGGACAGATTGTCATAATCACTTGCTTTCATGATGATATTCTGCTCTTTGTTCAGAACGATATCCCCGCCGTCATAATTTTCCAGAACCCATGGCTTCACATCAGTTCCGGAAGCGTCGGGAGCCGTATCCATATGGGCAATCAGTCCGAGCGGTTTTCCTTCTGCATTGGCTTTGATCTTGCCGTAAACAACGCACTTTTCCTCATCCAGCCAGACATCGCTGCAGCCGATCTGTTTCAGCTCCTCATACAGCATGCGCGCCAGATCGAACTGTTTCATTGTGGTTGGAACAGTCTTCGAATGGTTCGATGACTGGGTGTCGACTTTCGCATAGCGGATCATCCGCTCCTTTACCTGTTCATAGAATTGTGTCATAACATATACCTCATGAATATTTTACGCATCGTTTCCGCATTTGAAAAGAAATGCTAGAATACATATTGTTAAGCGAGGAATTTCAAAGATGGCAAAACTGTATTTTTATTATGGCGCTATGGGCTCCAGTAAAACCGCCAATGCCCTGATGGCTAATTATAATTATGAGGAAAGAGGACAGAAGACACTTCTGGCCAAGACAAATATTGATACAAGAGACGGCACCCATATGATCCGCTCCCGCATCGGCCTGCAGAAGGAATGCGTGCTTTTAAGCGATGTCTGCGCAATGAGCGATGAAGAGCTTGCCGGCTATGATGCGATCATTGTCGATGAGATCCAGTTTGCGAAAAAGGAACAGATCGATCGTCTTGCCCATATTGCGGACTATTGCGATGTGCCGGTTCTTACCTATGGTTTAAGAAGCGATTTCCAGCTCAATCTGTTTGAGGGATCTGAGCGCCTGCTTGCGATTGCCGACTGCATCAATGAAGTCAAGACAATCTGCTGGTGCGGAAGAAAAGCCACCTGCAATGCAAGATACAATGAACATGGAATTGTGCGTGAAGGCTCCCAGGTCATGCTTGGCGCCAACGATGAATATATCGCATTATGCCGCAGACATTTCCTGGAAGGAAAGCTCAGAGGCGACGATGATGTGATCGGCTTCACAGACTGAGCCGGCAATCATTGTTAATATGCAATGAAAAAGGATGCCGCGGCATCCTTTTGTTTACTTCTTATGATATAAGCGCTTCTGGTGATAAACCGGTTCGCTGGTCACATTGACCCCGAGCTTGCGGAAAACATTGGCATCTTCCAGAGGGAGAATCACGGTGGAGTGGGCTTCTGAACCTTTGAGATTCACAAGCTGTTCCATTGCCTTGGCGGCAGCCTGATTGGTTTTGGCAACAATGGCCAGAGCAATCAGAACTTCATCACTGTGCAGGCGGGGATTGCGGTTGCCAAGGTTGTTCACCTTGAGCTGCTGAATGGGCATGACATATTCCGGATCAATCAGCTTGGTTTCCTTGTCAATGCCGGCCAGCGCCTTGATCGCATTGATGATCGTCGCGGCGGAAGGACCGAAGAGGGAAGATGTTTTTCCGGTCACGATTCTGCCGTCCGGCAGCTGCAGTGCCATCGCCGGCTCACCGGTCTCATGCGCCTTGTTGGTGGCTCTGAGGGTGACGTCTCTGTCGCTTGGCACAACGCCAACCTCATTCATGAGCAGTTTGATCTTTTCAACCGATCTCTCATCGCCCATATCATTGCGCACATCCACCTTGGCCTGATAATAGCGGCGGATGATTTCCTGCTTGGATGCCTCACGGGCGGCATTGTCATCGATGATGCAGTAGCCGACCATATTCACACCCATGTCAGTGGGGGATTTATAAATGGATTCATTGAGGATTCTTGAAATAATGCGGTTGAGAACCGGGAAGATCTCAATGTCGCGGTTATAGTTGACAGCGGTTGTGTGATAAGCCTCAAGATGATACGGGTCGATCATGTTGATGTCATCCAGATCTGCAGTGGCTGATTCATAAGCCAGATTCACCGGGTGGTGAAGCGGGAGGTTCCAGACCGGGAAGGTCTCGAATTTCGCATAGCCGGAGGTGATGCCGTTGGCAGCGTCATGATAGAGCTGGGAAATGCATGTGGCCATCTTGCCTGAACCCGGACCCGGTGCGGTCACGACAATCAGGTTGCGCTCTGTCTGCACATATTCGTTCTTGCCGAGTCCTTCCGCACTGACAATGAAGTCAACATCGGTCGGATAGCCGGGAATCGGATAGTGGAGATAGCTTTTGATACCGGCATTTTTCAGCTGGTTGCGGAAGGTATCAACACCTGACTGGTGGGCATATTGGGTAATGACAACACTGCCGACATACAGATCCAGTGATCTCAATGCGTCAACCATACGGAAGACTTCCTGATCATAGGTGATGCCAAGATCGCCGCGTGATTTGGAATGCTCAATGTTATTCGCGTTGATACAGATAATCAGTTCTACCTGATCCTTGAGCTCGGTCAGCAGCTTGATCTTGTTATTGGGATCATATCCGGGCAGAACTCTTGAGGCATGGAAATCCTCAAACATCTTACCGCCGAATTCCAGATAAAGTTTCCCTTTGAAAAGATTGATTCTTTCGAGAATTTTTTCGCTTTGAAGCTTCAGATATTTGTTTGAATCAAATGCCTGTCTGATCATAACGCAGACCTCCATAGCGCCTAGTATAACAGAATGAAGTGATTTGAAAAAGAAAAATCAAAACGATGGTATAATCTTTAGCGGAGTACAGCCATGTCTTTGGAAAGTGATCTGTTTGAAAAAATGAGACCGGATATCAGCCGGCTTCCGGAATATGGTTTTAAAAAGGCTGACAGACAATATGTTCTGGAAAGAATGATCTGCGACAATACCATGAAGGCACGCATCATCATTGATGAGGCGCTTCATATCAGCGGCACTGTCTATGATGATTTCGATGAGGAATATGTCGCTTTTCGTCCGGATGGGGCAAGAGGGCAGTTTGCCGCAAGAGTCAGGATGGAATACATTGATCTGCTTGAGGATATTGCCCGTCATTGCTTTGTCAATGTGCCGTTTTCATCGGATCAGGCAAACCGGATCAATGATTATGTTTACCGCACTTATCAGAATGTGCCTGAATATATCTTTGAAAAATTCCCGTCCTATGCGGTTTACAGAAATGAAAGCGGCAAATGGTACGGCCTGATTGCGGAAGTGCCAGCAGGCACACTTGAGAATGTGGACGAAAAGAAGGAAATCCTCAATATCAGAGTCGATTCATCGCGGATGGCGCAGATCCTGAATCAACCCGGCATTTTCCCGGCCTTTCATATGAACAAGAAAAACTGGGTCAGTGCCGTTCTGGATGATACACTTTCTGATGCACAGATCGAAAAGATGATTGATGAGAGTCATGAGCGCATCAGCAGCGGGAAAACGAACCTGATCCGCTCTGAATGGATTATTCCTTCCAATCCGAAATACTTCGATCTGGATCATGCCTTCTCGCAAAGTGATCTGCTTTATTGGAAACAGAGCTCCAAAGTGAAAACCGGCGATCTTGTTTATATTTACAGCGGCATGCCGTTTGGTGAAATCCGCTGGCTGTGCGAAGCGGTGGAAACCGATCTGCCTTATAAAGGCGCCAACGACGGTCCGGTTCATTTTGAAAAGCTGATGCGGCTGAAAAAGATCCGCTTCTTTGACGGCCATCTTCTCAATCGCAAAATGATCGCCCGCTATGGGGTGACCAATATTCGCGGACCGCGCTATATGCCCAAAGAACTCAAAGAGGAAATTATCCGTTTATACAATCTGGAGGAAAATGAAAATGAGTGAAAAAATCAGAGAGAGAAATGAAATCGAGGAGCAGTACAAGTGGGACCTTTCCGCATTGTTTGAAAGCGATGCGAAATGGGAGGAAGCACTTGCCTCACTGGATGAAGAAATCGCAAAGATTCCTTCCTGGAAGGGTAAGCTGAACAATGCGCCTGCCATCCGTGAATTCCTTGATGCACGCTGCGCTTTGATGCGTAAACTTGAAAACATCTTTACTTATTCCTTCCTGCGCAACAGTGAGGATACCCGTGCTTCCGATGCACAGTCCATGTATGCAAGAGCCTATGCGAAGATCGTCGCGGCGGAAAGCGAAGCTGCTTTCTTCAGACCGGAAGTTCTGTCTCTTGGTGAAGAGAAGCTGAATGAAATCATTGCCGATGAATGCCTGAAGCCCTATGAATTCCTGATGAAGGATATGCAGAGAATGGCAGCCCACACACTTTCCTCCAAAGAGGAACAGCTGCTGGCTGCTTTCGGCGAAGCGCTTGGTGCCTCCGGCAGAATTGCCGAGACATTGATGGATGCGGATATGGTTTATGATTCCGTAAAAGACGGCAATGGCAATGAGCGTGAAGTCAGCGATGCAAACTATATTCTTCTGCAGTCTGATTCCGATCGTGTGCTCAGAGAAAATGCTTTCCGTTCCTATTACAAGAGCTACAAGCAGCACATCAATACCTATGCGGCCGCTTATTCCGGAACCGTCAAGGCAATGACCACCGAAGCAAAATTCAGAGGCTTTGAATCCAGCCGTGCAATGAGTCTGGCCAATGATAATATTCCGCTGGCGGTCTATGACAATCTGATCGCGACGGTTCATAAGCATATGGACACTATGCACAGATATGTGAAGCTGAGAAAGAAGATTCTCGGCGTCGATGAACTGCATTATTATGATGTCTACGCGCCTCTGGCAGGGGATGTCAGCAAAAAGTACACCTATGATGAGGCTAAGCAGCTTGTTCTCAAGGCGGTCAGCCCGCTTGGCGAGGATTACTGCAATACCGTGAAACAAGCGTTTAAAGAAAGATGGATCGATGTCTATCCCAACACCGGCAAATCCGGCGGCGCTTATTCCAGCGGCACCTATGATTCCAGACCTTACATCATGATGAACTTCACCGGCACGCTGGATTCCGTTTCCACAATTGCCCATGAGATGGGACATTCCATGCATTCATGGAACACCAACCACACACAGCCGTTCCATTATGCGGACTACACAATGTTCGTGGCGGAAGTCGCTTCCACTGTCAATGAGAACCTTCTGATTGAACAGCTGCTGGCCGATGAGAAGGATCCGAAAAACAGACTGGCATTGCTGAACCAGTATCTGGAAGGATTCAAGGGAACCGTATACAGACAGACAATGTTTGCGGAATTTGAAATGAAGGCTCATGCGATGGCAGAGCGCGGCGAATCTCTCGATCAGGCTGCCTTATGCGCGATTTACAAAGATCTGATCAAGCAGTATTTCGGCGAGGATCTTGTCATTGACGATGAAGTCCAGTATGAATGGAGCAGAATCCCTCATTTCTACAGACCGTTCTACGTCTTCGTCTATTCCACCGGCTACTGCACAGCCAGCGCCTTGAGCCAGATGATTCTTTCCGAAGGCAAACCGGCTGTGGACAGATACATTGAATTCCTGAAGATGGGTTCTTCCGCTTATCCGATTGATGAGCTGATCCATGCGGGTGTTGATCTCAACACACCGGAGCCCATTGACAGAGCTCTTGAAAAATTTGAACAGGTTGTCGCGGAAGCGGAAAAGATCGCTGACGAGCTTGCCTGATCCAATCCATCCGGACGATTTGTCCGGATTTTTTTGTCGCATGTATCCTATAATGGAAGTATGAAAGCATGCAGAAGCAGCACAAAGATCATTGCAGTACATTCACTCAGCCACATGGCTGTGGATTTCATCTGCATTCTTTCCCTGATGCATTCCTTTGGCAATGATGCGCAGATGATTGTGCTTTACAATTTCTGCGCATTCGCGCTGCAGCTGCCGATCGGACAGGTTCTCGATCTTCTCGTCAAAGACCGCGATGATAAACAGCGGATTCCGCTTTATGCGGCGATTGCCGGCATGATGTTATGTATCATCGGATCATTTATAACACCGCTGATCAGCGGCGTCGGCAACGCATTGTTTCATACCGGCGCAGGCATGATCTGCATGGAACAGGATGAGGTGAATGAACTTAAAGGCAGGGGACTCGGTGTGTTCGTGGCGCCCGGGGCGCTTGGTGTGACGGGCGGCATCCTGCTGGCATCCACAAAATGGTTTTCCGTTGTCAGAATTGTATTGTGTGTTGTGATGGCGCTGCTTTGTGTCATTGCGATTTCGATACACAGCCATGAGAAAACGATCATCAGACCGATATCCCGGCCGCTTCATACAGATGATCTGAGAGTTTCACTTCTGTGTCTGTCAGCTGTCATTCTGCGCTCGCTTGCCGGCACATCGCTGGTATTCTCCTGGCGTATCGGTGTTGTCTATATTGTTCTTTCAACGCTTGCTCTGGCAGCCGGAAAGGCAGCCGGCGGTTTTCTGAGTGCGAGGCTCAATGTAAAGAATGCTTCCGTCATGTCCCTGCTTCTCGCAGCAGCTTTTTATCTGGTGAGCGATCATCCGTTCTTCGGCCTTTGCGCATTGTTTTTCTTCAATATGACCATGCCTTTGACACTTTATATTGAGATGAAGAACCGTCCTGATATGCATGGCTTCGCGTTCGGTCTGCTCACATTCGGATTGTTTATCGGCTGGCTGCCGGCGTTTTATGGGATCTGTGCGAATGTGAATGCCTCAAGGCCGGGAACTCTGATTTCCGCAATCAGTATGATCCTTCTGGTATATGCGGAAACATTGCGTGAGAGGAACTCATGATCCGCACATTGTTTGAACCGCTGATATTGACAGTCATCCTGGAGGCGGCAGGGGCTTATATGATAGGAATTCATGATCTGAAACGGCAGTATCTGATCCTGCTTGTCAACTGCATCACCAATCCCTTGCTGGTATGCGCATCGCTTCTGGCCATGCATTTCATGGGTGTGCAGAGCGGGATGATGATCACATATGTGCTGTTTGAACCGATTGTGGTGATCGCTGAATATCTGATGTATCAGAAGAAAATGGATGCGCCGATGCATCCGCTGATCTTCTCGGCTTTGCTGAATATGATTTCCATTTGCGGAGGTGTTTTATGGAGAAGTCTCTTTTAAGAAAATCAATCGCAGCCATCTGTTCCGTATTCTTCTTTGGCATTATGGCAATTCCTGTAAAGGCGGACGCTGCTCCGGTGCCTTTTTATGCTGCCATGACGCTCTGGCCTTTGATACTGGCCGTGCTTGTTGTGATCATCGCAATCTTTCTGTACAGAAAATTTAAAAAGTGATTTGATCTGATTGAAATCTACAAATTAATAGCGGAGGTAATTTATGAAAACGATGAAAAGAAGAGGATTTGCCGCAGTCCTTTCGGCTGTCATGATCACACTGTTTTCTAAACTCACGGTGTATGCGGATCTGGCCCCGATTCCGCCTGAAGAGCCGGAGCCTCTACGGATCTGGCCGGCTTTGCTGATTGCGGCTGTGGTGATCATTGCCTTGGTACTGTATTTCAGATACAGAAAATAATTGTCAGTCAAATGAAAAAGACATCCGTTTCATGTGTATGCATGTGTGCGGATGTCTTTCGTTATTACAGGAACATTGCCCAGAGATTGGCGCCGATGACGGTGATAATGCCGGCGGTGACGATGGAAAGGGAACTCATTGCGCCTTCCACTTCACCGATTTCCATGGCTTTGGCGGTTCCGATGGCGTGGGCGCTGGTGCCGATGGCAAGACCCTTGGCAATCGGATCGGTGATGTTGGCTGCTTTCAGCACGCCTTCCGCGGAGATGTTGCCGAAGATACCGGTGACGATGATGGCAGCGACTGTGATCGGAACCACACCGCCAAGCTCTTCGGAAATGCTCATGCCGATCGCGGTTGTGATCGATTTGGGCAGGAATGTGACATACTGCGCATGATCGAAGTGGAAGATCAGTGCGAAGATCAGAATGACTGTCATGGAAGTGATCGAACCGACAAAGATGGAGATCAGAATCGCTTTGATATTTTTCTTCATCCTCTCGATTTCCATATAAAGCGGAATCGCCAGGGATACGGTGGCAGGTGTGAGCAGATAGCTCAGATACTTTCCGCTGTTGTTGTATGACGCATAATCAATTCTGAACAGAAGCAGGAAGACCATCGTCAGAGCAATGGATATCAGAAGCGGATTGATCAGACTGCTTTTGAACTTTGCCTTGAGCCACATTCCGAAATAATAGAAGATCAAAGAGATAACGACGCCGATGGTAGTGCTGGAAGCGAAAAACTCATTCATGCGTTTTCTCCTTTCTTTTTGTCTTTTGAAATAATGAATTCGGCAGTTTTGCCGGTCACGACCATGACCACAACATTGCAGACGATCACCGTGATCAAAGCGGGAATCAGAATCGGCTGAAGGGCGCTGAAGGAATCCAGAAGACCGACTGCGGCGGGAATGAACATCACCGGCATGATGGCGATCAGAAACTGGGCGGCTGATTTCACCTGATCCAGTTTGAGAACTCCCGCATAAAGCAGAATGAACATCAGCACAAGGCCATAGATGGAAGCAGGGATGGGCAAGGGCAGCAGATAGCGGATGATCTCTCCGATGCATGTCACCAGCATGATAATCAGAAATTGCTGAAGATACTTCATTTTTTATACCTCGTCCATCTCATTTTATTACAACGTGTCCTTCTTTTCATAAAAACATTATCAAACTTGTTGACATACATTATATATTGTATAAAATAGAATTGTAAGCAATATTAATGGAGGCTGTTATGAGCATTTATGATTATTCACTGACCACACGCAAAGGCGAAGAGGTTTCACTGAAGAATTTCGAAGGCAAGGTCATGCTTGTCGTCAATACAGCAACCGGCTGCGGTTTCACTCCGCAGTACGAACAGCTCGAAGAAATGTATGAAAAATATCACGACAGAGGATTTGAAATCATCGATGTTCCGTGCAATCAGTTTGCCGGTCAGACACCCGGTACAGATGAGGAAGTCCATGAATTCTGCACACTGAAATACAAGACACAGTTTGACCAGTTCAAAAAGAGCGATGTCAACGGTGAAAACCAGCTCCCGCTGTTTGCATATCTCAAGAGCCAGAAGGGCTTTGAAGGCTTCGGCAAAGGCGTCAAGGCATTGGCAATGAGCGCAATGTGCAAGAAGATTGACAAGAACTATGCATCCAATCCCGACATCAAGTGGAACTTCACAAAGTTTGCGGTAGACCGCAGCGGCAATGTTGTCGCAAGATTTGAACCGACCGCAAAGATGGAAGATGTTGACGCCTGTGTCGCATCTCTTCTCTGAGATACGGATCGAATGAACAGGGTCCTTACGGGCTCTGTTCTTTTATATTTGTGTGAAATGAAAATGAAAAAATTTACTTTTTGTTGAAAGAATATACATCGATTGTGTAACATACATTCATTGATACAGGAGGTATGCCATGGAAATTAAACGAATCCCATTTGAGGATGTGATCCGGATCAACGACGAATATGCGGCCAGACAGCTGGATGCTTACCAGGAATCTTTTGAAATCGACCCGGACCGCTATTTTGAATACAATGTGCAGCGCGGACTCAGAGACATTTCCGGCAACGGTGTGCTGGTCGGCCTGACCAATATATCGACTGTCACCTCCAAAAAAATCATCGACGGAAAAATCGTGCACGTGGACGGAGAGCTTTCCTATCGCGGATATAATATCAACGATCTGATCCAGGGTGTTTACGGCAGCCATTTCGGTTTTGAGGAGGTTGCTTATCTTCTGCTGTTCGGTGAATTGCCGAATGCCGATCAGCTTGAGGAATTCAAGGCAATGATTTCGATGAACCGCACACTTCCCACCAACTTTGTCAGAGATATCATCCTCAAAGCGCCAAGCCGGGATATCATGAATTCAATGACCAGAAGTGTGCTGACCCTGGCCAGCTATGATGAAAAAATGGCAGATACATCCATTGAAAATGTGCTGGAACAGTCGATCAAGCTGATCGCGCAGTTCCCGATGCTGGCGGTGTATGCCTATCATGCATACAATCATTACGAACTGCATGATTCACTCTATATTCACAGACCTGACCGTTCCCGCTCAATGGCGGAGAATATCCTGCGGATGCTGAGACCGGACAGCGCATATACTGATCTTGAGGCAAGGGCGCTGGATGCGGCGTTGATTCTGCATATGGAACATGGCGGCGGCAACAACTCCACATTCACAACCAGGGTTGTCACTTCCAGCGGTGCCGACACATACAGTGTGATCGCTTCCGCACTGAGTTCGCTCAAAGGCCCCAAACACGGCGGCGCAAATATCAAGGTCATGGAAATGATGAAGGATATCCATGAACATGTGAATGATCTCAATGACAATGATGAGATCGAGGATTATCTGAAGAAGATTCTTCATAAAGAGGCATTCGATCATACCGGTCTGATTTACGGCGTCGGCCATGCGGTATATTCACTTTCCGATCCGAGAGCTGTGATTCTTGAGGATTTTGCCAAAAAGCTGGCCGTTGCCAAGGGTCTTGAGAATGAATATCATCTCTATCAGACTGTGGCTGAAAAGGGACTTGATCTCATCCGCAGGGAACGCAGGATTTACAAAGGTGTATGTGCCAATGTCGACTTCTATTCGGGATTTGTCTATTCCATGCTGAATATTCCGGTGGAAATGTATACGCCGATCTTTGCGATGGCCAGAGTTGTCGGCTGGTGCGCACACCGCATGGAACAGCTGATCAATGAGGACAAGATCATGCGTCCTGCTTACCAGAGCGTCAGCGAGGAAAGAAAATACGTGCCGCTTTCCGAAAGGAAGTAATCAGAATACAAAACAGCACCGCCCGTGATAAACTTGTTCATGAGGATGACTTATGAAAAAGGAAAAATCGTGCGGTGCTTTTCTGTTCAGGAAGAACAATGGAAACAATGAGGTTCTGATCATCAGACAGGTGCAGGGACATTGGTGCTTCCCGAAGGGTCATGTTGAAAAACATGAAAGCGAAACAGAAACCGCCTTAAGAGAAATATATGAGGAAACCGGTCTGAACGCCGAATTGTTTGAAGGCTTCAGAGAAATGCTTTCCTATTCCCCGAAGGAAAATGTAATGAAAGATGTTGTTTATTTCATCGGCAGAGTGAGCGGCGGCAAAGTCCGCGTGCAGGAAGAGGAATTGAGTGAAATCCATTTCGTTTCATTTGAGAAGGCAAGGTCTTTGATCACATATCCGAATGATGCGCAGCTGTTTGAAAAAGCGGCTGACTGGTTTATGAATCATCAGGAGAAATGGCTATGATCCGTTTTGAAGCTGTCGCTTACAGACTGAACATACTTGAACAATGGAAGCCGGATGTGCCCGAACGTTTTTTCAGTACTGCTGAAAACAGACATACGCGTCTGATCCGCCACAACGATCAGCCGGTCGGAGTATTCAGATACGGCTTTGCGGATGATACCGGTGATATTGATGTCTGGTTTGTGAAGGGGACGGATGACAGAAAAAAACTCTTTGCTGTCATCTGTGAAAGAATGATACGCACATATCATCCTGCAAAGCTGCGGGTTGAAAAGCCGTTTGAGGATCTTGATGAGGTTTATACATCCAACTCGTTTGTGAAAACCGGAAATATCTATGAAAAGACCGTCGAGCCATGGCGCAAGATTCTCAACGATTCCGTTTTTGATGATGAAGGATTCATTATCAACCAGGGCATGATGAAGGAGATTCCTTTCGGCTGGTTTGATACCAAAGACAAAGGATGCGGATGGATCTCCGCCTACAATCTGATGAAGATGGTCGGAAAAGAAACAAGCATGGAGCGGTGTGAGCGTGAACTCGAGAAGGGGGCATTGCTTGGCGGACTGATCGGTGAGAATCTGTTCAATCTTTATTTCTGGCTGAAAAAGCAGGGACTCAATATCAGTATGAGCCTGCCGTCCAACCGTGACTGCATCAGAAAGATTGCTTCAAGCTATTGCGGAATCATTCTTTACAACCATTCCAGAGGTGCCCATTATGTGACTTACCGTAATCTCGGCAAGGGGAATATCCAGGTCTACAATGCCGTATATGGCAAACGCAGCCACGTCATGAAAACACAGGAATTCATGAAAAAGTTTCCGCTGTTTCCGACTTCGGTTGTTATCGCCGTGAAGAAAGGATCATAATGATCCTTTTTCTGTGCCGTTTTCTGTGTTATGATTTGTGCCCGAAAAAGAATGAGAGGATGAAGATGATCAATACCATCGTGCATCTGGATGAAATCAGATTTGAAGAAAAAGATCCCGGTGATCTTCTGGACTCAATCCGTAAACGGGGGATTGCCATTCCGGTACAGGTCAATGTGCGGGATGGATATTATGAATGTGCGGACGGCCATAAGCGGCTGAGCGCGGCGAAGATACTCAGAACCGAAAAAGAATCAATGGACAGGATTCCGGTCATGATACTCAACGATTATTCAAAGGCGGGAAGCAGTTTCTGGGGAAACACGCAGAACCGCCATTAGGAGATGATATATGGAAGAAAGACTGCAGAAAGTGATAGCGAAGGCGGGCATCGCCTCAAGAAGAAAAGCCGAGGAACTGATTCAGGGCGGCAAAGTGAAAGTCAACGGCAAAGTTGTCACGGAAATGGGCATCAAAGTCAGTGACAAAGATGAAATCACCGTGAACAATCAGCCGATCCGCACCGAGAACAAGGTTTACTATCTGCTCAACAAACCCCGGCGGACGATCTGTTCCGTCGCTGATGAAAAAGGGCGGGAAACAGTTCTTTCCTGTTTTGAAGGAATCAATGAACGCATCTATCCGGTCGGCAGACTCGATTATGATACAAGCGGCCTGCTGATTATGACCAATGACGGCGAATTCGCAAACCTGATGATGCATCCGA
>CACWLH010000033.1 GCA_902761625.1 uncultured Erysipelotrichaceae bacterium
TGTCGTAATACATGTTGGTAAAGCCTTTCTTCTTGATAACACGTATATCTTCGCGATACAACGGACAACTGTCGCTTCCCATCAGTGGGTTATGTGGGTTAACAGACAGGTATGTTTCTCTACTGGTATCGGCATAACGGCCTACCATCCATCTCAAACAGTGCCTGTGCAACGGGCAACTGTCTATAAAACATATAGTATAGTGGTCAACTTTATCTTTCATGTGGCAAATATACAAATAAATACCGAATGTGCATCACTTTTTGCAATAATTTTTCTATCTTTGTGGCATGATTATGAAAAAAATAACTATAAGCCTAATGGTTTTGCTGTTGTGCGCGGTTACGGCAACGGCGCAAGAGAGTAGTGAACTGATGGTGTTCGATCATCGTTGCTATATCCGCAACAATCCCGACCGCCAGTTGCAGCAAATCATCAACCGCCACTGCTTTAAGCAGTTAGACGCGTTTAAACAATCGCACTAAGTTACTGTTTAGTATATTCGGATGGTGCCACGCCAACTACTTTCTTGAATACCTTTGAGAAGTAGTTGGGGTCGGCAAAGCCGCAGCTGTAGGCTGTTTCCGAAACATTATGTCCGTCGGTAATCATCTGGCAAGCCTTTTGTATGCGCTTGTGGCGGATGTAGTCGCCAGCCGAGGTGTTCATCAGATTCTTCATCTTGGTGTGCAGCAGACTGCGACTCATACCTAATTCGGTGGTGATATCGGTAACCGAGAAGTTGGCGTTGCCGATGTTGCCAAGAACATCCTTAGGAGCGATGCAGCCGGTGATCAGAAAGAGCACAATGCCGAGGCAGCCGACCGTACCGACGGAGAGTTTGTTCCAGACGTATCCGGCGATGACAAGAATGCAGATGGCGAAACAGATGATAAGCTGTGCGTTCATGATGTTCTTTTACCTTTCCTTAGCGGCTGATTCTGCGGCCGTCATAATATACTTCGTGATTTTCGTCTTTGCTGAAATGAGAGAGGAACTGATCATAGCTGATCCAGCTGAGTTCCGGATAATTGGCATGGACCATATCCGATACTTTTCCGATCACCGTCATCGGCACGCCGTTTTCATTGGCGAAGGTCAGCCAGCTGATCGGATATGTCTCGTGTTTCCGGAAATCGTGGATATCCAGATGGAAGTGCTCCAGCTTTTCCGCCAGGGTGTTTCTGATTTCCGGCTCGATTGCCCATGGCAGCACGGGATCCTCACCCTTGCCCGCACATAAGAAGTCCTTGTCGCCATAGATCCACATGGTCGGTGTGAAATATTCACTCTCAGGGAAATCGGCATACATTCTTGAAGGAGATCTCAGTGCGCTCCATGGTGCCACCGCCGCAAACAGATCGGCAGCCGTATAGCCGAGCAGATCGCTCATCATGCCGCCGGAGCTCTGACCGCATGCATAGATTCTGGAATGATCGACCGGAAGTCTTGATTCGATATCTGCGACCATCTGACGGATGAAGGCAACATCATCCACCGGTTCACCCTTGTGTTCACCGCACCAGAGAAGAATGTTTCTCAGACCGTTTTTCTTCTGCTGGTGAATACCCGCTTCCGGGAAGACGGCGATGAATCTTCTTTCCTCTGCCACCGGTGACATGCCGGAGAGATCGAAGAAGGTTTCCGCACTGCCGCCGCGGCCATGCATGACCACAACCAGCGGCCATTTCTGATCCGGGGTGCAGCTTTCCGGCACATATTCATACCATGTGCGGACCATTCCGCCCACTTCCATGGTCTTCTTCACAGCACCGCATCTGACGGGATCCTTGTAATATCTCAGGCACTTGCCGCCCTGGCCTCTGTGTCTTCTTGCCAGGCTGATATATGCCCATGCGTTTTCAAGATGTTCTTTGGAGAAGCCCTTTTCATCAACCGTGAGTCTGACCTGGGAAATATGTTCCTCATTGACTTCGTTACGGTCTCTGACCCATTTGGGCATCCAGATATAATCACTTCCCTGTCCCTTGAGAGGTTCGCCTTCGGTATGGTTGTTGGCGCGCCAGAAGTCACATGCGTCTTTGTTGTTGCCGGCATATTCGCTGACAAGCATCCATACCGGCAGCTGGGCAGCGCTGCCCTGGATCTTGAGTTCCACTTCACCCTGATCCTCTTCGCCGTGTTCGACTTTCTGATCATATGCAAGATCCGCACTCAGATCGCCAAACGTCATCAGACCGCTGTATTCACTGGTCATCCGCTTGGCTGCCTGGTGTGCGATGTATGAGGCATCGCCGATCGCGGAAAGATAAATGTTGTCCTGCATGGTGATATACCAGTCTCTGGCCTGGATCTTCACATAGACGCCATTGAGATATTCGGCATCGCTGCCGTCTGTCTTCCATGCGCCGTTTTCGCAATATGCGATATGCAGGAAGAGTTCATTCTCATCGGCGAATTCCTTGATTCCGGAAGCAGTGAACCATTCCAGAGGATTTTCCTTTGAATCGATCGCCATGATCAGACACGGACGGCAGTATTCCTGGTTTTCAGGGATGTAGGTCAGGAATGTTCTGCCATTGACGGACTCTTCATACAGACCGCTCAAGAGCGCTCTGTTGGGATGGCTGAAGTCAACCGGAAGATCAGCCGCGCATTCAGGGAAGTGCTTGATTGTCATCATGATTGTTTTCCTCTTTATGATTTATACGTATCTGCACACATGGTCGACGGCGATGTCGGAGAATCCGAAGGCTTCCGCCTTGGTCAGTTTTCCGTTGGCAATGTCTTCAATGACACTGACAAGTTCATCACCCATCTGCTGATAAGTCTTTTCGCCTCTGACGATGGCGGACAGATCCACATCCATGTTGTCCTCCATCTTCTGATAGGTTCTTTCGTTGGCTGTCACCTTGAGCACCGGCGCGATCGCATTGCCCGTCGGTGTTCCCCGTCCGGTTGTGAAGACGACCGCCTGGCATCCGGCTGCCACCATTGAGGTGACTGAGGAGATGTCATAACCGGCTGTGTCCATGACGATGGCGCCTTTCTTCGAAGGACGCACCGCCTGTTCAAGAACCTCATTGACCGGTCTGGTTCCGCCCTTGCGGATGCAGCCAAGGCTCTTTTCATCCAGTGTGGAAAGACCCCCTGCCTTATTGCCGGGAGTGGGCTGTCCCGCTCTGCAGTCCTGGCCTGCCGCCTTGAGATGATCCTCATATGCCCGGCAGACTTCAATGATCTGATCATGGATTTCACGGTTTGCCGCACGCTTGGCAAGCACATGTTCGCCGCCGATCCATTCGATCGATTCACTGATCATGCTGGTGGCGCCAAGGTCAACCAGAATGTCGCTCATTTCGCCGACCGCCGGATTGGAGGCAATGCCGCTGGTCGCATCGCTGCCGCCGCATTCAATGCCGATGAACAGCTCGGACGCATCGAAGAGCTCCTTCTGCTGCAAACCTGCTTCCATGGCCATATCTCTTGCGGCTCTGACCGCCTTTTCAATTGTTTTCAGGGTGCCGCCCTCATCCTGGATTCCGAAGGAGACAACCGGCTTGGATGTCATCTGCTGAATCTTTTCCTTCAGCTTGTAGTGAGGAACTGTCTCACATCCCAGACCGATGATCACAACCCCGTACACATTGGGATTGCAGGCAAAGCCGGTGAGTACCTTCTGGCTCATTGCCGTATTGGCCGCCACATCGGAACAGCCGGTATTGAAGACGATGTTCACCGCTCCGCGCACCTGGCTTGCGACGATCCGGCAGCTTTCGCTTCCGCATGCGCAGGTCGGCAGGATCAGCACATGATTGCGGATGCCCGGTCTTCCCTCTTTTCTGCGGTAGCCCCAGAATTTCAGTTCTTTTCTGTCCGGATTGCCTTCCGACTGCTTTGCGCACATGACGAAGTTTTCATCCGCCAGCTCGCTGTCATAATCTCTCGGAACACTGAACAGGTTTGTCTCATTGACCCATTCACCTGCTTTGATGTCTTTGGAAACCTCGCCCAGGCTTTCTCCGTATTTGATCACATTTGATCCTTTGGCGATATCACACAGGGCAGCCTTATGGCAGAAGGGAATATCATTCGCCGCTTTGAGCTCACAGTATTCTTCCCCTTTGCGGTAAACGATCGTTTCGCCCGCCTGGATTTCGGCAATGGTCGTCACGACATTGTCACTGATGTCCATCAACAATGCATTGATTTTCATTTGCGCCTCCTTATTTATTGTCAGATTCAATTGTTGAATCCTTCTTGCATTTTCAGAATAGCAGGCGATATGATTAATTTGAATTTTATGGAATTGATATTTATATAAATCAGATTTATGGAGGATTGTATGGATCAGGAAATGAAATATGTCTATAAAGTTTATGAATGCGGAAGCTTTTCCAAGGCGGCCGCACAGCTCTATATGACCCAGCCGGCGCTCAGTCTTGCCGTCAAGCGGGCGGAGGAGTCGCTTGGCGCGCTCATCTTTGACCGCAGTGCAAAAACACTCACCCTGACCGAAGCAGGTGAGATCTATATTGAGAAGTATTATCAGATCCGCGATCTCGAGATGGAACTGGCCCTCAAGCTCCATGATCTCTCCTCTCTGCATACCGGATCGCTCACCATCGGCGGCACCAATTATTTCAATTCCTATATTCTTCCGCCGGTGATCTCAAAATTCCACAAGACCTATCCGGGCATTGATGTGATCCTGATCGAGGCCGGCTCCAGGGAACTGCTCGCAATGCTCAGAGAACACCGCATCGATCTGACTTTCAACTGCGGCTTAAGCAGAAAGGATCCATACCGTCTGACCCCCTGCTTCAGGGATCATGTGCTGCTTTGTGTTCCGAAAAGTTTCACGGTCAATGAAAAAGCCATGGCATGCGCCATGACCAACATCGATATTCTGGAGAAAAAACATCTGGATCAATCCTTCCCGGCGGTCTCCTTAAAGGATTTCAAGGAGATTCCGTTCATTCTGTTATCCGACGGCAACAATCTTTACGAGCGTGCAAAGGTCATGTTCGAACAGGAACATATGACACCGCAGATCACCATGCGCTTAAGTCAGCTGGCCACCGCATGGCATCTTTCCTGCGAAGGACTCGGAGCCGCTTTCATCAGTGATCACCTCGTCACAAAGGCCAGTGACAGCGTGTATTATTTCCGTCTGGATTCACCGCTTGCGGAAAGAACCTTTGATTTTGTGACATCCGAAAACCGCTATATTTCCAGGGCGATGGATGCCTTTTCGGAAGTGTTCTCATCATACTATCTCATCTGAGCAATGCAGTTACCGTCTCTGATATAACTGATTAAACTGAAATCAGATATATATTATCGGAGGAAATTATAATGAAATTTGAAAAGCTTCTTTCGAGCGGAAGAATCGGCTCAATGGAACTCAAAAACCGTTTTGTCGTGCCGCCCATGGGAACCAACTTCGGAACCTATGAAGGATTCGTCACCGATCAGATGATCGAATACTACCGCGCCAGAGCACTTGGCGGATTCGGTCTGATCATCATTGAAGTAACGGCTGTGGATCCTCATGGCAAGGCCGTCACCATTCTGGAAATGCGTGCGGATATCGCTCTGGATGAGGCACCGACACCGCGTGCCTTCCTGATGCCAAGACTCGCCGAAAGAGGCATTCAGAAGATCGTCAACGCGACCGTGAAAAATTCAATGAGGACGGCGTTGTCTATGAGCAGTCCGGCAAGGAAGTCACCATCGGCGGCTTTGACACGATCGTGCTCGCCATGGGCGTGAAGCCTTACAATCCGCTGGAAGAAGCCGCGAAGAAGGTCTGCGGTGAAGTCTATGTCATCGGTGACGCAAAACAGGCAGGTCTCGCCAACAAGGCAACCGAAGCCGGTCTTGCGGCAGCCCTTGCACTGTAAACCGCAAAGCCTCACATTCCCATTTCGTGTAACAGAAAAGCACCGGACCGGTGCTTTTCTGATTCTTACTCATTTGTTTTTTGATGAGTGCTGATTTCCTCTTCCGTGACTTCAAACAGCTCTACAGCATCAGACAGACAGAGCTTTCCGCTCTCCACCGCAAGAGCAGCAGCGGCAATGTTTTTCTCATGCATCCGGCTGGTGCCTTGTTTGATGCCTTGTTTGATGCCTTGTTTGATGCCTTTCTTTAATCCGTTATCAAATCCTTTGCGGAAGCCTTCTTCCGTACTGGTTTTGATGAAACCGTCCAGGATTCCCTCCATATCTCTTATTCGCCTCCTGTCGTCTTCATTGAATTCCATTTCATACTCCGATGTCAAGATCTTTTCCTTCTCTTCAGCTTTGTAGTTATTGGACAGGAGTGTATACAGGAAACGGATCAGCTCATTGCTTTTTTCCGGATCCTTACCGATATTGACGTGAATTGTTTCCATGAGATCATAATTTCCCTGGATCTTATACGGCCCGCCGTATAAGAATTCCGGCTTGATTGTATATGAAACAATTGTATCTGCCATGTATTCCGGCACATCCAGTGAAATCCAGATACTGATCACTTTATGAAGATGGTCATACTCCTGTTTTGCCAGAGAGAAATCCCTGTCTCCCTGCGAAGAAAGCATCCGCGCCGGATAATATATGGATCTCGGAATCAGTATCCGCCATGGACTTGTGCGGTTGTGTATTTCGATGTTAATCTGGGTTCTCGCGCGTTCGCTGTCCGGAAGAGTGACATTGAACAGAAGGTCGAAGAATACTGTGCCTTCTCCCGGTTCATAGTTTTCCTTGTCCAGGCTGTTCAGAGGTCCGCAATTGGTCAATCCCGGTTCCAGGGGAACTTTGTCAATCTCTACCGATTCTATATGAGGTATGATTTCTTTCACCTCCATATTTTTGAAATTGGTGACACAGCCCTGGAGAATTCTGGCAAGACATTCTTTTTTTGAGATGAGCAGCTTGGCATTATGATCGTAAGAAGATCGGAATTCGGTTGTTTTCAGTGCGTGATTCAGTTTCATGATTGCCCTCTGATACTCTTATTCCGCCAAAGCTGCTGAAATCCGGAAAGAAATATATTATTTCCATATGAAAGGCCCGCCTTGTATCAGCGGGCCATCTGCATGAAACCGGAATTCAGATTCTTTCGTATGTATCAAAGTGGAAGATCAGCCCTTCGTATTCCTGATCATCACCGCGCTCTGTGCACTGCCATGCGGGATCGTTGTCCAGATTGTCAAACCAGGCATCTGCCTCATAGCTGTTCTCAACCTTTGTGATGATGCATGTGTCACATAAGGGCAGTAATGTGTGGTAAACACTGTCGCCGCCGATGACAATATAATCATCGGTGTTTTCCGGCAGCATCTCTTTCAGCTCCTCGACAGAGTGGACCACTTTCGCGTTTTCCACGAAATAGTCCGGATTTCTGGAAAGGATGATATTGTCCCGCTTGGGAAGCGGCTTTGCATGAGGGAATGTTTCCAGTGTCTTCCTGCCGTAAATGACGGTTTTGCCCTGGGTCAGACGGCGGAAGTTTTTCATATCATCGGGAATATGGACCAGAAGCTGATTGTTATAACCGATGGCCCAGTTCTGATCAACCGCTGCGATTGCTTTCATATGTTCATCACCTCAGATCGCGATATCAATGTTGCGGATCTGTTCACCCGCAACCACATAGTTTTCCAGTGAGACACTGTTTTTGGTGAAACGGTAGAAATCCTTGACGGAAGGATCAAGATGGAAGATCGGCGCGGGCTGCGGCGTTCTTTCAATCAGCTCTTTGATCGCCGGGATGTGATTCGGCGCATAGATGTGCGCGTTGGCATCGATATGGACGAATTCTCCCGCCTCCATGTCACAGACCTGTGCGATCATGTGCTGAAGCACCGCATACTGGCATGTGTTCCATGCCCAGGCGGCCAGAATGTCCTGCGATCTCTGATTGAGAATCATGTTCAGGGTGAGTTTATCCTTGCCCGGATCCTGGGTCACTGTGAATGTCACGCTCCAGGCGCAGGGCTGCAGATTCATCTCATCGAGATCCTCCGGATTCCAGATGGTTGTCATGATCCGTCTGCCGAAAGGCTGATTCTTCAGATCATAGATCACCTTGTCCACCTGATCCATATGCCATCTGCCGTTTTTCTTCACGGCCGCGACTCTGCCTGTTTGACTGTCACGGAAGATTTCCTCACCTTCCTCATTCACAGCGAATTCATAATATTCCGGAAAGGCGTTGACAAGCCCTTCCTCTTTCACGTCTTTGCACGAATGCTTGAGACCAAGCTGATAGCCATAGGCCTTGCCGATGGAGCCATCCTCATCAGCCCACTCATCCCAGATATGGGGACCGAGATCATTGATGTTGTTGGACTTCTTCTGCCAGATCCACAGAACCTCATCGGTGGCGCTCTTGATGCCGGTCTTTCTCAAAGTGAGCATCGGGAATTCTTTTCTCAGATCAAAGCGGTTGATCTCGCAGAATTTCATGATTGTGTATGCCGGGGTGCCGTCCGGCCACTTCGGGCGCACCTTCTGGCCTTCGGTGGATGTTCCGTTTTCCAGAATATCCCTGCACATGTTGATGAATTCGATATCCGCAATGCTCATGGTTTCACCTCACACTCGTTCTGATTTACCTGCTGTAAAGAATAATATAACATAACCGCAACTGGAATTGACATTGCGGTTCTCTTTTTACCTTACATGCATTAATTGAGTTACACTGGAATTCAGATCATATGTGCATGGAGGACAATATGTATATTCTCATTTCGTTATGTCTGCTCATCGCCACCCTTTTCATGCGGCAGGAGAAACAGGAGAAATGGGTCAATGCCGTGATCTGCAAAGGTCTGGCATCCCTCTGTTTCATCATTCTCGGTTTTCTTGCCGCTAAGGGCTCATCCGGTTCAGAACTGATCATTGCCGGTCTTGTACTCGGCGGAATTGCCGATGTGCTGCTCAATCTTCGCTATGTGTTCAAAGAGAAAGGCCAGCTTGTCTTTCTGGCCGGCATCCTTGTCTTTCTCAGCGGCCACATCATGTATCTGGCAGCGGTTCTTCCGATGAATCAGCAGAAACTCCTCTGCATCATTGCCGGCATCGTACTGACCGCACTGCTGATGAAATGGATCTTCACAAAGATCACCGCCGCAAAGGCATTCAGAATCTTCGGCATCTTCTACATCGGCGCCATTGTCATTCTCAACTGCGTCGCATTGGGAAACATGATTTCCTCCTTCTCCCCGTTCACGGTGGTTTTCGCAGCCGGATGCTTCCTGTTTCTGATCAGTGATATCGTGCTGATTCTCAACACCTTCGGTCCTTCCTCAAAATTCAGCCTGCGCATCACGAATCTGTCCCTGTACTATATCGGCCAGCTTCTGATCGCTTTCAGCCTGTCGCTGCTGTAAAAAAAATCAGGGCTTATGGTCCCTGATCACCAGAATCTCCTCAATGGAGCAGCCATACATTCTGGCCAGCGCCACGAGGTTTTCGAGGGAGGGAAGGCTTCTGCCGCTCTCCCATTTATAAATTGCCTGCGGTGTGTTGAAATCGAAGAAATCCTGCACATCGACGACCTTGAGATGATTTTTTCTTCTCAAGGACTCAATGTTGCGTCCGGTTGCCTGCATATCAATGACAGGCAGTTTTTCCACTGACATTTCACCTCCTGACTGTGCCTTCAAAGGCACATAGAAAAAATACCTTTTTCTTCTGTGCCTCTTTTTTTATTCTTTCAGACCGTTATACAGTCATAACGGGGATTGTTCAGCACATGAATCATATACTCATATGGGGTCATTTGCAAGGTGTCAATCAGTGATCTGAATACAGAAACCGACTGACCGGAGCACATCTGAACATTCTCTTCATCATAAAGGGCATGGAATGTATTCTCTCTGCTCTCCACATTCCATAAGACAAGTGAAGGCATCTGGTAGCCGGCCATTTCAAACCGGATCTTCATCTCATCCACGAACATCCATCGTGTCTGTGAAGACAGACGGTTGATCTCATTGTCAGAGATGACAACAATCCTGGAAGGAAGATCCTCCTGGTCCAGATCGGCCGCAATGGCGACTTTCAGAACCAGTTCAAAGGCTGCCTCAAGATTGGTGGAGAATCCGGGCTTCTGGCTCAGGATTTCAATCAGTTTGTCTCTTAAGGTTTCCCCTTTGAGCTCAATCAGACGGGGCCGCTCGGCAAACAGCATGATTCTGTTATGGAACGGACCGCTGAGCCGTTGTGCAAAATAAATGCCCAGGCCCATGGAAGTCTCAATGGGACGGCCGTACATGGAAGCGGACACGTCGACCATGACAAGCGTATTCTCCTCATCATCGACAACGGCAGGCAATGCTTTCCACTGCTGTTCAATCAGCTCATCCGCTTCTTTGACAGCGGACAGTCCCCGATGATACAGCCGGGAACAATCCACATATTGGTGCACCAGATCATAAGGATACAGCACAGATGAATTGATTTTCGCCTCGCCCTTTGACACCTGTTCGATGTATTGCGCAAAGCGTTTCTCATCATGTCTGCAGAAGGTGTTTCTGTATCTGAGCATGGCATTTGAAGGAACCTTCTCATAATTGATCTGTTCATATTCCTTCGCGCTTAAACGCACTTCGGTCACATTCAGATATGCCCGCAGAGCGGAAAGCGTCTTACGGTATTCCCTTTCGGTATAACCGAAGGCGGAAGCGATCATGCGCGCTTTTCTGCGCGCCCTGTAAGAGGAGGTGTTGACGGAAGGCAGCCATTTGGCAAGCAGGGAAACAGGCTTTGCCTGTGCCATTGCGACGATATCCTCTGCCAGCTGCTGTTTCATCAGCATCAGCACATCGTCTTTCACCTTTGTATCAAGCAGATCAACAAGATCATCAAAGCGCCCGAATTCAGCGATATATTTCAGATTTTTTCGCATGATTTCTGGATAGAGATCAGCGATGGTGCGGAACATGATTCTTCCAGTCAGCCTTTCCCCGAGTCCTTCTCTGACATCACGTGTATAAAAAGCCAGTTTGACCGCGTTGAGACGGTCAGCGGCCAGGGCAGCCGCATACATCGATGCGACCTGTTCAGGGCGGGAGCGTAAGGATCCCGCCGCAGCGAACAGATCAAGAAGACTTCCGGCTCCGGCGCTTTCGCTTGCAAACGCGCCGTTCTCAGTTAATTTTCCATATTGTCCGATCATCAGATCCTGAACCATTGTTTCGAGCATGCCGTGTCTCCTTTCTTCATGTCTGAGGCGTGAGCGGATTTTCAGGACGGTTCCGCAGTTAACCCGACACCGATATGCCGTGCTGAATCATCCGTTCAGACATAATTTTCATTTTATCTACCGTGAGTTGTTTTGCTGGATGTGCCGGTATTGATTCAAGACGCATTTATTCAATTCCACGCCGGAATATCTGATCCGCTTTTTTTGGCTGGATGCGTCTTTGCGGCAGGTTTTCCTGTCTGCATGATTATTCTATGGCATGCGCAATCGCAAAAAAATAAACCGTCAGTATAAAAAAGAACAGCCGGACGGCAGTCCGGCCATTCCCATAAAGAGGTTCTTATGCAAGAGGAGGCATAATCTCTCGGGGTGTCTTATTCGTTTTTGACCTGTTTCTTTTCCAGAGTGACGGAGTCCTTCTCATCCAGATGAAGCGTCAGCACATCATTTTTCACTTCATATGCATATTCCTTGTCTTCCATCCTGATCACCTTTGCGTCCCAGGTGAGATTGGTTTCTTCCGTGCTGATGCCGAACTTTCCGGTACCGTCATTGTTGAGTTCCATGGAGATTTCACCGCCGAACAGCTTTACGATTGCCAGCGCTGCGGCGATCGCGTTTGTCGCGGTTTCGTTTTCCTCGACATTTGCCTTTGTCACAACCCATGTGCCCGAATATCTCTTATAAGCCATTTTATCAGGACTGCATCCGGCCAGTGTCACCACAAGGGTGAAGGCCATCAGTGCCTTGAACAGTCGTTTCATTTTCTTTCCCTTTCTGCGGTCATTAAGACCTGTCTGGATTGTTTCTGATCCCTGCGGATCTGTGTGACGGGGATTTCACAGAATGTTGATTCATCTTTCAATGAAAGCCTCCTTGAGTATCCGGGATCCGTTTCCATTTTCTCCAGCAGCCGGCAGCCTGCAGCACGTACATATGGATTCATACCCGTTACACTCCTTTCACGCTCTTATTGTACTGAAAGCCATGAACGCAATACACTTTTGCAATGGCGGAATACGCGGTTTTAATTCTTCGATTCGCGTGAAAAAAAGGAGTATTTCACTCCTCATCATTCAATAATTTTCTGAATTCCGTCTCATCCACATTGCCCGAAGCGATGCTTTTCTCAAGCCATAAGCGCATGGCATCGGCGGAAAGCGAGATGCGGTTGAGCATTTTCTGGATCGAGGCGAAATCAGCCAGCTCATCTTTCGTGATTTCCCCGTCCACGGTGATTTCAATCAGCCTTTCCTTCTGCTTTTCCAGTGAATTGAGCGACGCAAGCATATGCAGAACAATCTCGGAAAGCGAGGAAATCTTCACTTCCGGAACATAGGCATCGCCGATCGCACATTCATGCGAACAATAATAATTGCACAGCTCAGGTTTCTTATATGCCTTTGCCATCGCCACCACCGCTTCGGGATCCGGCTTTGAGGTGCCGTATTCAATCTTTTCAATCACGCTATCCGAAAGATAGGTCAGCCCGCTGGCTTCCATCCTGGTCAGTCCCGCCTCCTCGCGTGAAAGCTGATAAATATTCTTATTATCCTTGATCGATTTTCTTCCCATATGAATTCACCTGACAGATTTCATTATAACATCGGGTGCCAAAAAAGGAGGCCTGCCAAAGGAAAAGGCGGCATGCCTGCCGCCTTCATGGTTATAAACTGCAATCAGTATCTGTCGTTCAGTTCATCCGATCCGGTATAATGCCCCATCATAGGAGCTTACCCGGACTTCGCCGAACTCACCTTCGCCAAGTTCGAAATTGTGCACATATGCGGATACCCATCCGTCAGAGGGTCTTCCATATTCCCAGTCTGCGGGATCATGTTCCACATACAGAAGAATCAGACTCTTCCATGGCACATATGATTCGATCACATGGTATACGCGGATGCCGTAAAGCCGTTCGGTTTCACGGACAATCTTTTCGTATGCCGGATCATAGGAGATCGTATCGATGGAGCCGATCAGACCGTTTGCGGTGAGATAGGAGTAATACAGACGGTCAGCGCGGTAATACTTCTGCACCTTCGGATTGAGACCTGTCTCTTTCTGAAGAATGCGGATCCGCTTCAGCCCTTCCAGTTTGACGGGATCCGTGATGTCATCGTCCCTGCCTTTGAGCGGCAGGCCGCTGAATCTGCGGCAGAGCGGACGAAGATCATTCAGTGCCTCCCATTCAAGTCTGCGGCTGAAAGCGGACGGAGCGGAAATCATCATATCCTTCCACATCTTTGCAAAGGCGCTGCCGCATGCATCGCTCTCCAGTGCCTTCAGACACTTTTCCATGGTATATGCGCAGAATGTGGAAACATGAATGGACACACTTCCCTCATTCACATTCACATCATCCAGCGCATTGCATTCACGGAACGCTCTTTTCTCACACACAAGCTGACTGCTTTCAAATGAAACAGTATTCAGATTTCTGCAGTCCGCAAAGGCATAATCGCTGATGCGTGAAAGCTTTTCCCATGTGTGCAGGCTTTCAATGCCGCTGTGATGAAAGGCATGCGCGCCGATCATCGTGATTTCTTCACTGAATTTCACATCCCTGAGATTCACACATCCGTAAAAGGCATACGGGCCGATTTCGGTGCATGTTTTCGGAATGGCCACGGCGCCAAGTTTCACGCAGTTGCGGAAACCGTTCAGACTCTTCAGACCATTCTGAAAGCTGACTGCGCTCAGTGATCTGAAATCGCGGAAGGCATTTTCCTCAATCACCTCAAGGGTTTTCGGAAACACGATCCTTGTGATCATTTTTCTTCTCTTTCTGTAAACGGATTCCTGATCATGATATACCGCGCGGAAGGCATTGGCGGAAATCCTTCTGACTCCCTCCGGAATCTTCAGTACACTTCTGTCTGATTCTTCCGCAAGCCATCTTTCCAGCACACCTTTGACAACCAGAAATTCCGACTGTGCCGGTGCTTCTGAACAATCCAGCATGGCCGTCATTTCATTGACGGTGATCTGGAGTGCGTTTGTGTCCGCGGGTTTCTTTCTGTTTCTGAGGTACTCATTTTCGGCATCGAAGATTACATAATCGGTTTTCTCATCAGGCTCGGCACATACAATGCCTCCCCTTAAAAAAATTTCTCTTGTGAGTTTCTGTCTGCGGGCTGCGCTGACATTTTCAGCAATCAAGAAAGTTCTGTTCCTGATGATCATTTCTCCTCCTGCTTTTACATCAATCGATCATTCACAATTCAAAAGAAGTTCGTGAAAAGCAAACCGTGAGATGTCTGTCTTTCCTCTGTGGCGGAAACCGTTTTTTTAAGAGATTCAATTTTCAAAGAACAAGGCGAAAGGAATTCCATTATTACATAATTCCGGAAAATTGAAAATACAGATTTACCGCAAAGTTTTAAAAATTGACAGTGTCCCCGCCATTTGGCCGTGCAACCATTATGGAAAGAAAGAAGAGAAATCAAAATGGACAAAAACTATAAAGATCCCAACTGCGCATATTGCGCAAAAGGCGATCTGGTCAACGTGTTCGGCTATGAGGTATGCGAGCTTCCCGCTTCCGTTCTCTATGTCTTCCGTGATCAGACCCATCCCGGCCGCTGCATTGTCGCCTCAAAATTCCACGTATCGGAAATGCGTGAACTGACTGCGGAGGAAAGAGCCGCCTTCATTGAGGACGTCAACACAGCCGCTGAGGCAATCCATGCCGAATTCCACCCTGACAAGATTAACTACGGCATGTATGGCGACACAGGCCATCACCTCCACTGCCACCTGGTTCCGAAATATAAGGACAAGGAGGAATGGGGCTCCACCTTCGCCATGAATTATTCCGATGACAAACTCAATGACGCCGGATGCGAAATCATCGCCGAAAGACTGAGAGCGCATCTGCCAAAGTAATTCAGAAAAACATTGTTTATGGAAAAACCGTCCGGCCGGACGGTTTTCTTTTGTTATGTGTGTTTTGAAATGAAATATTTCCATATGAGGAAGATTTTCTTCGATTCACGCACTGAGATATGCCTCAAGCAGCGCGAGGGTGTTTTCCGCTCCTTCCACATGGCTTCTTTCATAACCGTGGGAGGCATAGACGCCCGGACCGATCAGGGCATGACGGAAATCATTTCCGGCAGCGATGGCAGCCTGCGCATCGGAGCTGTAATTCAGATAAACATCAACCGCATAGTTCAGTCCGTTTTTCTCAGCCAGTCTGACCAGGGTATCGGTCACGGTGTAATCATAAGGGCCGTGGGCATCCTTGGCACAGATCGAAACCTTGCGTTCGCTGCCTTCCAGACCAATTCCGACACAGCCCATATCCACCGCGAGGATTTCTTCGGCATCCGCAGGCAGACCTGCCTTCCCGCCATGGCCGACCTCCTCATAGGTGCTCAGGAACAGATAGACTTTTCTGTTCAGGCTCAGCTGATTGTCCTGCGCTTTTTTCGCCAGCGCAAACAATACCGCGGCAGCCAGCTTGTCATCCAGATATCTGGATTTGAGATAGCCGGAGGATGTGATGACGGTTCTCGGGTCAAAGCATACAAAGCATCCGTTGGTGATGCCCAGGCCGAGAGTTTCCTCTTTGGTATGCACATCCTCATCGATCAGGATTTCGGTGGTATCGAAGTTTCTTTCTTCTGTTCCCGCTTTGGGATTGACATGGGTGGACGGATTGCACAGCTGCAGACATCCGTCATAAACCTTTCCGTTTCTTGCATAGATGCGCACATTCTCGGTTTCGCAATTGACTGCTTTCAGTCCGCCGAGGTTGGAAATCTTCAGTCTTCCGTTGGTCTTGACCTCTGAAACAATTCCGCCAAGAGTGTCGATATGGGCTGTCACGATCACGGGATTTCCTTCACCGCCAAGTTCCGCCAGCACGCATCCCTTATGGGTTACAGACGCCTGAATGCCGAGCTTTTCAAACTCCTTGACACAAAGCTCTGTGGCCTGCTGTGTGAAGCCGGTGGGGCTGTCCGCCGCCAGCAGTCTTTTCATGATGTCGAGCATATATTCTGTATATCCGCTGTATGTCATATGTATATTCCTTTCTCAATTCCTCAGATGATTGTAACAGAGCTTTGCCGCAATGCAAAACAGAATGAAAAAGCCGGAAGAGCTGATCCTCCGGCTGAGTTTCATCTTATGCGTCGATGGTGGAGATCTTCAGAGTGATTTCCTCCAGGACATCCAGAAGTGCCCTGACGGTATCAAGCGATGTGAAGATGGTTGTGTTGTTTTCAACCGCGCACATACGGATCTGGGCACCGTCATTTGCCTCATCGGCGGACTGGATCTTTCTGGTGTTGATCACATAGGCGATGTGGCCCTGTCTGATTGCGGAAGGAATGTCTTCCGGATCCTCGGAGATCTTCTTGCGGATGTGGGTGCGGATGCCGTTCTTCTTCAGGAACTCGGCAGTGCCTCTGGTTGCCTCGATGTTGAAGCCGAGGTCATAGAAGCGTCTGATCAGCGGGAGCGCCTCTTCCTTGTCATCATCGGAGATGGTGGCGAAGACGGTTCCGTAGTTTTTCAGATTCATGCTGGAAGCCTGAAGAGCCTTGTAGAGCGCTCTGTTGAGTCTGTCATCGTAGCCGATCGCCTCACCGGTGGATTTCATTTCCGGTGACAGATATGCGTCGAGACCCTTGATCTTGTTGAAGGAGAAGACCGGAACCTTGACATAGTAGCGCTTCTTCTCATCCGGATAGAGTTCGAAGTATCCCTGTTCCTTGAGGCTCTTGCCCAGGATCACCTCGGTGGCGATATCCGCCAGAGGATAGCCGGTTGCCTTGGAAAGGAACGGCACGGTTCTTGAGGAGCGGGGATTGACCTCGATGACATAGACATTCTCATCCTTGTCAACGATGAACTGGATGTTATAGATGCCGATGATGCCGATGCCAAGACCGAGCTTCTTTGTATACTGGAGAATGATTCCCTTTACCTTGTTGGAAATGCTGAAGGTCGGATAGACCGAGATGGAGTCACCGGAGTGGATACCGGTGCGCTCAACCAGTTCCATGATGCCGGGGATGAAAACATCATGACCGTCGCATACCGCGTCAACCTCGACTTCCTTGCCGCCGATGTACTTGTCAACCAGAACCGGCTTTTCCTCATCGATTTCAACGGCTGTCTTGAGATAATGTCTGAGCTGTTCCTCATTGCCGACAATCTGCATGGCCCGTCCGCCAAGAACGAAGGAAGGTCTGACCAGAACCGGATAGCCGATTTCAGCTGCCGCTTTGATGCCGTCCTCGATCTTTGTGACCGCCTGTCCCGGCGGCTGGGGAATGCCCAGCTCTTTCAGGACTTTCTCGAAGCTGTCACGGTTTTCCGCACGTTCGATCGCTTCAACGCTTGTGCCGATGATGTTGACGCCGCGCTTCATGATCGGCTCGGCCAGATTGATCGCGGTCTGTCCGCCCAGTGATGCGATGACACCGACCGGGTTTTCAAACAGGATGACGTTCATGACATCTTCCGGTGTCAGCGGTTCGAAGTAGAGCTTGTCAGCGGTTGTATAGTCGGTGGATACGGTTTCCGGGTTGGAGTTGATGATGATCTCCTCATAGCCCGCCTTGCCGATGGTCTGCACAGCATGAACAGTGGAATAGTCGAATTCAACACCCTGGCCGATGCGGATCGGACCGGCGCCGAGCACCACGATCTTCTTTCTGTCTGAGAGTCTGGACTGGTTTTCTCCGGTATAGGAGGAGTAATGGTAAGCGATGTATTTGCCTGAATGCAGGGTGTCAACCATACGGAAGGCAGGGAACAGATTGTGTTCCTTTCTCATATTGAAGACACTCATCTCATCCGTCTTCCAGAGCTTTGCGATAAATGCATCGCAGAAGCCCATCTTCTTGGCTGCTTTCAGTGTTTCAAAATCATTCGCATTGGCCGCAAGGGTGCGCTCCATTTCAACAATCTTGCGGATGGACTCCAGGAAGAGATCAGTGATCATGGTGATGCGGTGGATTTCCTCGATCGGAACATCCCTTCTGATCAGCTCGGTGACCGCAAAGATGTTGTCAAAGCGGAATTCAGAAACATAGTTTTTCAGCTCTTCGGTTGTGAAGCTGTCAAACTTCGCGGAGTACAGATGATTGACGCCTGTTTCCAGGGAACGCACGCTCTTGAGCATGCACTCCTCAAGATTGGAGCCGATGCCCATGACCTCGCCGGTCGCCTTCATCTGGGTGCCCAGCTGATTCGGTGTGTTGGGGAACTTGTCAAACGGGAAGCGCGGGAACTTGGCCACGATGTAATCCAGGGAAGGCTCCTTGTCGGCGGTTGTGCCGGCAACCTCGATCTCCTCAAGCGCCATGCCCATGGCAATCTTGGCACTGACTCTGGCGATCGGATAGCCGGACGCCTTGGAAGCCAGGGCGGAGCTTCTGGAAACACGCGGGTTGACTTCGATCAGATAGTATTCGCTGGTTTCCGGATGCAGGGCAAACTGAACGTTGCAGCCGCCTTCGATTTTCAGCTCACGGATAATGCGGATGGCACTGTCATTGAGCATTTTCAGATCATGATCATTGAGCGAGAGAATCGGAGCCACGACGATGGAGTCGCCGGTATGGACACCGACCGGATCAACGTTCTCCATGCCGCAGATCGTGATTGCCTTGTCATAGGAGTCGCGCATGACCTCGAATTCGATTTCCTTGTAGCCCTTGACGCTCTTTTCAATCAGCACCTGGTGAACCGGTGAAAGATTGAATGCCTGGGTGCCGATGTCAATGAGATCCTGCTCATTGTAGGCGAAACCGCCGCCGGTGCCGCCAAGGGTGAAAGCGGGACGCAGAACAACCGGATAGCCGATGTGCTTTGCGGCTTCCTTTGCCTCTTCCAGCGAGTATGTGATTTCAGAAGGAATGACCGGTTCGCCGATCTTCTGGCACATCTCCTTGAACAGCTGGCGGTCTTCCGCACGTTCAATGGATTCGCGCGGTGTTCCTAAAAGCTCTGTGCCGCATTCCTTGAGAACGCCTTTCTTGTCCAGCTGAACCGCCAGGTTCAGACCGGTCTGCCCGCCGATACCCGGAACGATCGCATCCGGTCTTTCATAGCGGAGGATTTTGGCAATGTATTCCAGGGTCAGCGGTTCCATGTAAACCTTGTCCGCCATCTGGGTGTCTGTCATGATTGTGGCCGGGTTGGAATTGCAGAGAATTACCTCATAGCCTTCCTCTCTCAGCGCGATGCATGCCTGTGTGCCGGCATAGTCAAATTCCGCTGCCTGACCGATAACGATCGGGCCTGAACCGATGATCAGTACTTTTTTGATGTCTGTTCTTTTTGCCATAGTGATTCTCCCTTCCGATTCACATTGTTGACTGATGGTACTGCGACAGGCTGTGAAGCCTCTGGAGCGAATGGATACTGCTTAAAAAAAACGGTTTCTAAATGATAAACATTGAGAAACCGGAAATAATCCCACTGGCGGAAACATATTCGATTGTTCTTCTGACAACCTTCATAAGCCCTCCTGATGAATCAGCCATCCGGGCCTTCGCCCTTTTGACTGCGTAAAAGGTATCATTTTCATATTGGCTTGTCAATGCAATTGTTCGCCTGCATGTCGATTTCATCCTCTTCACATATTCCATGCATGAAAGAAAACGGGTGCCGTTTCACGGACACCCGGGTGATTTTTTACTGTTCTGCGTATTTCTTTCCAGGATCCAGTCTGTTCATCAGCCAGTAACAGAACAATGTGATACTGAGTCCGCCGATCATATCAAGGATGTAATGCTGTTTGGTGAACAGTGTGGACATGCAGATCAGAACGGTCATGATCAGGGAATAGTACTGGAATCCCTTTGAGATTTCCGGCTGATTTCTGACTCCCAGATAGCAGTACAGACTGATCAGGCAATGGTAGGACGGAAACAGGTTGAAGGCAAGATTGGACCCGTCCGCCGCATAAATCGTTTTCAGCAGTCCGTTGAAGATGCCCGGCTGCTCGGCAACCGCCATGATCCCCTCTTTGGCGCGGTCCATATAGGTCGGCATGAATGTGAAGATCAGAAAGCCGATGATATAGGCGAGTGAAAGGCCGAGGATGTAATTGACGAAATTGCGCTTCTTTGTCAATGACACAGCGATCGGTCCCATGATCCAGAAGATATAGGAAAACAGATAAATCACCGCGAATACGGAAATCACCGGAAACAGATCATCAATGAACGGGATCTTCGGTTCAAAGGCATGTTCAACGGTCCCAAGGACATGGGAAAGAAAATCACCCAGTCTGTACATGCCGTACTGCAGGCCGAAATATACAATGCCTGTGACATATCCCCACCATGGGATTCTTTTGATTTTTTCAATCAGGTTTCTCATAATCCTTTCTCCATCCGGTATTAATCATTCCGGTCCAGTCTCTGCCTTTCGACCAGTTCTGCGAAAGCGCCGTTTTTTGCAATGAGTTCTTCGTATGTTCCGTCCTCGATAATCTTTCCCTGATCCATGACCAGGATTCTCGAACAATGACGGATGGTGGAAAGACGGTGTCCGATGACAATGCGTGTGCAGCCCATCGCATCCAGGGCATCGGTCACTTTTTTCTGGGTGATGTTGTCAAGCGCGCTGGTTGCCTCATCAAAGATCAGAAGTTTCGGTTTTGAAGCGATGGCTCTGGCGATCATGAGCCGCTGTTTCTGGCCTCCCGAGAAGCCGCCTGTGCCTTCCGACACATACGTGCTCATGCCCATCGGCATCTTCCGGATATCATCCGCAATGCCGGCTGTTTCCGCCGCCTGCCATGCCTCTTCCAGACTCAGATGCGAGGAAGCGATGGCGATGTTGGAGAAGATATCCCCTGACAACAGTTCCCCGTTCTGCATGACCGTGCCGATCCTTTTGCGCAATGAGGAAAGATCCAGTGCGGAAAGATCTCTTCCATCATAGAAGATGGCGCCGCTTTCAGGTTTTTCAAAGCCGAGCAGCAAACGCACCAGAGTGGATTTTCCGCATCCGGTACGGCCGACAATTGCGATGTAATCACCGGGTCTCACATGCAGTGAGATGTCATTGAGGATCATCTTTGAATCATGATCATAGCGGAAGCTGACATGTTCCAGATCAATTCTGCCGCTGATATCACTCACATATTCCCTTTCCGGACTCACTTCCGGCTCCGCTTTGAGGAATGGTTCAGCCATTTCCAGAATCGGCCTGATTTCAGCTGCGGAAAGCGCGATGGAGCTTAAGGCGGAGAATGCCCCGCTTAAGGCGCCATAGGCTGCCATGAAGGCAAAATATGTGGATGGCGAAAGATGATTCTGCACCGCCAGGAAATAGAGGATGATATTGGAACATAACGAGATGGCCATAAAGATCACTGAATTCAGCTTGATGAATGCCGGCGGATTATAGGAAAGCTCCGCACTCTTTGAGAAAAGATTCAGCCATCTTGCGAACATCCGTTTTTCCGCTCCTGCCATGCGGATCTTCTGGATTCCGGTAATCATCGCATAGGACATTCCGGATTCCTTTGATGCCAGCTCCATCCTTCTTTTGTTCAGTCCCGCCTGCACAGCCGTGGAAATGGCCGAGATGCATACATTGACAAGAACAATCAGCACCGAAGGAACCACAAGCGCAGCCGCAAAGCGGAAGATCTGGGCGACATAAAGCAATGAGGTCAGTGAGGAGAGCGCGGTGTTCATCACCATGCCCATTAACAGCGAGCAGAGACTGCTCACCGACATTGCCCTGCTCTTCATTTCGCCGGGACTGTACTGGCGGAAAAAGGAGGCAGGCAGTGAAAGGATCCGCATCATCATGGCCGCCTGCACGCCGAGCGATGTTTTGATTTCAATGCGGTTTGAGGCCAGCCGCTGGGCAATGCCGAGCAGCTGCGTTGAAACCGCAGCGCAGATCAGAAAGACCGCCGCACCGGCAAGGACGTTGATCTTTCCGCTTGCCAGAACCGGTCCGGTGAGAATTCTTGTAATCTCCGGAATCAGCAGTCCCGCCATCGTGCAGATCAAAGCGGTAATGACCATGAGCAGAAGATCATGCAGACTGATGCAGCGCCTCAGATAAATCAGAAGATCCGGAATACCGATCGCACGCATCGGCAGCGGCCGGTAGAAACAATATGCCTTTTCAGAGAAGATTTCCTTCCAGTTCTTCGCAACCTTATGCTTCGTGCCATGCTCATCCACCCAGGTATAGCCGCCGAAAAGATTCGGCAATAAAGCCGCGGGAATTCCATCCTGTTTCGTGTAGGCCAAAACCGGTCCGTAGGAATCCCTGTACCAGTCCTCTTCCAGAAGGATCTCTCTTCTCATCAGGCCGGATTTCTTCAGACATTGATCCAATTGATCATCGGGATCCTTGATCCGCTCATCCGGCTTCACATTTTTTTCGTGGTAATATTTCAGAATTTCATCAATGACATGTTCCGTGGCAATCCGCCTGTCGCTGATCCTTTCCGCACTCTCTCTGTCGAGGATCACCCCGGCAATCTGTGCGAAGGAGTCTTCAAGAAGCTGCTCGTCGGCTGCCCGTCTGTCGGCAATCTGGTTTTCAACCCAACCCATAACTGTTCTGAAGCCTCCTATTCATTTGAAACCAGCGCGGTGTAAAGACCGTTCAGTTCCATCAATTGTTCATGTGTTCCGCGCTCTTTGATCACGCCGCCCTCCATAACGATGATCTCATCGCAGTCGCGGATCGTGGAAAGACGGTGGGCAATGACAATGCAGGTGATGCCTCTGTCGCTGACCGCCTTCACAAGCTCATGTTCGGTTTTCGCATCTAAAGCGCTGGTCGCTTCGTCCATGATGATCACGGTCGGATCCTGGGCCAGCACACGGGCGATTTCAATGCGCTGTCTCTGGCCGCCGGAAAGATTTCTTCCGCCCGAGAGCAGCTGGTGGTTATAGCCGCCTTCCATCTGCATGATATCATCGTGAATCTGCGCATCTCTGGCAGCGAGAATCACTTCAAAATCCATGATCGTGCCATCCCACATGCGGATATTGTCAGCCACACTGGCCTCAAAGAGAATGATTTCCTGATCCACCACGGCAAGCGAGCCGGTCATCACTTCACGCGGATAGGCGCTGCGCGGTTTGCCGTCGAAAAGAATCTCTCCCTCCCATGGATCATAAAGACCTGCGATCAGTTTGGAGACCGTGGATTTGCCGCAGCCGGAAGCGCCGACCAGGGCAATCTTCTGTCCCCGTTTGACCTGCAGTGAGAAATCCTTGAGCAGCGGTTCGCCAAGGGGCGAATAGCCGAAGGTCACATGTTTCAGCTCCACATCTCCGCGCAGTTTCGCATAACCTGCTTTTTCTGCCTCCGGGCCGGTAACGGTATTGGGATCATCCCTGTATTCCATGACATCCTCAACCCGCTCCATCTGGGTGCGCATCTCATGAATCGTCTGGGAAGCGCCGATGAGCTTTGTGGCGAGCGCCATGAATGAGGCAAGGAAGCCCTGGAACATCATCACCGTGCCAAGTGTGAACTGGTTCTGCATGGTCAGAAAAAGACCGGTGATCAGCACCGCATAATTGGCCAGAGTGGAAAGCAGAGCCGGAATCATGCCGAAATAAAGATCCGTTTTCATCGCTTTGACATTCTGGGAATTGACGGAAGCCTGATAGCCCGCCCACTTGCGGAAAAAGCCGGTTTCGGCCCCGCCGGCCTTGATTGTCTCAATCATGGAAATGCCGCTGACCGTGGTCGCTTCCAGTTTGGCCGAGTCTCTCATCTGCACTCTGGCGATGTTGATGCGCCTTCTGCTTAACAGCATCGAGCCCGCCGTATTCATTAACAGCGTCAAAAGACCGATGCATGTCAGCAGCACGCTCTGCTTCAGCATGACCACAAGATAAAACACCATCATGATGGAATTGAGCAATAACGGTGCAAATGTTGAGACAAGAATCTGGGCAATGGAGGAGTTGAGTGCCTGGCGCGACTGGATGTCGCCGGCAAGCCGCTGTGAAAAGAATTCCATCGGCAGATGCAGCACCTTCCACATATAGGAGGTGGAGCCGATCACGCTCATCTTGCCGTTGATGCGCAATGAATAGACCGCCTGGATCCATGCGGTGACCAGCTGAATCACAGCCAGCCCGCATAAAACCGCAAAAAAGCCGGGCACCCATTCCGGGTTCCTTCCGGTCAGAATTCTGTCAAGAAAGACTCTTGAGACACCTGAATTGAAAATTCCGAAGAGATATGTGATGACGGTTGTCATCATCACAAAGATCACCGCCGGACCCGCGCCTTTCAGACGCTTTGCGGCAAAGGAGAGTGTGCTCTTGCGCCTGCCCCCGGGCACGAAATGCTCACCGGGAGTGGGCGTGATGACCACACCGGTAAAGGAGCGGTCGAATTCCTCCCAGGTGATTTTCAGTCTGCCCCTGCCGGGATCATTGATCCAGACATGCCTGCCGGCAAAGCCGTCGAGCACGACAAAATGATTCATATTCCAGTGAATGATGCAGGGAACGATTCCTTCCTTTCTCAGGCTTTCCGGAGAGGTTCTGATGGCTTTGACATTAAAACCGTAATTCTGGGCAGCCAGATAAATATTCTTCGCGTTGGAGCCGTCTCTGGAAACGCCGCAATCCAGTCTCACCTGTTCCAGCGGCACCCATTTGCCGTAATAGGCCATGACCATCGCCAGAGCAGCCGCACCGCATTCAAGCGCCTCCAGCTGCATCACCACGGGCACTCTGGCGACTTTGCCTTTGAGCGGTTTGACCTGTTTGCCTGCCATGGGCATCACCTGCTCTCAAACAGGAAATCAACCGGCCGGATTTCCTCAATCAGAACGCTTCCGTCATAGTTTCCCGCAGGCAGATCGACGACGGAATAGCCGATCATCCTGCCCGTTTCATCCGTGAATGTGTAATCGATCTGATAGGTTTTACTGCCGACTTCCAGCGGCATTCCCGCTTCAAGGATTTCATCCTTGCGCATCACCACTTCCGCCATGCCGTCAGTGACTCTGACAGAAGCCGGCGCATATGTTTTCAGGGTGCCGACCGATGCCCAGGCCGCAAAACCGAAAAGAATAATGATCACCGCCAGCAGCACCAGCCAGATTCCCGGGGATGTGACCCGCAGATAGTCGGTGAGCTGATCAGGTGAGGATATTCTGTCGAGCGCCTTCTTACGGAACAGCGGATGATTGTTGTCTTCACTCATATATGACCTCGCAAAAAAAAGCGTTGCTTATTACTTCTGAAATCATTTTACCGTCATTCATGAAAAATATCGATAATTGAGTCCGGTTTCGTCAAAAAGGATATAATGAATATCTGAAACCGAGGTAAGCAACAATGATACTGAACCAGATTAACGAAGAAATACTGAAAACCGCAAAAGAGACGGAAGAGGAACTGAAAGATATCTTTGCGGAATTCGACCGTATCTGCATGGTCAATTCCGACCGCATTCTTTCCGCCTTTATCGAAAACCGTGTCTCCTATACGGATTTCGCCGATATCAACGGATACGGCAATTACGATCCGGGCCGTGACAAGCTGGAAGCCATCTTTTCAGAAGTTCTTGGCTGCGAAGATGCCCTGGTCAGACCGCAGATCATGAGCGGCACCAATGCCTTATGGCTTGCCTTCTCCGCCCTGCTCAAGCATGGCGACACAATGATTTCCCTGACCGGAACGCCATATGACTCCCTGCAGGAGATGATCGGCATCTATGGCGACTCCTCACAGTCGCTCAAAGCCCATGGCGTGAAATATGAGCAGATCGATCTGATCGATTCCCGTTTCGATGAGGATGCGATCGTCGAAAGACTCAGACGCAACGATGTGAAGCTTGTGGAGATCCAGAGATCCCGCGGCTATTCCCACCGCGACTCCCTGAGTCTTGAGCAGATCGGCCATCTGATCCAGAAAATCAGAGAGGTCAACACCGATGTCATCATCATGGTTGACAACTGCTATGGGGAACTCGTCGAGGAGCGTGAGCCCGGACATGTCGGCGCTGACATCGTTGTCGGCTCACTAATGAAGAATCTTGGCGGCGGGGTCGCCGCAACCGGCGGATATGTGGCGGGAAGAAAAGATCTCATCGCGATGGTCGCCGACCGTCTGACCGCACCGGGTCTTGGCAAGGAACAGGGTGCCAACTTCAATCTGAACAACGCCTTCTTCAAGGGCCTCTTCTTAGCGCCAAGAGCCGTCAAGAGCGCTTTGCAGACAGCCGTCTTCGCCGCGGCCATGATGGAAAAGCTCGGCTATGAAGGTGTTTCCCCGAGATACAATGAACACAGAACCGATATCATCCAGACCGTGGAGCTTGGCTCAAAGGAAAAGCTTGTCGCCTTCACCCAGGCGCTTCAGGAAACCTCTCCCATTGACGCCTTTGTCAGAGTCCTGCCCGCCCCGATGCCCGGCTATCCGTTTGATGAGGTCATGGCATGCGGCGCCTTCACCCAGGGAAGCACGATTGAGCTTTCCGCCGATGCGCCGGTGATTGAGCCCTATACCCTTTATATGCAGGGAGCGCTCTCCTATGAATACGGCAAGCTCTCGATCATGCTTGCCCTGTCAAGAATCGCTGATCAGAAATAACAAAAACAGACCATGTGACAGCTCCGTTTGGCTGTGACATGGTCTTTTCATTTCTTCTAGCAGCTGCCGTACTGGCCGCCGTCGATGCGGATCACGGTGTTGTTGATATAGGATGCCTCGGGACTGATCAGAAACCTGACAAGGGCGGCGACTTCCTCCGGCTTTCCATAGCGCTTCAGGAAAATCTTTTCCGTCTCCTGTTTCAGGAATTCTTCATCATAGCCTTCCAGCTCCTTCTCGGTGCCGATGAAACCGGGTGCGACGGCATTGACATTTACATATGGAGCGAACTGCAGCGCAAGGTTATGGGTCAGTGAGATGAGGGCCGCCTTGGAGGCGTCATAGTCAAAGCACATCGGATAGTATGTGTTGATACCGTTGGTGGAGACGATATTGACGATGTTTCCGGACTGTCTTTCCAGCATGGAAGAATACACACGCTTTGCGCAGTTGAATGCGCCGACCACATTGACATCCAGAATCCGCCGGAAGTCCTCCGCACTTTTGAGCCGGAAGAAATCCGGTTTATCGATGGCGGCGTTGTTGATGAGCACATCCACCGGACCGATCTGCGCCTCTATCTGACTCACCATCGCATCAACCTCATCCTCTTTGGAAACATCCGCTTTGATGGCAAGACACTGCACACCGTACTCGCGGATGATCCTTTCGCGAAGAGCTTCCGCCGCTTCTTTTGAATGGCAGTAGTTGATGACAATATCATATCCGCTCTTTGCCAGTTCCAGTGCGATGGCGCTGCCGATTCCCCCGGCCGCGCCGGTGATCAGGACTGTTTTTTTCATGAGAAAAAAAGGGCTGAAATCAAGCCCTTCCTGAATACTTTCCGTCAGCGGTGCTGACCGCGATCTTTTCACCCTGGTCGATGAACTGCGGAACTCTGAGTGTCAGACCTGTTTCCGTTGTCGCATCCTTTGTCTGGGTGCTCGGTGCGCCTTTGATTGCCGGAGCTGTCTCAGTGATCACAAGATCAACTGTTGCCGGAAGTGAAACGGTCAGAACGTTGCCCTCAAACATGACCAGTGACACTTCGAGACCATCGACAATAAAGTACTTGTTGAAACCGATCTGCTCTTCAGTCAGTTCATAGGTTTCAAATGTTTCCATGTCCATGAATGTGTAGACATTGTCAACGCTGTATGAGAAGTTGACAATCTTCTTCTCAATCGGCGCCGCTTCAAACTTTGTGGAAGCGTTGAAGTTTCTTTCCTGTGTGGAACCTGTCTTCAGGTTCTTCATTTTTGTTTTCAGAATCGCAGCGCCCTTGCCGGGTTTGACATGCTGGAAGTCCAGAACCTGCCACGGGTCACCATCGACGATTATAGTCAGACCAGTTTTAAAATCGCCTGCTTCAATTGCCATAATATGTTTCTCCTCGTATATTACTTGTAGATCAGGATATTTGGAATATAGAAGACGATTTCATTCCATCCCCTGCAGGGGATGGAATGAAAATCGGCTTTTCCCGC
>CACWLH010000034.1 GCA_902761625.1 uncultured Erysipelotrichaceae bacterium
ATATGAAAGGACTGCTGACAAAGGATCTGCTGATCCTGAAAGCGCAGGTGAAGACCGCCGTGTTTATCCTGCTTTGCGGCATCATGATGTCATTCGCCTTTGAAAAGACCATCGTGATCGGCTATATCACCATCATCGGCACAATGCTCGCATTCAGCACAATCGGCTATGATGAATTTGACAACGGCTTCAGCTTCATCTTCACACTTCCAATCAGCCGCAGAACCTATGTGCGCGAGAAATATGCGCTCGCGCTTGGCTGCGCATTCTCCATGGCCTTGCTTGGCGGGATCATCGCACTGGTGATGATGCTTGCGGACGGAACGGCACATGCCCTGGAAGAAACACTGATCAGCAGCGGTTCCATGATCGCAATCGCGATTCTGTTCATCAGCTTCATGATTCCCATCCGCATCAAATACAATGCGGAAAAGGGCAGAGTTATCATGTATATCCTCTATGCGGTAATTCTTGTGGGCGGATTTGCCGGCAGTAAACTGATCACTCTGCTTGGCGTGGACATGCCTGCGTTCATCGCAAAACTCGACGCGATGAATCCATGGGTGATCATGGGCATTCTTGCCATCGTTGTGCTGATCCTTCTGGTGCTTTCGGAACAATATACCGAGCACGTGATTTCAAAAAAAGAATACTGATCCATACAGTGCGGCAGCCGATGCCGCATTGTATTTTTTTGCACTCATCAGGCGGACAGTTATCATATAATTCTCAGTGAGAGAACCATACTATCAATAAAGGAGATCATATGTTCAGAAACGATAACGGCATCCTGATTGGGATGTATAAAGGCGAGACTGTCCGCATTGAGGCATGGGGCAAAGATGCTTTGAGGGTCCGCACCACCCGTTTTCCGTCCTTTACAGACAATGACTGGGCTTTGACAGAAGAGCCTTCATGCATTGAGGCGAAGATTGAAATCAGTGCTGACGGCGAAAAGGCGCAGATCACAAACGGACGGATCAGGGCTGTTCTCAACCGCCAGTGCGTCATCACATTTTATAAAGATGAGAAGATGATTCTGCGCGAATACTTCCGCAATTATGACGGCACATTGTGCGATGAAAGCCGCTGTCTGAAATATATCAGCCGTGAATATATTCCTTATATCGGCGGAGACTACCGGATCGTGCAGAAGTTTGACAGCGATCCCGATGAAAAAATCTTCGGCATGGGCCAGTACCAGATGGCCAATACAAATCTCAAAGGCTGCATTCTCGACCTCGAGCAGAGAAATTCCCAGGTGAGCGTTCCCTTTATGATTTCTGACAAAGGCTATGGTCTTTTATGGAACACTCCGGCCGTGGGCAGAGCCTCATTCGGCATGAATCTCACAGAATTCATAGCCGAAGCGGTGAAACAGCTGGATTACTGGATCACGGCTGGTGACACGCCGAAACAGCTTTTGAAAAACTATACCGATGTGAGCGGCAGAGCACCTGAATTCCCTGATGATCTGCTTGGCTTATGGCAGAGCAAACTCCGCTACCGCACCCAGCAGGAGGTTCTCGAAGTCGCTCATGAATGTCTGGCAAAAGGCGTGAAGATCGATGTGATTGTCATAGATTTCTTCCATTGGCCATATCAGGGCGAATGGTGTTTTGACAAGGATTACTGGCCAGATCCCAAAGCCATGATCGATGAGCTCCATGACATGGGCATCAAAGTATGTGTTTCCGTATGGCCTTCGGTAGATAAACGAAGCTCCCACTTTGCGGAAATGGAGGAAAGAGGGCTTCTGATCCGTACGGAAAGGGGCGGTGTGCAGACCTATGATTATCAGGGCGACTGCACCGAAATTGATGCCACCAATCCGGAAACACGCGAATATGTCTATGATATCATCAGAAAGAACTATCTGGATCTTGGCGTGGATATGATCTGGCTGGACAATGCCGAGCCGGACTATGTGCGCTATGACTTTGATCAGTACCGTTATCATATCGGCACCGCTTTATCCTGTTCCTGCATCTGGCCGCAGTATTTCAGCCGCATGATCCGC
Source organism: uncultured Erysipelotrichaceae bacterium (assembly GCA_902761625.1). Taxonomy (GTDB): domain Bacteria; phylum Bacillota_I; class Bacilli_A; order Erysipelotrichales; family Erysipelotrichaceae; genus Bulleidia. The sequence goes on from CACWLH010000034.1 coordinate 2,021, forward strand.
GAAGGACGTATGAAAGACGGCAAAACCAATCCTGTCTCTTTGCTCAGAAGCGGCTGGGCGGGAAGTCAGAAATACGGCAATGTGATCTGGAGCGGCGATGTGCCAAGCACCTTTGATTCTCTGCGCGATCAGCTGCAGTGCGGTATCAACATGGGCCTTGCCGGCATTCCATGGTGGACCACCGACATCGGCGGTTTCATGACTGATGATGTGAACGATCCCGCTTTCAGACAGCTGCTGATCCGCTGGTTTGAATTCGCTGTCTTCACCGGCATCCTGCGCATGCATGGCGACAGAGGTCCGCATGATATTCCGGTTCTGGATGACCGTGACTGGGGCGGCGGCTATCTGTTCACCGGACAGGCCAATGAATTATGGAGCTATGGGGAGGAAGTGTTTGCGATTCTGAAGAAGAATCTGGCCCTCAGAGATACGCTCAAAGACTATATTGCAGATCTGTTCAAACAGGCCCATACAGACGGTTCACCATTGATCAGAGCCATGTTCTATGAATTTGCGGAAGATCCGAAGTGCTGGGAAGTCTATGATCAGTACATGTTCGGCGATCAATACCTGGTTGCACCAATTCTGCATCCGGACACCTTCGAAAGAAATGTATATCTGCCATCAGGCAGATGGATGGATATCCGTGATGAAAAGGTTTATGAAGGCGGTATGACGATCAGCGCAAAGGCGCCGCTGGATTCCATTCCCGTCTTCAGAAAAGTCTGATCACTATGATACAGAAATCTTCTGAACAATCCGCTCTGCAGCTGCATCATGGCCCTCCTGAAACGCATGAGGGCCGCCAGGAAAGGGAAATCCGTGTCTATACGCTGCTGGATCGTCTTGGTGTTGCATATGATCGGGTTGACCATCCCGCTGCCGCCACAATGGAGGCATGCGAGGCGGTCGATGAAGTGCTGAATGTACGCATCTGCAAGAATCTCTTTCTGTGCAACCGGCAGGAAACACAATTCTTTCTGCTTGTCATGCCTGCGGACAAACCGTTCCATACAAAGGACTTCTCAAAACAGGTGAATTCCAGCCGGCTTTCCTTTGCAAAAGCGGAACATATGATTCAGTTTCTGGATCTGTACCCGGGCAGTGCTTCGGTGCTCGGATTAATGAATGATGCCGCTCATCATGTGCATCTGGCAATTGATGAGGATGTGCTCAAAGAAAAGATGTTCGCATGCCATCCATGCGTCAACACCAGCTCACTGCGGTTTAAAACGGATGATCTGATTCATATCATTCTGCCGTCTCTTCACATCACACCAAGTTTTGTCGCTCTTCCATCCGATTGAAAAAGGGCAGGCCGTTTCCGGTCTGCCCTTAAGTGCGTCTGATTATTCAAAATCGTTTGTATAGTAGTTGAGCTGGAAGGATCTTGAAGCTCCCTTGACATCCATGCCCCAGCATGTCTTGCCGTTGTATCTCAGATCAAGTGTTCCTTCGGGATGATCATCATCCGGCACCTGATAGCTGACCTTGATGTTGAAGCCGTTGCTGTCAGCCCATGCCATGATTTCATCATAGGATGCACCCTGAGAAGGGGCGTAGACATGTTTTTTCGGTGTGACGAAGGAGGAGCAGACCTCATTGGAGGCACTGATACCGCTTGAGTATGCATAATATCCGCAGACCTGCGTCTCGGTGTTTTCAGCCAGTGAGGATTCAAGATTCTCTCCGGTGGAACTGCTTCCGGAGCTGATTTCCTTGATGGTGGCGCCATTCTGGGAAACCCGTGCACGGTATTCAATGTTTCCGTATACCCATGAGTAGTCGAACAATCTTCTGCCGCTTGCCGATACAATCACATTGCCGTTGGCATCACGCAGGGAGATATCCTTGTAGCTGCTTGCCTTTTCAAGCTTGCTGGGATCAGGATATTCCGCCCATGAGTAGGAAACATTGTAATCATCGTCAATTGAAGCGGAGAAGCTGGAAAGTGAGGATACGGCAGCCGCGGCTTCCGGAGCGGCGAGTGTGTTGTATTCCGATTTGATGAGACCGGTGGAATACCAGTCAGGACTCATGCCGGAAATCACAGCTGTATAAGGATAGAGACTCTTGATATGCGTGATATCGCTGATGCCGTCAGGTCTTGTGACACCGGCGGAGCAGTCAACATTGCGGTTGATGATATCGAGAAGGTAATTCTGGATATAGCCGTTCATGTTGTACAGGATATCTTCATAGTCGAACCAGCATTTGACATCATCGTAAATCTTGTCATATCCGTACCAGACGACCGTTGTGAAGTTGTTTGTCTCAGCAACCATCCAGTTGTCCTTGGAAGCACCCTGTGGAATGCCGTATTCCAGACCGGAGTTGCCCCAGTCGGTTGTACCTGTCTTCGCATATACCGGATAGCTTCTCTGCAGCAGCTGCATGAAGTTCTGATAATTGATGGAAACGTTCTTTTCCAGCAGGGTGGACATCATGTAGGCGGCCTGTGCGGAAACGACCTGTGTCTTTGTATAGTTCATTTCCACCGGCGGCTGCAGCGCATTTCTGTAAACAATCTTTGTGATTGTATGCGGTTCGATGTAATTGCCGCCGTTCATGTTGATGGCATGGGCTGCCATCAGCTCCTTGGCGGAAACCGAGAAGGTGGAGGCACCGATCGCATACTGGATATTGAATTCATTGCGGTCGAAGTGTGAGAAATTGAGCGATTCCAGGAAATCGCAGACGCGGTCCGCACCGACTGCATCAATGACGGCCTGCAGAGTCTGGATTGCCGGAGTGTTCAGGGAACGTCCAAGCGCTTCGGTCAGAGGCATTTCGCCGCTGTATCCGGCTGTGTAAGCATTTGTGAATACGTGACCGCCATATTCAACCGGCTGGTCAGTGATGGTATGATCGGTCGCCCATCCGCAGAATTCGAAGGCGAGCAGATAATCGATAAACGGCTTGACGGTTGAACCGGGCTGGTTGTACTGGTCAGTCGCATGATTCAGCAGCATTGTTCCGCCTCTGGAATAATTGCGGCCGCCGCCGATGCCGACGATTTCACCGGTCTGGTTGTTTTCCGAGATCATCGCATATTCGATCTTGTCATTGGGCCACTGGATGCCGTCCCATTCGCCGGCAAGGATCATTTCCATTGCGTCCTGGACTTCGGGATCCATGGCTGTGTAGATTTCCATCGAGACATTGAGCGGGTCATTGCCGGTGACTCTTTCGGCCTCCTTGATGACTTCGTCGATGTAAGCCTGATATTGATAAGCCTCACCGTCGTTGATCTTCTTGTACGGATCAACCAGCAGGTCCTCAACCTTGACCGCGGCTGCCAGCTCGCCGTCCTCTTCCGTGATGTATCCGTGGTGGACCATCATGTCGATGACTTCGTTGCGGCGGTAGGTCGCGTGTTCAAGATAGTTGTGCGGATCGTAATAGTAGGGGGAGTTGACCACACCGGCAAGCAATGCGCATTCAGATGTGTTGAGCTCCCAGACATTCTTGTCGAAATACTGCTGGGCTGCCTTCTGCACACCGCGGATGTTTCCGACACCGCCGTAGTTCATCTTGTTCAGATACATCTCGAAGATATCCTTCTTCGTCGACTGCTTTTCCAGATCCATCGCCAGAGCGATCTGCTGAACTTTGTACTCGATGTCCTTGGTGCGGCTTGTGCCGTCCTCATCATTGACGAAGTAGGTCATCTTGACCAGCTGCATGGTGAAGGTGGATCCGCCCTGCATATTGCCGCGGGCAAGTGTTTCGACAACCGCTTTGCCAAAACGCGGGATATCAAATCCGTTATGGGTGAAATAACGGCTGTCCTCAATTGAGAGGAACGCATCGATCAGAGCGTCGGGAATCTGTTCATAGGTGATGTTTTCACGCAGCTGGGTACCGACGTCCGCGATTTCAGTGCCGTTGGCATCGTAGATGAGGGTGGACTCCTGTGTGAAGAAATCATTGACATCGATTTCCGGTTTTCCTTTGAGCCAGGTGTTCAGTCCATACAGCGCAACCGCGCCGCCTACCAGTTCAAAGCCGACCAGAATCGCCATGAACACGGTAATAAACCGGAAGCCGTGGAACCGTCTTCTGACTCCGGTGTTCTTTTTCTTTTTAATTTCCATCTGAGGTTGTTCCTCCTTTACTGAAGTAGAGCCTGTCCACGATCTTTAGATAGTCCACAGGCCTGATAAAGTTTGCAGGGATCAGGAAGCCGTTGGTCCTGAACCATTCGTAAGGGATTGAGTGTCTTTCCGCATGGGTATAGAAGTCAATCATGTTTTCCGCTTTGATAAACCAGTTCTCGTCATACTCGACAAAGCGCACAATCACAAAGGCGATGCCGCCATGGCGCACAATGGAATCGAGATGCTTGATCTGGTGCAGATGAATCGATTTGAGCGGAAAGGAGGTGCGGGATGCGCATTCCTTTGCCTCAAAGTCAATGTATCTTCCTTTATATATACCGTTATAGTCTGTTGTGGACGGAATCTTAAAATAAGCCTCTGTGATTTTCGCGGCTGCCCGGTTCGGATAATCGACTTTGACGATTGTTACCGGAGTCGGTTTTTTATGGATGACGGCAGTATCATCTGATAGATAGCTGCCGTTCGTCGCGTTGATATCTTTTTCCAGCGCCATGCCGCGGCCGCCTGCGGATGCAGTGCCGTGTGCCCAGCTGCTCTTTCTGCCGTTCGGATAATTGACCATGGTTGATTCACCGTTGATATTATACATTTGTTCACATAAAGAAGGAAGATTTATTGATTTTCAAAAATCGGGATGAGATAATCAACAACAGGAGGTATGAATCTCATGGCTCTTAAGCTTATCATGGATCCGGAAAAGATCGTCAATCAGGAATTCAGCATTGATTTTCAGGGATATAATCCTGAGCAGGTCGACACCATGCTCGACAATGTGATCAAGGATTATCAGACGTATGACAAGATGATCAGCGATCTCAGAGAAAAGATCGGGGATCTCGAAAGAACAAATGCCTCTCTGCGGGCAAAACTGATCGAAGTGGAAGGAAAGGCAAAGGCGCAGGCGGATGCGGATCCGATGCAGCTGGGCGCTTCCCAGGTTGATATTCTCAAACGGATTTCACGTCTGGAGAAGCAGGTCTTCGATTCGAAAAACCGCAAATAAAAACGATTATGCGCACATGAGGCAGCCGCTGGCAGAGATGTCCAGAGGAAAGTCCATGCTCGCACTGTCTGAGACGACAGTAGTGTCTGTGCTGGTCCAATCAATAAGGCCAGGCATCCGCAAGGATGACGGCGGAACCGAAGCCTAAAGGCTATGCCCATGGCGAAGGTCCTTAAGGTGTCACAGTGACGAAGTCCCTGGGGAAACGCAGGGAGTGGAACGCGATAAACCCCTCAGGCGAGAAACCCAAATTTGGTAGGGGAACCGGAAAGGGTGAAATGAAATCATGATCCGGCTGCACCATGGTGCAGAGATAAATGGCTGCCGCGCCGCAAGGTGAACAGAACATGGCTTATGATTGTGCACATATAAGGAGGAGAACCGATATTCTCCTCCTGTTTTTATATTTTGCCTTATGCATATGCATATTATTTGCGCAACATCATGACTTGTGGTATACTCTGATTGTTGCACATGATTCCGGCGTGTCCGGCCGTATAAGCGGTTTTCGTAAATGCGCGCATGTTGTGATATACTTGTAAACGTTGAGAAATAAAGGAGGAAGAAATATATGAATCTTCCCAACAGACTGACAGTATTCAGAATCGTTCTGATTCCGGTGATTATTCTGATTTATCTGTTCCCGTATGCTTCATTCGGAATCGAGCCTTCCGTGATCCAGGTCGGCAGTGTCTCACTGTCCGTAATCAACCTGATCGCGCTGGCGGTTTATATTGTGGCGGCTTTGACCGATGCGCTTGACGGACATATTGCACGTTCCCGCAATATGATCACAACCTTCGGCAAATTCGCCGATCCGATCGCTGACAAACTGCTGACAACAACGATGTTCCTGCTGTTTGTGTCCCGCGGTCTGATCCCGGTTGTGCCGGTGATCATCATGATCGCACGCGACACGGTTGTGGATGGCTGCCGTATGATGGCGGCAACCAACGGAAAAGTCGTTGCGGCCGGCATGATGGGCAAGCTCAAGACCGTGCTGCAGATGATTACCGTGGCACTCATTCTTCTGAACAATCTGCCTTTTGAACTGCTGGGCATTCCGGTCAGCTCCTTCATGCTGTGGTTTGCGGCTCTGGTCAGCTTCGCTTCCGGCGTGCAGTATTTCAACCAGATGAAAGAAGATATTCTGGAATCCAAATAACAATCACTGAGGAAACCGTCTGAAGGCGGTGAATATCAGTATCATCAGGAGGCCTTATGGCAAAAGAGAAAACAGTAAAAAATGTAACAGATGACAAGAAGGATCAGCTGCTTGCGGAAGCGCTGAAAGCAATTGAAAAGGAATACGGCAAAGGCTCCATTATGAAACTCGGCGACCGTGCGGAAGTTTCGGTCGACGCGATTCCTTCCGGTTCCCTCGCGCTTGATCAGGCGCTTGGCATCGGCGGCTATCCGAAAGGCAGAATCGTCGAAATCTACGGTCCGGAATCCTCCGGTAAGACAACCCTGGCTCTGCATGCGATTGCGGAATGCCAGAAACAGGGCGGCAGATGCGCATTCATCGACGCTGAAAATGCAATTGATCCGGTTTATGCAAAGAACCTCGGTGTTGATATTGATGAGCTCATTCTCTCCCAGCCTGATTCCGGTGAGCAGGCCCTTGAGATCACCGAACTGCTGATCAAGAGCGGCGCCATTGACCTGGTTGTCATCGACTCGGTGGCGGCCCTGGTTCCCCAGGCTGAACTGGATGGCGAAATGGGCGATGCATCGGTCGGTCTGCAGGCCCGTCTGATGTCCAAGGCGATGAGAAAGCTCGCCGGTGTCATGAACCGTTCCAGCACAACCGCAATCTTCATCAACCAGCTGCGTGAGAAGGTCGGCATCATGTTCGGCAATCCGGAAACAACCCCGGGCGGCCGTGCCCTGAAATTCTATGCGTCAGTCAGACTTGATGTCAGAAGGGGCGAGACACTGAAAAACGGACAGGATGCGATCGGCAGCGCCACCAAGATCAAGGTTGTGAAAAACAAGGTTGCACCGCCGTTCAAAACAGCGACAGTCAATATTATTTACGGCGAAGGCATCAGCCATCTTGATGAGATCATCAACCTTGCGGTTGAATTTGACATCATCGACAAGGCCGGCGCATGGTTCTCCTATCATGGCGACAAGATCGGCCAGGGCTTCAATGCCGTCAGGGAATATGTGAAGACTCATCCTGAATTCGATGCGGAGATCACCGATCAGGTCAAGGCAAAGCTTTTCCCGGACAAAAATGCAGTCCAGCCCGACGCAGAATAAAGCGCTCAGCTCTCCTGAAATGCAGGGGAGCTTTTCATTTGCCGCACCAATGCACATGGTAAATTCCTGCGCCGTCGGACAATTTTTGCGGTTTGAGGTATTGCGATTGAAGTGCAGATTGATTTGTGATATTTTATCAAAGCCTGGGGAGTAGCGGACGCAGGACATGCGCGGAACGGTCGTCACCACGGCATATGCCTATGCCCGGCCTTCCTTAAATCGCAAGACCCATGCGGCTTATGCGGCTGTGTGGTTCATATCAGATCACGCAGCGCGGCTGTATAAGCTGCGTTTTGTTTTGAAACAAGGAAAGGGAAGTTTTATGTTACAGGCTTGTTTATTATTCCTGCTCGGCTTTGGCCTGCTGATCAAGGGAGGCGACTGGTTCGTGGATGGGGCAACCGGCATCGCTCACCGCTTTCATCTGCCCGAGCTGCTGATCGGTGCAACGGTCGTATCCATCGGAACAACTTTACCGGAAGTCATGGTAAGCGCCCAGGCGGCGCTTCAGCATAACAGCGGCATCTCCTATGGAAACGCAATCGGTTCCATCATCTGCAACACCTCATTGATTGCTGCCCTCACGGTCACCTTCGCGCCAGGTCCCGTCAACAAAAAATCACTGCGTCTGCCGTCAGCCGCATTCTTCATCGCCGCAATCCTTTATTCCTTTGTGGCTTATACAAGCGGACAGTTCACACGTCTGTTCGGCATCTGCCTGCTTGCGATGTTTGTCGCTTATATGATTCTTTCCGTCAGAGCCATGAAAAACGGCGAAATGGGTGATGATGCGGAAGAAGAGGAAGTGAAGAAGGAAATGTCACTCGGCCAGGAGCTGCTGCTGCTCGTCATCGGCGCGGCCGCGATCGCTTTCGGTGCCAATCTGCTGGTTGAAAACGGAACCATCATCGCCAGTGCGCTGGGTGTTCCGGATTCCGTCATCGGTCTGACCATGGTTGCCCTGGGCACATCTCTGCCTGAGCTTGTGACCGCTGTCACCGCATTGATGAAGGGACATGGCGCTCTGTCACTTGGCAATGTCATCGGTGCCAACCTGTTCAATATCGTGCTGGTCTCCGGTATGGCAATGACCCTGTCACCGTTCTCGCTTCCATCCGAGAAGATGCTGTTCGGAATGAATTCATCACTTCTGATCGACATCCCGGTCATGCTCGGCGTCATGGCGCTGCTGTGCATCCCGGCTCTGAAGAAGGGCAGACTGTACAGGATTCAGGGTATCATCCTGTTATGCATCTATGCCGCATTCACCATTTATCAGTTCCTGATCTGAACAGCCATAGAACATACATCATACTGACGGGCATTGCACCCGTCTTTTTGTCTGTTATAATCACCGTATGGACTATGGCAGATTTTACGAAAGCATTTCACGCATATTCAGAAACAACGGCAGACTGCATGCATCGCTGATCTACTTCAATATGTATTTCACCTATACGATGTATATTCTGTATCCCTGTCTTCTGGTGCTGATATTCTTCACGGAAAGAAGGCTGTTTCTGCGGACATTGATCGTCCCGGCCGTCTTTTTTTACGTGCTTACCGAAGTGCGCAAAAAAATCAACCGTGAGAGGCCATATGAAAAATGGGATCTCGATGTGCTGCTGGAAAAGAGCACAAAAGGCAATTCCATGCCCAGCCGGCATGTGTTTTCAGCCGTCGTGATCGCCATGTGCGTGCGTCAGGTATCACCTGCGTTAGGCGCTTTGTTATTGGTTTTATGCGTGTTTTCAGCGGCTGTGCGGGTGCTGCTCGGAGTGCATTATCCGATGGATGTGATTGTCGGATATCTGTGCGGGGTCGGCGCAGGCTGGGTGATGTATCTGCTGTAACCGTTTTCCGCGCATGCCGCGTACGATTTAACAGACTTGTGAAATCGTCACAAAACGGATATAATAACGCGGGAGATTTTATCTCACAGATGAAAATGGAGGATAGATTATGGGAACTCTAGGGACCGCCATTTTGTCTGTTATTGTAGGTTTGACAGTCGGCATCGCGATCATGATCGTTGCCGATAAAATGGGACTGGACAGAGCCAAGGAAAAGTCCCGTGACATTCTTGATGAAGCTAACTCAAAAGCGGAAACTGTTGTGCGCCAGGCGAATCTTGACGGCAAACAGCAGGTTTATGAAATGAAACTTCAGGCTGAGAAGGAAATCAAAAATCAGCGTGAACGAATTCAGCAGACTGAAAACAAACTTCTCCGTCAGGAGGACAGTCTGACTTTCCGTGAAAAGAATCTGGTACAGAAAGAAAACAAACTCAGTGAGAAGGAAAAGCTCGCTGATTCAAAACTTGCAAATCTCAGCAAAATGGAAGAGGAGATCCAGAAGAACATCAGCCGTCAGGTTGCCGAACTCGAAAGAATTGCCGGCATGAACCAGGAGGATGCGAAGAAGGAGCTCATGGAAGCCGTCGAAAAGAAGACGGAAAAGGAAATTGCACAGTATCTTCATGAAAAGCAGGAGGAAGCCGAAACAAAGGCTGCCGATGTTGCCAGAAACATCATCTCTCTGGCCATCCAGCGCTACTCCCAGGAAGAGACAATTGAAAGAACTGTTTCCACTGTCACACTGCCCAGTGAGGAAATGAAAGGCCGTATCATCGGCCGTGAGGGCCGCAACATCAAGGCGATTGAACAGGCCACGGGTGTCGATCTGATCATTGATGACACACCGGATATCATCACTGTTTCCTGTTTTGATCCGATCCGCCGTGAGATCGCCAGACAGTCGCTGGAGATTCTCATGAAAGACGGCCGCATCCAGCCGGGAAGAATCGAGGAAGTCGTCGAAAGAGTCACCAGAGAACTTGATGAGACGATCATGAAGATCGGCAATGACGCCATCTTCAAACTCGGCATCGGCAGAATGAACAAGGAACTCATCAAGCTGATCGGACGCCTGAGATTCCGTTACAGCTATGGCCAGAACGGTCTTGAGCATTCCATGGAAGTGGCAATGCTGGCCGGTATGATGGCCGCTGAGCTCGGTCTCAACCAGGGACTTGCAAAACGTGCCGGTCTTCTGCATGACATCGGCAAGGCACTGGATTTCGAACAGGAAGGCTCACACGTCGAGCTTGGTGCAAGAGTTGCCAAGAAATACGGTGAAAACAGCATCGTCGTCAATTCCATCGAAAGCCATCATGGCGACACCGAAGCACAGGACATCATCGCTGTTCTTGTGGCAGCCGCGGACACACTCTCCGCAGCCAGACCGGGCGCCCGCTATGAGTCGATGGAAGGCTATATCAACAGACTGGAATCCCTGGAGAAGATCGCTTCCGGATTCGAGGGTGTTGACAAGGCATTTGCCATCCAGGCAGGCCGTGAGGTCAGAGTTCTGGTCAAACCTGAAAAGGTCGATGACATCACCATGGTCAAGATCGCGCATGACATCCGTGAGAAGATTGAAAATGAGCTGACTTATCCGGGTCAGATCAAGGTCACTCTGATCAGGGAAGTCAGGGTGCAGGAACTCGCCCGCTGATCATATTCATGAAAGCGCCGCAATCTGTGCGGCGTTTTTGTTTTGCGCAAGGCGGAAAGAGCACAATATGTGTCAGAGATGAGCAGATTCAAGCCTTGAAAGCGCATCCCGAAACCTGTATGATATGGGCACGTGAAATGAGTTTCACCAGGTCAGCTGGAAAATGGGGGCCGGCTGGCCGGAAGGGTTTACATGAAAATACTGTTCCTGGGAGACGTGGTCGCTAAAAGCGGCCGCGAAGCTGTTATCAGAAACATTAAACCCCTGAAGAGTGAATACGGCGCCGACTTCGTCATTGTCAACGGAGAAAACGCCGCACATGGCAAGGGAATCACAGCAACATTCTACAGCCGGCTTGTTTCAGCCGGAGCAGACGTCGTCACGCTTGGCAATCATGCGTATTCAAAAAGTGAAATCATTAAAAGCGTCGATCTTTGTCCGAGTCTTGTCTTTCCGGGAAATCTGCGCTCATCCGACGGCGGCAGGGGATATGTGATCAAGGATGTCTACGGGGTTAAAATTGCGGTTGTTTCTCTGATCTGTGAAGCTTTCATGTGCGACGTGGAAAACAATCCGGTCAAAGCGATGGAACAATTGCTTGGTAAAATCCGGGCGGACCAGATCATCGTTGATCTGCATGGTGAATCAACCGCCGAAAAGATGATCTTCGCCAGGTATTTTGCGGACAGAGTGAGCGCGGTCGTCGGCACACATACACATGTGCAGACAGCCGATGAAAGAATCATCAGCGGCTGCGCATTCATCACTGATGTCGGCATGTGCGGATCCTATGATTCCGTGCTCGGACGGGATGCAGAAGAAAGTGTGCGGCGCTTTGTTCACAAGGAACAGACCCGCTATACACCGGCAACCGGTCCCGCGATTCTGTGCGGCTGCCTGATCGAAACCGACAACAGAACCGGAAGGGCAGTGCGGATCGAACGGATTCAGCGCAGGCCTTCGGGCAGTTATTAAGATCGATTGGATGTACAACGTTTTTTGAAAGGTCAGTTATTGAATCGCGGTCAAAACCGTACTATAATACGTGCGAAGGAGGAACATCATGCCCGTAACAGTTGATAAGGATATGTGCATTGGCTGCGGAGCTTGTGTTGGCGTTTGCCCGGTAACTGCTCTGTCACTCGATGATGAAGGAAAGTCCGAATGCAACGAGGATATCTGCATTACTTGCCTCGCATGCACAGGAGCTTGCCCTGTTTCCGCTATTTCCGAGAAATAAGAAACATAATGAAGAACCGGTTGCCCGACCGGTTTTTCTTTTGGAAATTTCTGCTATAATTTACGCCATGAATAAGAATAAGGAAAATTACATCCTGCCTGAGATGCGCCGTGAGGCGAACAGGTCCCGCCGCAATACCGCTGCTGAATGCAGCCGTTTTGTGATGAGCGAGGAAGCGGAAAATCTCGGCAGAGGAAAGAAATACTATATCCGCACATATGGATGCCAGGCAAACGTGCGAGACGGCGAAACGATGGCCGGCATGCTGGAACTGATGGGCTTTGTCATGACTGAATCCGTTGAGGAGGCGGACGTGCTCATCTTCAACACCTGCGCCATCAGACAGGCCGCCGAAGACCGCGTTTTCGGTGAGATCGGCTCATTGAAATCCGTCAAGGCAAGACATCCCGGACAGATCATCTGCCTTTGCGGCTGTATGGCCCAGGAAGAGGTGGTTGTTGAAAAGATCCTGCAGTCATATCCCCAGGTGGATCTTGTTTTCGGCACACACAATCTCTGGCGTCTGCCCCAGCTGCTTGTCAAAGTCATGACGGAAGGCGAAAGAACCATCGAGGTTGATTCGGAAGACGGCGATCTGATCGAGGAAATGCCGGTCAGAAGAAGCGCCTCCTGCAAAGGCTTTGTGCATATCATGTACGGCTGTGATAAATTCTGCACGTACTGCATCGTCCCGTACACACGCGGCCGCGAACGCTCCAGAAGACCTCAGGATATTCTGGATGAGGTGATTTCACTGAAACAGCAGGGGATGAAGGAAGCGGTACTGCTCGGACAGAATGTCAATGCATACGGCAAGGATCTGAAAATCGAGGACGGCTTCACAAAACTGCTGGAAAGCTGTGCGGAAACGGGCATTGAGCGCATCCGCTTCTACACAAGCCATCCCCGCGATTATTCGGTAACAACCATTGATGCGATGGTCAGATATCCCAATATCATGAAATCACTGCATCTGCCCGTTCAGTCGGGCTCGGATGAGATCCTGAAACGGATGAACCGCGGATATACGGCGGATCATTTCAGGCAGCTCTATGATGAGATGCGCGCGAAGATCAGCGATATCACATTCACCACCGATCTGATCGTCGGCTTCCCCTCGGAAACCGATGAACAGTTCGAAGCGACTCTGGATCTGGTTGATTATTGTCAGTTTGATATGGCATATTCCTTCGTCTACAGCCCCCGCAGCGGCACCCCGGCGGCGAAAATGGCTGATGACATTCCCTTAAGCGTGAAAAAGGAGCGTCTGCAGATTCTTAATGACAGACTTTCCGCCATCGCCTCAAAACGCAATGAGGCCTATGTGGGCAGAACTCTGAAAGTTCTGTGCGAAGGACCTTCCAAAAAGAATCAGAATGTATACAGCGGCTACAGTGAGGAGAACAAGCTGGTCAACTTCACCGGCCCCGCCGGACTCAAAGACCGGATTGTCGATGTGAAAATTGAAGCTTCACACAGCTTTTCACTTGATGGATCCGCTCTGTGATTCAGTGATTTTTTAAGGTATAATAATTGCAGCAGAAATCTTTTCGTACAAACGGAGGAAATATAATATGAGTAAAGTTCGCATATTTGCCCTTGGCGGTCTCGATGAGGACGGCAAGAACATGTATGTTGTTCAGAACGGCGAAGATATATTCGTCATGGAATGCGGAATGAAATATCCCGATACCGATCAGCTCGGGGTTGAGATGGTGATTCCGGATTTCAGGTTTCTGATTGATAACGTGGATAAGATTAAAGGTATTTTCATCACACACGGACATGATGATGTCATGGCCGCTTTGCCTGCACTTCTGCATGAGCTGCCCAAGGTGCCGGTTTACATGGCTCCTTTTACCGCTCTGATGTTTGAGCGCAAAGCAAAGAGCGCCGGCCTGAACAGTCTGAACATCCACCGCGTGATGCGCAATGCGAAGTTCAAGATCGGCAAGACCGAAATCATCACCTTCGGCACCACCCAGTCGATCGCCGACGGTTTCGGCGTTGCCATCAAGACAGCGGACGGCTATATTGTCTATTCCAGCGAATTCATTGTGGACTATGATACGAAAAACGATGCCTTCCGCATGGATATCACCAATATCACAAATCTTGGCGCCGGGGGCGTGCTTGCCCTGATGTGCGAGTCGGTCGGCTCCACCCGTGCGGGTCACAGCTCACCGCTTCACAAGATCACGCCGCTGATCGAACCTTATTATGAAAACACGGCGGGCAGAATGTTCATCACCCTGTTCAACCAGAACATCTACCGTGTGATTGAAGTGATCGAGCTGGCCAACAAGTACAACCGCAAGGTCATGATCTATGACAGCGAGCTGCGCAGCCTGATGGCGGATATGGCCAAGCTTGGCTATTATCACATTCCGGCCGGACTCGAGGTGGCTCCGTCCACATTCTCCAATGATCTTGAAAATGTCATCGTGATCATCGCCGGCACCGGCAAGTCGATCTTCCGCAAGGTGCACAGAATCGCTTCCCATGAAGATGAGAATATCGAACTGCGAAACACCGATACCGTCATCATCGCCTCACCGGCCGTGCCGGGCACCGAAAGGGAAGAGGCGGTCATGGAGGATGATCTTTACAAAGAGGCAGGCAGGGTGCTGACCGTTGACAACAAGCGGACCTTCACCATGCATGCGAGCATTGAGGATCTGAAGATGATGATCTACCTCATGCATCCGAAATATTACATTCCCGTCAAGGGCGAATACCGCCAGCTCATTGCCAATGCGAATATCGCATTGAATATGGGCTACAGCGCAGCCAATATCATCGTCATGGACAACGGCCAGGTGGCCGAAATCGAAGACGGAACGCTCAAGCGCAGTTTTGATCAGGTTCCGGTCGACAACATCATGGTTGACGGCAATGACCGCCTTGATGAAAGCGGCATGATTCTGCGTGACCGTGAGCTTCTTTCCACCGACGGAGCGATCGTGGTGGGTATCGTCATCAATCACGCAACCAAGGAAATCATCGGCGGACCCGACGTTCAGAGCCGCGGTGTGATATACTTAAAGGACGCCGATTACATTGTCAAGGAAATCGGCAATATCATGGAAAAAACGATTGAGGACGCAGTCGCCGACGGCCGCTATGACAACATGAGCTGCCGCGCGGAAGCACGTGAGAAGATCAGCCGCTATGTGATCCGGGAAACCGGAAAGAGGCCGATGATCCTGCCGGCGATTGTCGAAATCAATACGGTTGATTAAGGTAGTCAATGGCAAGAAAAACAAAAGCACAGGTCAGAAAAGAACAAAACGAAGAGCTCAGACAATGGATCACTGTTGTGATCCTTTCTGCTGTCATCATCATCGGTATTCTCCGTACCGGGATTGTGGGGCTCTTCCTTTTCAATCTGCAGCGATATCTGTTCGGCAATCTGTTCTGGATGGTGCTGGGACTTGGGGTCGGACTGATTCTGCTCAACATGCTTAACAAAAAGCATGGCATTGAAGGGAAGAATCCAGTTCCGATCATTCTGATTGTCTGCGGCATTATGATGCTATGCACATATGCGGATATTCATGACGGAACCACGGGCTGGAATCCGTTCGTTGATATGATCGCTCTGAGCAAACAGTATTTCGGCACAGATCTGTCCGTCAATGCGTCGGGCGGTCTTTGCGGCGCATTCCTTTATGCATTATGTTCGATGCTGTTCGGCAGGGCAGGCACGCTGCTGATCATCGCCGTATTCTTTATCATCGCAGCGCTGCTGCTGGTGTCACTGGATGTTTACAAGAAGGCCTTCGGCGTGATCGCCGACTTCTTCCGCACTCCCGGACGGCAGGAGGAGATCGAACAGGAACAGCTCGATCTTGAGGAAGAGCAGAAGGAACCGTTCAATTTATGGAACTGGATCGCCGCCCACCGCAAGCCGGTACAGCCGAAAAAGAGAAAAAAGCGGAAAATCTATGAACCCGAAGAGGATGATGAGATTGATGAGCCGCTGATTGAAGAGGAACAGCCGGTGGTGCGCACCCTTTACAACATCCGTGCGGACGGTCCGACCCAGGAGATTCCGGTTGTGCAGATTCCCGGCAAGGTGATCTCATCCAAAAAATCGGTATTCATCAATGTCGATGATCTTTACGAGGCGCCTTATATGAATGAGGATGCGGTTGTTTATGATGAGGAGCCGGAACCTGAGCCCGAAGAGATCTTCGAACCCGAATATGAGCAAACCGATGATTATGAAGAGGTTTATGAACCGGAAGAAACGGTGACTGAGCCTGAGGAAGTCATCGAAGAGGAGCCTGCTGAGGAAACAAAGCCGGCCGAGAAACCCAAACCGGCCGTCAAGCCGCGCAAAAACAAGATTTACCGGATGCCCAATGCGAACAGTCTGCTGGAGAATCCGGTCAGATCCACCGCTTTTGATGACAACGAAACAGCCGCCCGCGAAAAGGGTGAGCTGCTGATCAGAATTCTCAGAAACTTCGATATCGAGGCGGAACTGATCGACACGCACATCGGACCTTCCGTCACGCAGTTTGAAATCCGTCCTGATGTCAATGTCAAGGTGTCCAAGATTCTCGGTCTGACCGACAACATCAAGATGCAGCTGGCTGCCAAGGATGTCCGTATCGAAGCGCCGATTCCCGGCCGCAATGCGGTGGGCGTGGAAATTCCGAATATCTCCAGCACGCCGGTGCGCATGAAAGAACTCTTCAGGATGATTCCGGCCAAGGACAAGGACCGCAAGCTTCTCTTTGTGGTCGGCAAGGACCTGCTTGGCGAAGCAGTCACATGCCGTCTTGACCGCATGCCCCATCTGCTGATTGCCGGCTCCACCGGTTCCGGCAAATCCGTCTGTATGAATTCCATCATCACATCACTGCTGCTGAGGACCAAACCGGATGAAGTGAAGATGCTGCTGATTGACCCGAAGAAGGTTGAGTTCACGCCTTACCAGGATATTCCGCATCTGATCGGTCCGGTCATCAATGACCCGACCAAGGCATCCGCTGCGCTTAAGGTCATTGTGCAGATGATGGATGAAAGATATAACATCTTTTCCAAATGCGGTGTCCGCAACATTGAAGTCTTTAATGAAAAGGTAAAAGCCCAGGGCGGCAGACCGAATCCGGACGGATCGCCTGCGCCGAAGATGATGCCGTACATTGTTGTCATCATCGATGAGCTTGCTGACCTGATGGCGGTTGCCGGCAAGGAGGTTGAATCCTCGATTCAGCGTATCACGCAGCTCGCCAGAGCGGCCGGTATCCATCTGATTGTCGCCACCCAGAGACCCAGTGTTGATGTCATTACCGGTCTGATCAAGGCGAACATTCCCAGCCGTATCGCTTTCGCTGTTTCCTCCGGCACCGACTCCCGTACCATTCTCGATCACGTCGGCGCGGAAAGACTGCTCGGCAACGGCGATATGCTCTATATGCCGATCGGCATGAATTCACCGGTCCGTGTGCAGGGTGTGTTTGTGACCGATGAGGAAGTGCAGCGTATCACCGATGATGTCAAGAAGAACGGCACGCCGGAATATGACGACCACTTCATCATGCTTGAGGGCGTGGAAGGAAATGCCGGAGTCATCGGTGTTGACGAGGATCCGATGTTCAAAGAGATCAGAGATTATGTCATCCAGGCCCAGAAGGCGAGCACATCGCTTCTGCAAAGACGCTTCGGAATCGGCTACAACCGTGCCGCCAGAATGATCGACGCGCTTGAAAGCGCCGGTGTCATCGGCCCGGCTCAGGGCTCCAAACCCCGTGTTGTCTATATCAAACCCGAACAATGAGGCTCACACCTGTGAGCATCATTTTTTCAATGCCGGTTAGTGCAAACTAATTGACTTTGTCGAACGAACGGTTATGATGGATGCAGTGAGGAAGAAACCATGAATTTTGCGGATGTTGCGGTGCTTTGCGTCATAGCATTGATCGCTTATATATGTATCAGATATCTTGTCAACAACGGGATTGACTCCTGCACCGGCGAGTGCGGCGGCTGCGGCACATGCAAATGGGCGAGAGACGTTGAAAAGGCAAGGCGGTCCATCGCAAGAAAAAAGAAACTGAAAAAACTGCTCCATCTCTGAGAAGATTTGCAGCACACCCCGGATGATGCGGATTTGCACTGAGCAAATCCGTTTTTTTTCCTGAAAGCGTCGGATTGGCGGCTTTGTCATAAGCGCTTTTCCGGTTCAGAATCATAAAAAAAGGAGGTGGCCTAATGACTGCTCAGTGTATCATTGCCGGCAGAGTTGCCGAAAAACCATATATCAAAACCGTCAGCGGCGGCAGAGATGAATGCTGGATGATCGTGGAATCGGAAAAACCGTTCAGCACGATTGACCGTATCCGTCTGAATGACCGTTTCCGCATTCAGCTTTGGCGGGGAATCGCCGAAGAGTGCGCGGCCATGTGCAGAATCGGTTCGGTTGTGATTGTCGGCGGCAGGCTGGAATCAGAAGGCGATGCCAATGACGGTGAGATCAGAATCATCGCGGAAACCGTTTCCCGCATCAGAGAATCAGACAGCGCAAACAATTCTTAGGAAGCATCACACAGCTGTGGTAGAATAGTAGCGAACGCGAGGTAATACTATGGCTTTTGATTCATTGAGTGAAAGATTGAACAAAGCAATGCGCGATGTTGCCGGCAAGGGAACACTCAGCGATGCGAATATGGAAGATATGCTCAAGGAAGTGCGTCTTGCACTTCTGGAAGCAGATGTAAACTACAGAATCGTCAAGCAGTTCCTTGACGAAATCCGCGAAAAGGCCAGAGGCGAGGATGTTCTCAACAGCGTTGAACCCGGTCAGCAGCTGGTCAAGATCGTTCATGATCAGATCATTGAACTGCTCGGCTCCGAGGATGCGGAAATCCATTTCAAGGAAGAGGGCATCACAACGATCATGATGGTCGGTCTTCAGGGTACAGGTAAGACCACATCAGCCGCGAAGATCGCCAAAATCTTCAAGGAGAAGAATAACCGCAAAGTGCTGATGATCGCCGCTGACGTGATCCGTCCGGCTGCGATTGAACAGCTGCAGACACTCGGCCGCGAGATTGACGTCGATGTCTATACACTCGGCCCTGAAAAGAGCGCCAAGGAAACCGTCGGCCGCGGTATGATCCATGCCCGTGAAAACGGCTATGATACCGTCATCATCGATACCGCCGGACGTCTGCACATCGATGAGGAGCTCATGGATGAGCTGCGCATCATCAATGTCAACGTGGAACCGGATGAAATCCTGCTGACCGTTGACGCGATGACCGGCCAGGACATCGTCAATGTCGCCAGGGCATTCGCCGAAGCGCTTCCTCTGACAGGTCTTGTTGTCACGAAGTTTGACGGTGATTCCAGAGGCGGCGGTGTTCTTTCCGTCAAGAAGATCACCGGTGTTCCGGTCAAGTTTGTCGGTGAAGGTGAAAAGATTGACGACATGTCCGTCTTCCATCCCGACCGTATGGCAGACAGAATTCTCGGCATGGGCGACATCGTTTCCCTGGTTGAAAGAGCCCAGGAGAAGATGGACCTTGAGGAAACCGAGAAGATGGCCGAGCGCATGCTCAATGGACAGTTCACAATGGATGACATGCTCAAGCAGTTTGAGCAGATCCAGAAGCTGGGTCCGCTTTCCGGTATCATGAAGATGCTGCCGGGCATGAACCAGTATGCAGGACTTCTTGATGAGGCCAAGGCAGGCGATGCGATGAAGCATACCAAAGCGATCATCCAGTCCATGACCCCTTATGAAAGAGCTCATCCTGAAAAGCTCAGGGGAACCATGAAGAAGCGTATCGCAAAGGGCAGCGGCACAACCGTCAATGAGGTCAACAAACTGATCAACCAGTTCTCAAGAGTCAAAAAGCAGATCGATCAGCTCGGCGCGCTCAACCGCAGCGGCTCACTGAACGAGGAAAATCTGGAAAAGATGATGAACAATGTTCAGAGCAAGATGGATGATCCCCGTCTTCAGAAGCAGATGAAAGAACTGCAGGCCAGAAGCAAGAAATACAGATTCTGAAAAAAATAAAAGGTGTCAAGGTTTTTGCCTTGACACCTTTGTTGGCTGTGCTATAATCGTCATGCTGAATCAAGGAGGAAAACAGAAATGGCAGTTAAACTTCGTCTGAAGAGAATGGGTGCTAAGAAGGCTCCCAGATATCGTATCGTAGCAATCGATGAGCGTGCGCGCAGAGACGGCCGTGAGATTGAAACAATCGGCTGGATCAACCCGACAACTGAGCCGGAGACTGTTGAAGTCAATGCTGAAAAGGCACTTGCATGGCTCAACAACGGCGCACAGCCGTCCGATACTGTCCGCAGCATTCTTTCCAAGAAGGGTGTTATGAAGCAGTATCACGATGCAAAAGCAGCCGCTAAAAAGAAGGCATAAGCTGATATGGCAGAGCTTGATAAGGTTCTTCTCAACCTTTGCAAGCCGATGGTTGAGAATAAGGACAATCTTGATGTCCGCGTCATGCCCAGCCTGAACGAGCGCGAAGTGGTCCTTCACGTTTACGCGGATAACGATGACATCGCACGTCTGATCGGCAGAAAAGGCAGTATGGCTTCTGCGCTTCGCCAGGTCATGTCTGTGGCTTCCCATGCGGAAGATAAGAAAGTAACGATTAAATTCGAACAGATCTAGGATGCGCATTGTGCATCCTTTTTCTTAAAGCGTCACACCAATGCCATCTCATTCTAACAGTTTCAACAATGAGAGGATGTGATCCTGGCTGGATGTCAGGTATTACACCCTGTACCTATATAGTAATAGGAGAGAGAATTATGGAATACATCTGCATCGGAAAGATCGTCAACACATTCGGAATCAAAGGCGAACTCAAAATCCAGAGTTATTCCGATTTTGACGCACAGCGCTATAAGAAGGGAAACACGGTATACGTCCACAAGGACGGCAAGTACCTTCCTTTTCAGATTGCATCCTTCCGTACCCACAAAGGCTTCTCCCTGGTCGCTTTTGCGCAGAACCAGGATATCAATCTGGTTGAACAGTACAAGGAATGCGAAGTCTTTATTGAGAAAAGCAGCCGTGCAAAACTGCCTGAGGGAGAGTATTACCGTTCTGAACTCGAAGGCCTTTCGGTATTGAGCGAGGATCATGAGCCCGTTGGCACGGTTGTGGCGGTGGAAGAGACAAACGGCGCCAACAATTATCTGCGGATCCTGACTCCGGATGAGAAGGAAGTTCTTGTGCCGTATGTCAAAGCCTTTATCAGAAGCGTTGATCTGGATCAGAAGCAGATTATCATTCACAAAATGGAAGGGCTGTTATGAAAATCACGGTTCTGACTCTTTTTCCGGAAATGTTCGAAAATTTCCTGAACACTTCCATTGTCGGCCGCTCATTGCAAAGAGGGCTTGCCGAGGTGGAATTTGTGCAGATCCGCGACTTTGCGCCGGGCAATTACAAACATGTTGATGACACACCCTTCGGCGGCGGCAGCGGCATGGTTATGAAGTGTCAGCCGGTGCTGGACGCACTCAACAGCGTGAAAACGGAAAACTCCTATACGCTTCTGACAAGCCCGGCCGGAAAGCCTTACAACCAGCAGAAGGCCAGAGAGCTTTCCAAAAAGGAACATCTGATCATTCTGTGCGGTCATTATGAGGGACTGGATGCGCGCATAAACAATCATGTGGATGAACTTGTGTCAATCGGTGATTATGTTCTGACCGGCGGCGAGCTTGCCTCCATGGTGATCATTGACTCGGTTGTGCGTCTGCTCAAAGGCGCGATCCGTGATACCAGCACGGATGAGGAATCCCATGAAAACGGTCTTCTGGAATATCCGCAATACACCCATCCGGCTGACTACAACGGCGAAACGGTGCCTGAGGTTCTGCTGTCGGGCAATCATGCAAAGATCCGCGAATGGCGAGTTCTGCAATCGCTGAAACTGACCAGGGAACTGAGACCGGATCTTTACGAGAAGCATGAATTCACGGAAGAAGAAAAGAAGATTCTGAAAAAGTATGATCTCTGAGAGCGTGCTGCGGGGCATGCTCTTTTTTGATGTCCTGTGCATGAAGTGCAGTATAATGAATATGTTGATGATTCATCAACAGGAGGTATTTATGAGCACTGTCGAAAAAGTGAAACTCAAATGGTTCCGCCTGATCCAGATTGTCATTCTGCCAATCATGATCCTTTCCGGAATCTATATGCTGATATCATATTTCACCGATCTTTTCGGACTGAATCTGTCCTGGACAGACCATTCTCTGAGAGAAATGATTGAATTCGGCGGGGCGGATGTTTTCCATCTCGGCTCATTCTTCTGGCCTGTGATCGCCATGATTGCCCAGAGAATTCTTACTTTGGTCCTCGCTTTATATGCATGGATCGGCTCATTCCGTTTCAGAAAATACAGTGTGCGCTGCTGGCTTGGCCTGAATGTGATCGACTTTCTGGCGGTTTGTGCACTCATATGGGCAGTCTGGGAGTTTGGCCTTAACCGGGGCGGAATCATTCAGATGGCGCAATATATCTCAGCCCAGACCGGCCGCACTATCAATGTCAGCTCCTCAATGATCACTGCTCTCAAAATTGTATTGATTCTGATGGGTGTGATTGTGCTGCTGTATACCATTGCCAACTTTATCTATTTCCGCAAAAGAAGGCATCTGTTCACTGAAAGCGATGATTACCAGGAGCCTTATGAAGAGGACGAGGATGAAGATATTTCCCAACCGGCAGTGCCTGTCGCAGAAAAACAGCAGACAGTGACTGAAGTGAAACCTGCTGAACCCGAGCCTGCTGTGCAGCCTGAGGAAGATACACAGCCTGTGCTTGAGCCTGTCATTGTCAATGAGCCTGAGCCCGTATCCGAAGCAGAGGTGAAAGAGGAGACTGAACCGCAGCCGGTACAGGAAGAAACATATGAACCGGATCCTCTGGAGATGCTGCTGAAAGATACAGAAGAATCGATGAATCAGCTTTCCGCCAGGAAAGATGAGCCGGAAGAAGTGCAGATGGTTCAGAACGATCCCGAACCGGCAGTTACAGAAGAACAGCCTGAAGTCACACCGGTCAATGCAGAACCGCAG
This sequence comes from uncultured Erysipelotrichaceae bacterium, assembly GCA_902761625.1. Lineage (GTDB taxonomy): Bacteria > Bacillota_I > Bacilli_A > Erysipelotrichales > Erysipelotrichaceae > Bulleidia. The sequence goes on from CACWLH010000034.1 coordinate 25,251, forward strand.
CCTGAACCTGAACCGGCAGTGCAGGAACCTGAGTCTGAATCTGAACCGGTATTACAGGAACCTGAGCCTGAACCTGTTCAGGAAGAAAAGCCGGCAGGGGTGATCTCGGTTCTGCGAAGCAATCCGCTGGCTTATGATGAGGTTGAAGAAGATTCTTCACTGGCCGCGACCCAGATACTTGAACCGGTCGATGAAACAAAAGTAAAAAAACAGAATATCAATTTCTGTCCGGATTGCGGAAAGAGAATTCCTGATCCGCAGATGCGCTACTGCATTTACTGCGGCAGAAAAATCCGTTAAAGAAAAGCAGTCTTTGAGACCCGCCATGGGCCGCTCAGAGACTGCTTTTACTTTTCTTTGTCTGAAAGGCTTTCGAACCACCGTTCCAGATACATCTTATGGCCGATTGCAATGACGATATTCTGAATCATCATGTCACGTTCATCGCGTGCGGAAGGTGACTGGTATCCGCGGTTGACACTCAATGAATTCAATACATCGCACAAAGAATCACGGTATGCGCAATAGGGTCTGCGCAGCGAATCACTGTCTCCTCTGAGCTCGCTCAGCATCATCCGCACATGATCGATCGATATGACTGTTTTGGACAGTACAATCATGATCAGAGCGGCGATCTGATCGCGGGTATATGTCTTTTTATTGACCCGGTCAATCAGTTTCTGCTTGGCATAATTGGAAATCATGGAAGGGGTGACCTGCATTTCCGGGAAGTCCCCGAGGAAACTGTTGATGAATCTTGCCACCTGATCCAGATACAGTCCGACATCGGGAATCTGATCATAATCCGGCATGGCAAAGTTTTTCAATGCGTCATTCAGCTGTCTGTTCTCACTCATGATTTTATTTTAACAGAGTTTCCGATATCATCAATATCTTATGTCTGAAACTGTTGACAGGTTATTCAAAAACCGATAATATGATTATGTAATCGGTTAATAAAAAACCGATAAAGAGATAATGATAATACGGAGGCGAACATGACAACACTTGATAGAAAAAATGCTGCATATCTGTCTGATGAGCCTGTCTTCAGTTTCCGGCTCAAAGATAAATGGAGTGCACTGACCCATCTGGGAGGATTTATTGCAGGAATCATTCTGATGCCTGTACTATTGATCAGAGCATCTGTCGCAGGGGCGGATATGATTTCTCTTTCCGCTTATTCCGTCTTCATGCTCAGCATGATTCTGCTTTACGGCGCAAGCTTTTCCTACCATGCCTTCAATATTTCCGAAAAGGCGAACATGATTCTCAAAAAAACCGATCATATGAGCATCTTCATCCTGATTGCCGGCAGCTATACGCCGATCTGTCTGATCCCATTGAGAAATACGATCGGACCGCTTCTGCTGGCGGTGATCTGGGCCTGTGCGGCTGCCGGTATGATCTTCAAGTATTTCTGGGTCGGATGCCCGAAATGGGTATCGTCTGTGATCTATACGGCGATGGGATGGTTATGCATCTTCTGTCTGCCCGCAATCACGGAAGCGGCCGGGCTGCCTGCTGTTTTATGGCTTGCGGCAGGAGGCGTTCTCTATTCCGTCGGTGCGGTTTTCTATGCTCTTAAGCCAAAGTTCATCACCAGCACGGAATTCGGCTGCCATGAGATCTTTCATTGCTTTGTGCTGGCCGGCACATTCTGCCATCTGGTGGTCAATCACGATGAAATGTTGAAGGTTTATAAGGGAATCGCGGATAAACTTCAGCTGAAGGGTGTCGACGATGATATTGCCAGTAAGGCAACCCGGCTCATCAATAATTATATTGATTATGAAGACAGGAACAGTAAGCACTTCGGAGAACTCAGGCCCGATAAAGGGCTGATTGACGTGGTTCTGGTGGACGAGGCTCATTTACTCTGGTCACAGGGGAAGCAGGCCTACAGAGGAACCAATCAGCTGGAAGATCTGCGCCGAATCGCAAGGGTGACCGTTGTTGTGTTTGACGCTGATCAGACTTTGCATACGCAGGAATACTGGAATCCCGATTACATCGCAGCGCTGCGCAGCGAAGCGATGCAGCAGGAGAAACGGCGGCTGATGAGTTATTATTTTGAACTGAAAAATCAGCTGCGGATTCGGGGGAATAAGGAGACTGTGCGGTGGATTCGGGAACTGACTTCACGACTGAAATTGGGAAAGGTTCCTGCTG
>CACWLH010000035.1 GCA_902761625.1 uncultured Erysipelotrichaceae bacterium
GCTGGATTTGTCATTGATGGATTTTATGAAGAATGTTTTAAAACCAACAAAGAAATTCCTATGGTAATGATAGTAAGGCTTAAGAAGGTAAAACGTGATCAAAAACGCTACCTGTGGCAGATTCGATCAGATCAGATAGGCAGTCATACATCGAGGAAAGACCGTATCTGTCCCTGACTGATGTGTTCTCTGATAACGGTGCTAAAGGAACCAGTTTTGAAAGACCCGAATTCAACAGAATGATGGATATGATCAAGGCAGGAAAAATCAATGCCGTTGTCTGTAAGGATCTCAGCCGCTTCGGTCGTGATTATATCGAAACAGGTAATTATCTTGAAAAGATATTTCCGTTTCTGGGGGTCCGCTTTATAGCGATTACGGATCACTTCGACAGCTTTGAGACGGATGGTTCAGAAGAGTCTCTCATGATTCCTCTGAAGAATATGATCAACGAGCTGTACGCAAAGGATATTTCCAGAAAAATCCGTACCTCCTTTGATGAAAGGATGGCTAAGGGTGAGTTCCTTCCGGGATTCATCCCTTATGGATATGTAAAATCCAAGACGGTTGAATATGGCATTGATGTGGACGAGGAAGTCGCCGAAAACATCAAGCGTATATTCAAGTGGAGACTGGAAGGTGCTTCTATTCCTGAAATCAACAGAAGGCTCAATGCTTTAGGAGCTACGACTCCCGCAGTCAGGAAACTGCAGCTTGGCATTTGGCACAGTGAGAAGTACAACAACCCGGAATGGCGAGGATGTACGGTGAAGAATATCCTTACCAATCCTCTTTATACCGGATGCCTTGCATACAGGAGAGAACCGAAGTCTCTATACGAGGGAATCAAAATGCATCGTGCTCCGGAAGAAGAATGGATCGTCATTCCTGATCATCATGAGCCCCTGGTTTCGAAGGAAGATTATGATGAGGTTCAAAGAAGATTCAAGGAGTTTGCGAAGGTATATCATGCCAGAGAAGATGCAAACAAGGAGATCCGAGATTCAATAGAGAATCTCTTCCAGGGAAAAATCTGGTGCGGTGAATGCGGCGGGAGAATGAGACTGCGTAAAAATACGCTTCGGAAGAATCACGGTACAGAGGTCTTCTATTGCGGAAGGCATAACGACAATCGCAGGATCTGTACCAAACACGCCATTAAGTACACCGATATCAAGCAACGGGTATTTGAACAGATCCAGCTTCAAATCGAGTATGCTGCCGACATTGAAAAACTGCTGTCCCAGCTGAAAGGAAGCGATAAGCAGCGAAATCTCCTGGATCAGTATCAGGGAGAATTAAACAGCGCTTCCATGAAGCTGAAGAAGATTGAATCCAAGTTGGAAAAGCTGTATGAGAACTATGTTGATGGCATTGTTTCCAATGAGGAGTATATCTACCTCAAGAAGGAATACGATGATCAATACAGAACAGCTTCTGCATTAATGGAAGAAATCAGGCAGAAAAAAGCCAGGATCAACGGTGCTTTTGCCGGAGACAATAAATGGCTCAAGGCGATAGAAGGAATCAGATCCGAGACAGAATTGTCCCAGCAAATCGTAGATAAGATGATCGACAGAGTCGTGGTGCATGAGAAGGACGGCGTGATAACTGTCGAACTGATCATGAACTACAGCGATGCTAAGGAAGAGTATTCGGGCATTCTGCGGGAGATACTGTCGGAGGTGGAGAATGGCTAAGTACAGCATAGGCATCTACATCCGACTGTCTCTTGCAGACATTGACCTTTCCAGAAAAGAAGGAAAGACCGAGAGCGAAAGCATCACCAATCAGAGAGCACTGATCAACCGCTATCTTGACAAACACGAGGAATTCGAAGGATGCCCGAGAGAAGAGTTCTTTGATGACGGTTACTCCGGAACAAACTTTGCCAGACCGTCATTTGAGAAAATGATGGAGAAGGTTAAGAAAGGCAAGATCAATTGATTACATTGAACTGGGCGACTATTTGGAAAGGATCTTCCCGTTCCTGGGAGTCCGCTTCATATCTGTGAATGACAGTTATGACAGTGATGACTACAAAGGAACTACCGGCGGTATGGACGTTGTTCTGAAAAACATTGTCTATGATTACTACAGCAAGGATCTCTCTGATAAAGTCACCACATCCAAATATGCCATCATGAAAAGAGGTGTATATCAGGGCGGCCATGTTCCTTTCGGCCTTCGAAAAAGTGCCGTCAAAGGAAAGCTTGAAACAGATCCTGAAGCAGCACAGGTGGTCAGGAAAGTCTTTGATCTCGCAATCTCCGGCAAGGGTACTGGTGAGATCGCCCGCACCCTGAATGCTGATGGTGATTTCACGCCTTCGGACTATTTCAAGAAAAAGAATCCTCAGGCAAAGAAGTTCAAGCTGAAGACAGAGCGTAAGGAATGGAGCTCAATAATGGTGCTGAACATTATCCGTCAGGAAATGTACTACGGTGCCATTGTTCAGCACAAAAGACAGCGCATCACAGTAGGAAGCAAGCACACTGCCGTAGTTCCTAAAGAAGAACAGTTCATAGTTGAGAATCAGCATGAAGGAATTGTCACAAAGGAAGAATGGACAGCTGCACAGGCTGCGATACGCCCGATTAGGAAAAGGACAACCTATAACAAAAGAGACTATCCGCTGAGAGGAGTTGCCAGATGTGCCTGCTGCCATAGAATGATCCAGTACTTCGGGAAGGTCAAAAGGCCGTACTTTACCTGTGAAGTGACAAAACACGATGCCAACAGCAAATGCTTTCACGGAAAGGTATTTGAGGATGAACTCAATGAGATGGTATGGCAGTCGCTTCAAAGTATGTTCTCTCTGTCAGATGATCTGTCCGGAAAGCTGAACCGGCAGAAAAAGTTGCTCGGCAATGAAACAGAATCGATCAAGTCGGATCTCGAAAAGCTGCAGAAAGAACTGAAACGCATTGAGTCAGACAAGTATTCCAACATGGACAAATATATGTCCGGTGACCTTCCTAAAGAGAAGTTCCTGGCTAAGAAGCAAAAGCTGGATGAAGCGTCTTCTACCCTCACTGACGAGATTGCAGAACTTGGAAACAAGTTGGAAGTGATAAGGACCTCTGAAGATCCTGAGACTGAAAAACTGGTCGGAGAGATGAAGAAATATTCCAAAGAATCTCAGCTGACAAGCGGTATGGTGCAGACATTTATAGAATCTGTTGAGATAACAGATGACCAGCATGCACAGATCATATGGAAGTTCTCCGACATCTTTAAACGGTTCATGGAAGAACAGTAAAATTGAACACCTATCAGAAAAGAGCTCCAGATTGTAGAATCCGGAGCTTTTCTTCTGAAAAAGTTCAATATTTTTTTTAGTCCTTACTTGACATACGCTGATGAGCCGGATGCCTTTCCGTTTTATGGCAATGATGTTCTGCATGGCATCGCAGAGACCTCATGCAAAGGACATACCGTCTATCTCACCGCCACGCCCGATGAAACGCTTTGCCAGAAGGTTGAAAGACATGAACTGGTTCAGCTCAATCTGTTCAGACGGCCTCATGGCCATCCGATTCCGGTGCCGCGGATTGTTCTCGGGGTGCGTCTGTTTCTGCTGGCTCATCTGCTGATGTGGATTCACGCTCATCAGGATCATCCGCGCATGATCTTCGCACCTTCCATCCGCACGGCGGTATTGCTGAAGAGATTTCTTTCTCTTTTCATGGAATGTTTTCTCTGTTCCTCCCATACGGAAAACCGTGATCAGGTGATCGCTGAATTCCGCAGCCGCAAAGCCGGAATCATCGTCGCCACGACCGTTCTGGAACGGGGAGTGACGGTGCCCGGGGCGGATATCTGCGTCTGGAATGCGGACAGCAGTGTGTTTTCCGAAGCCTCTTTGATCCAGATGGCAGGCAGGGCGGGCAGATCGTTCGAGTATCCGGACGGGGATGTGCTGTTTCTGTGCATGTCGAAAAGCAGTCCGGTCAAGGCGTGCAGAAAAAATATTGAGGAGGCCAACGCATGCGCTGTCTGATGTGCGGAAAGGAGCTTGGATACGGCAGTCTTTCCGATATCATTTCCGGTGAGGATCCGCTGTGCATGGACTGCCGCAGACAATGGCGGAAACGTCAGATCAGCTTCCGCTTTGAAGGGCTCCGGCTGCGTTCCTCCTATGTTTACAACGATGCCTTTTCAAAGTGTCTCATCCAGTACAAGGAACTGGCGGATGAAGCATTGAAGGATGTGTTTCTTTATGAAAATCTCAGATGGTTTCAGCGTGTGTACCGCGGGTATCAGCTGGTCATGATGCCTTCTTCTTTTCAGAAAATACAAAACAGGGGATTCTCCCATCTGAGAAAGATGTTTGAATGCACCGGCATGGAGATCATTGAGCCGTTTATCAAAATTGACAGCACTGATCAGAAAGGCAAATCACGCATCATGCGCCATGCGATCGAAAGCGGTATTGTCCTCAGAGCGGATGCGCGGCTGAATGAGAAGATTGTATTGTGCGATGATACGATCACCACCGGCTCCACGCTCAGAGGCGCATTAAAGGCATTGCATGGAAAACAGCTGAAAATCGGCATTTACACTGTGAGTGCAAATTACCGGTGGCTCAAGTGATTCGTTGCACTTTAACATTTGAAAAGATATAATACTATCGCTGATTTATCGGCGGATCGGAGGATTTATGGCAAATTTTATTTCAAAATTATTCAATGAAGACGGCCGTAAACTGAACCAGATGAAAAAGAAGATTCAGCCTGTTCTGGATCTTGAAAAGAAATACAGAGAGATGAGTGATGATGAGCTCAAGGCAATGACTCCTTATCTGAAGGAAAAACTTGCCAACGGCGCAACTCTCGACGACATTTTCGTCGAAGCATTCGCGACGGCGCGTGAAGCCTGTTACAGAGTGATCGGCGAATTTCCTTATCCGGTGCAGCTGATCGGTGCCGCGGTCATGCAGGGCGGTGACATCGCCGAAATGAAAACCGGTGAAGGTAAAACCCTGACCTCAGTCATGGCGGTCTATCTGAATGCGCTCGAAGGCAAGGGTGTCCATGTGGTCACCGTCAACGAATATCTTTCCCAGCGTGACTCGGAATGGATGGGCGCCATTCACAGATGGCTCGGCCTCACGGTCGGACTCAATCTCAGACAGCTGTCCAAACCGCAGAAGCGGGCGGCATACAACTGTGACATCACCTATACAACCAACTCTGAACTCGGTTTCGACTATCTGCGTGACAACATGGTCACCAGAGTTGAGGACAGGGTTCAGCAGCGCGGTCTGAACTTCGCGCTCGTCGATGAGGTTGACTCGATTCTGATCGATGAATCCAGAACACCTCTGATCATTTCCGGCGGTCAGAAACAGACAGCCAATCTCTATCTGCAGGCGGACCGCTTCGTCAAGCGTCTGAAGGCGGATGAGGATTATGAGGTCGATGTCAAAAGCCGTACGGTTCAGCTGAGCGAGCAGGGTGTTGCCAAGGCGGAAAAGGTCTTCCGGGTCACAAACCTTTATGATCTTTCCCATACCCAGCTGCTTCATCATATCAACCAGGCTCTCAAGGCAAACTATGTCATGATGAGAGACATTGAATATGTCGTGGATGAGGAGAATGATGAGATCGTCATTGTCGATCCCAATACCGGACGTCTGATGAAAGGACGTCAGTGGTCCGACGGTCTTCATCAGGCGGTGGAAGCCAAGGAAGGCATCTCCATCAAGCAGGAGACAACCACTCTGGCCACCATCACATATCAGAACTTCTTCCGTCTTTACAACAAGCTGGCCGGTATGACCGGTACCGCCAAGACCGAGGAAGAGGAATTCCTTGAAATCTATAACATGTATGTCTATGAGATTCCCACCAACAAGGAAGTCAAGCGTATTGACTATCCGGATGCGGTTTACGGAACAAAGAAGGCAAAATTCAAGGCGCTTGTCGATGAGGTTGTGGAACGCCACGCCACCGGCCAGCCGATTCTGGTCGGCACCATCGCCGTTGAAACATCTGAACTGATCTCCAAATATCTCAAGGAGAGAAAGATTCCCCATAACGTGCTCAATGCGAAGAACCATGCCCGTGAAGCGGAGATCATCGCCAACGCAGGCCGCAAGGGAGCGGTCACCATCGCCACCAACATGGCCGGCCGAGGCACCGATATCAAGCTCGGCGAAGGCGTGCGTGAACTCGGCGGTCTGTGCGTGCTCGGTTCTGAACGGCATGAATCCAGACGTATTGACAATCAGCTGAGAGGACGTGCCGGCCGTCAGGGCGATCCTGGTATGTCTCGTTTCTATGTATCCGTCCAGGATGATCTGATGATCCGGTTCGGTTCCGAGCGCATGGAAGGCCTCTTTGCCTCACTCGGTGATACCGCGATTGAATCCAAGACCGTCACAAAATCGATCTCCAGCGCGCAGAGAAGAGTCGAAGGCGTCAACTATGACGCCCGTAAGCAGCTGCTTGAATATGATGATGTCATGAGACAGCAGCGTGAGACGATGTATGAAACAAGAAATTTCATTCTTGAAAATGACGATGTCCACAGCATCATCCATGACATGTTCAAGCGTGTGGTTTCCGATCTTGTCGCTTCGCATATCAACTACGAGTCGAAGAACCAGGAAGTGGATGCGGAAGGTCTGATTTCCGCACTTGAGGATATCGGATTCAAGGGCGTCGTTGAGACAGGAGATATTCAGGGCAGAAGCCGTGAGGATGTGATTGACATCTGTCTTGACAAGGCATGGAATTTCTATGAGGCGCGCATTGAAAACAAGCGCGAAGCCATGATCCGTCTGGAAAAACAGATTGCCCTGCACATGTTTGACCGTGCATGGTCCAATCATATCGATACCATGGACAAGCTCAGAAGCGGTATCGGCTTACGCAGCTATGCCCAGCACAATCCGCTGCAGGCATATGTCCAGGAAGGCTTTGAACTGTTCCAGGAGATGATGAGAACCATTTCCCAGGATATCGTCACATATTGCATGAATGTCTCAGCACCGGCATCGGAAAGCTCACCACAGTAAACAAAGGAGAAGACCATGGAATTATTTGAAATGAAACAGAGCGTGGCCCGCAGTCAGGCAAAACTTGAACAGCTTGGTCTCTCTCTTGACCTTGCGGGCAAGCAGGCGAAAGTCGAAGAGAACAACGGGCTCATGAACGCGGCCGATTTCTGGGAGGACCAGAAGAAGGCACAGAGAATCATCAAGGAAACAAACCAGATGAAAGCCCTGATTGACACCCACGCCTCGCTGAAAACAGCCCTCGATGATCTGAGTGAGGGACTGGCGGAACTGTCCGTCTCCTTCGATGAGGACATGAATGCCCTGATCGAGGAGGAATATACGGAGACGATGAAGAACTTTGACAATTTTGAAATCCAGGTTCTTCTTTCCGGCGAATATGACAACCACAACGCGATTCTCGAAATCCATCCGGGTGCCGGCGGCACCGAGGCGATGGACTGGGCGAGCATGCTTTACAGAATGTACATGCGCTGGGCGGAAAGAAAAGGCTACAAGATCACCCTCATGGATTACCAGGAAGGTGAAGAAGCCGGTATGAAATCCTGCTCGGTTCTGCTGGAAGGACCGATGGTCTACGGCTATCTCAAAGCAGAGGCAGGCGTGCACAGACTTGTCCGTATCTCACCCTTTGACTCCAACGCGAGAAGACACACCAGCTTCGCTTCCGTCGAAGTCATGCCGCAGTTTGAGGACGACGCCGAGATTGAGATCGATGAAAAGGATCTCGATGTCATCACCATGCGTTCTTCCGGCGCCGGCGGACAGCATATCAACAAGACGGACTCCGCCGTCAGAATGACCCATAAGCCGACCGGCATCGTGGTCTTCTGCCAGACCCAGAGAAGTCAGCTGCAGAACCGTGAAGCCTGCATCAACATGCTCAAATCCAAACTGCTTCAGCTGAGAATCAAGGAAAACGAAGCCAGAGCGGCGGCGGTGCGCGGCGAGGTCAAGGCAAATGAGTGGGGATCACAGATCCGCTCCTATGTCTTCCATCCGTATTCAATGGTCAAGGACCTGAGAACCGGATATGAAGTCGGCAACATCCAGGCCGTCATGGACGGCGATCTCGACGGTTTCATTGACAGCTATCTGCGTTCCCAGATCAAGAGCGAGTAATGAAAAAAACACTTCAGGTTGAAATCACAGAAGAAATGAACGGTCTTGCCATCAAGACCGTTTTATCGCGTTTTCTCGGCCTTTCCAGACGTGAGATTTCCAGACTGAAATTCTCCGGCGGAATCATATACAAAGGCGAGAATGCCAGAGTCACCCAGCCCGTGGAAACCGGGGATCTGATTGAGCTGACCTTTCCCGATCAGGATACCGCCGCAGCCGTGATCCTTTCCGGAAAACCGCAGATTCTTTATGAGGATGCGGATCTTGTGATCGTGAACAAACCGGCCGGAATGCCCTGCCATCCCAGCCATGAACATCTCGATGATGATATGGGAACACTTCTGCAGAATTATTACGGCGGCTCTTTCCGGGTGCGTCCGATCGGCAGACTGGACAAGGATGTCAGCGGCATCATGTTATATGCGAAGAATCAGCCCGCAGCCGCCCGGCTTTCAAAGCAGCGCGGCGAACTGGTTCTGCACAAGGAATACACCGCGATCGCAGAGGGTATCTTTGAAAATAAAAAAGGCACCCTGACCTATTCGCTGGCAAAAGTGTCCGGACACCGTGAGAGAAAAGTGACAGAGGGCGGCCAGCAGTGCATCACCGATTATGAGGTGATCGGTGAGTATGGAAACCGGTCGCTTCTGAAAATATCGATTGTCACGGGAAGAACCCATCAGATCCGCGCCGGCATGGCCTATGCGGGCCATCCTTTATGCGGGGACAGACTGTATGGCGGCGATACGGCAGAAATCAGACGGGCCGCATTGCATTGCTCGCATCTGCATCTGAGACAGCCGTTTACGCAGAAAGAGATCTCACTGGATCTGCCGCTGCCGGATGATATGATGGCATTGGTCAAATGAAAAAGACCTTTTCGGCCCCAACACACTTATTATAGCGAAAATATTTTTCGGAAAAAAGCCTGTAAATGAACTTTGTGGCGGTTATATTAAGAGTGTAAAGAGAGAGAAGTACCAACCGAAAGACAAGGAGGTACAGGTCATGAAAGAGGTATTGCTCGAATATTAAGAGCCGTCCACTTCAATTGTGCAGAAAGTTGAAGAGGGGCGAAGAATCCCGGAATATCCGGTCACTTTAAATCAGGAAAGTGAAAGTCTGCATGAGGGCAGACCAATGGACAAAATTACCTGACAATTGAATACTTAAACAAACAGTGATAACTGTTGCCATTGAAATCGATATTTCATGACGGTGGTGAAAGCACCGGACCATTGATAAAAAAAGAAGAAATTGCTTCACCGGAAAAATCAAACCGGAAATTAAAAAAACGCAAAAAGAAAGAATTCCGAAATACAGAGACTGTCGTCGAGAATCAGCAGAGTCTCACCGGAATTCTTTTTTTGTATTGATGACAACGCACAGGGCTGCGCATGCGCAGATCAGCGCGATGATCGGAGGCAGCGGGAAGGAGAACATCGCCGGCAGGATAAACCCGAACAGCAATACCGCCGCCGCATGATAGATCAGGATGGCAAGCTGTTTGCGGGCAATCCGCTCATTGAGCAGTTTGGAAAGCGTGAAGGCGTAAAGGAAATCGGACAGCCGGCAGCGGGTGAGAAGGATTCCGGCTTCGGGAATATCCGTATTTGCGCCGGTGCCGATCGCGATGGTGATATCCGCATCCTCCTGGGAAATATCGTCAGGGGTGCGGCTGATATAAGCGGTGATTGTGTCTTCGTGATCCAGCTGTGCAAGCAGTCTTTCCTTTTCATCTTTTTCCGGATGGACCAGCACATGTTCAAGATTGAGCCGTTCCGCTGCGGTTCTGGTTTCATCCTCATCGGCATCCGAGAACATCCACAGTTCCACACCGGCATTTTCCAGTGCTTTCAAAGTATCGCCGACACCGGGAATCAGCGGACGCACGGCCGCGATCACACCGATGATCTGATCATTGTCAGTGAAGATGAGAACCCGTTTGCCTTCATTCTTCAAAGAGAGAACCTTTTCTTCCCATTCTGAATGTTCAATATTCTCCTGGGTGATCTGTTCCCAGGTGAGGGAACGGTAGGAGCTCAGCGACTGCAGGGCATGTCTGCCTTTGCGTGAGAGGCGGGTGAATTCCGCGATGTCGGTGGCGTCCATGCGGCGTGAGCGCAGATAGCGGGTGATCGCTCTTGCGAAGGGTCTGTCGCTTCTGCTTTCCAGCGCATAGGCGATATATTCCAGACGGCCTCTGCTCATTCCGTCGGCACAGATGAAATCACTCACACTCAGCTCATCCTCGCTGACGCATCCGCTTTGTTCAATCACGGCATAATCGGTTTTGCCGATCATTTCCAGCGCTTCCACGCTGCGGAAGATGACATGGTTCTTCATCGCCTCACCGGCCGCATTCATGACTTCGTTTTCCGAAGAGAGGGCCAGGGTTCTGAGCGAGGCGCTGCATAACACACCGATCAGCACGTTCAGCGCAAAGACCGCGTCTTTTCCTGAAAACAGCCAGCCTCCCGCGGCGATCATGGCCGCAATGGCGATATAGATCATCAGATATCTGCCGAAGCTCTTGAACGGGGACTGGAATGAATCATCATAGCCGGTTTTCTCCGCGAGTGAGGCAAGTCTCATCATGGCGGTGGCGCTGCCGGTTTTCTCCGCCCGGATTTCAACCGAGCCCGACAGACATACACTGTTGGCATAGACATAGGAGCCTTCGCTCTTTTCAACCGGTGTTTCCATTCCGGTCAGAGCGGATTCATTCATGGTCGCAAAGCCGCGGATGACTTTGCCGTCAGCGGGAATCACATCGTCGGGACGGATCATGATGATCTGGTTTTCGGTGATCTCATTGACACTGGCAATCGTTTCCTTCCTGTCGCGGTAAACCGAAGCGGTTTTAGGAAGGGACTGTCTGATTTCACTGACCGATCTGGCGGCGCTTTGACGGCTGAGCGTGATCAGTTTTTTTTCAAAAGCTGAGAACAGCACAATGGCGCATCCGGAGAACAGGAACATCACTCCCGCTCTGTTTCCCTTCAATCCCCAGACAATTCCGCACACCATGGTGATCAGATAGGCACCCAGCCGGATGGAGGCCGCCCCGGGCCGTTTTTTCTGAAGCAGTTCCGCGAAGCTTTCCGAGATCATCGGGAAATTGAGCCAGAAGGCAACGACGCTGATGGCTGCGCTGATCCAGAAGGTGTGGGGCATGAAGGAAAGAATAAAAAGAACAAGGGCACACGCGGCACTCAGAATCAGCTCTTTGGAAAAGAGTGTTTCCGCAGCGGGAGCGCTCTCCTCATTGACTGCCGGCATTTCCTTGGTATAGGCATCATATCCGCACGAGCGGACCGTCTGGATGATCGTCTTCTCATCACAGATGTCCGGATCGAATTCCACATTCATGGTGTTGCTGGAAAGCGTGACGCTGACAAAGCGGACACCGTTCATGGCGCCTACCCGTTTTTCAACGGTATCGGCGCTTGCCTGGATGGAAATATTCGCAATTGAAAATACTTTGGTGATAACTGCCATGCTTTCCCCTTATCCATATCATTCTATCCCAAAAAACGGCGGTATTAAAGGACAGAAGTCCCTGACTGCGCGCATTCTGACAATGTAAGCGCTTTTGTTTTGGCAATTTGTGATCCGCAGTGATTTCAGCGCTGAGGAATGACCGTAAAACGCAGTATTTTCCGTGAATTTCCGCTGTTTAAAACGGAAAACAATACAGGTTCAAAAGCAGAAACAGGCCATCGCATTCATTCCGACGTATCTCAGCTGAAAAGTTGAAATGAAACAGGTATAATTAACATTTGAATAAGAGGTAATGTCCATGAATGTGAATGAAAGAATTGAAGCATTGCGCGCTTTGATGCGTGAAAAGGGAATCGATGTATATTACATTCCCAACGAGGATGATCATCTTTCCCAGGAATATACCGCTCCCTATTTCCAGTGCAAATCCTATATCTCCGGTTTCTCCGGAGAAGCCGGATGCGTGATTGTCACAAAGGATTTCGCCGGATTGTGGACGGATGGCAGATATTTCACCCAGGCTGAACATGAGCTGGAAGGCACATGTGTTGAATTGATGAGAATGCGTCAGGAGGGCGTTCCCGACGCAATGGATTTCCTGGTTGATTCCCTGCCTGAAAACGGCACGCTCGGCTATGATGGCAGAGTGGTGTCCGCGGCTGATTCGCTCGCTCTCAAAAGAAGAATCTCCTTCAAACACGGCAGACTTGCCACAGATTATGATCTGGCCGGAATGGTGTGGGGAAACGAAAGACCCGCGATGCCCAAAGAGCCGCTCTTTGTGCTGGCAAAGAAATGGACCGGTGAAAGCTGTGAAGAAAGAATCGCACGTGTGCGTGAGGCAATGAAGGAAAAGAAAGCCGATGTGCTCGTGCTGACCGCGCTTGAGGATCCCTGCTGGCTGCTCAATCTGCGCGGCAATGACATCGCCTGCACACCGGTTGCCTATGCATTTGCGATGGTGACAATGCGTTCGGTCAGCTATTATGCGGACGGCGACAAGGTCACAAAGAAGGTGAAGGATTATCTGGATGAAAACAAGGTGACCCTCAAGCCTTACAACAGTCTTTCAAAAGATCTCGGAAAAATGCACGGCAAGAGAATCTGGGCTTCTCTGAAGCAGCTCAACACAGCGCTTTACACCCATCTGGCCGAAGACAATTTCATCATCAATGAGACGTCTCCGATCACCATGTTCAGGGCGATCAAAAACAGCACCGAGATCCGCAATCTGCGCAATGCCCATGTCAAGGACGGGGTTGCCATGGTGCAGTTCATTCACTGGGTCAAGGAGAATGTTTCAAAAGGAGATATGACCGAGCTTTCCGCCCAGAATTATCTCTATGACAGAAGAAGCGAGCAGAAGGATTATATTGAGCCTTCCTTCCATACCATCTGCGCCTATCAGGCAAACGGTGCGATGATGCATTATTCCGCCGATGAAAACAATTATGCACAGATCAAGCCCAGAGGCGTCCTGCTTGTGGATTCAGGCGGAACCTACAAGGACGGCACCACCGACATCACCAGAACCATCGCGCTTGATGAACTGACGGAAACGGAAAAGAAATATTACACCATGGTGCTCAAGGGCCATCTTGCCCTTTCCAGAGCGAAATTCCTCTATGGCACAGCCGGCTTCAACCTGGACATTCTTGCCAGAGGACCGATGTGGCAGATGGATATTGACTATCAGTGCGGCACAGGCCATGGCGTGGGCCATGTGCTTTCCGTGCATGAAGGCCCGCACGGCATCCGCTGGGGAATGCCCCGCAAGAGTGAGGGAGAGCGGTTTGAGCCGGGTATGATCGTCACCAATGAACCGGGAATCTACCTGCCTCATGAGATCGGCATCCGCATTGAAAATGAGCTTCTGGTTGTCAAAGGCACAAAGAACTTCTACGGCCAGTTCCTGGAATTTGAGAATGTGACATACTGCCCGTACGATCTGGATGCGATTGATATGAAATATCTCAATGATGAGGAGATTGACCAGATTAATGCATACCACGCAATGGTATATGAAAAGCTGGCTGACCATCTGAATGAAAGTGACAGAGCGTGGCTGAAGGAAGCCACCAGAAGGATTTCACGCGCATGAAGCTGATCTCCTGGAATGTGAACGGCTTAAGGGCGTGCATGAAAAAAGGCTTCGCGGATTTCTTCAATGAACAGGACGCGGATATTTTCGCCATACAGGAGACAAAGATGCAGCCGGAACAGATGGAGGAGGCCATGAAATTCCCGGGCCGCCATCTGTATATGAACAGCGCGGAAAGAAAGGGTTATTCCGGAACGCTGGTCTATACAAAGGAAGAACCTTTGAGCGTCACCTATGAAATCGAAGGCGACACCACAAAGGAAGGCAGGGTGATCACCCTGGAATATCCGGATTTCTGGTTTGTGTGCGCCTATGTGCCCAATTCCAAGGACGGGCTGGCCAGACTGCCGTACCGCTGCGAATGGGAAGATCTTCTGCGGAAACATCTGAAGAAGCTGGATGAGACCAGGCCGGTCATCTACACCGGCGATCTCAACGTGGCCCATGAGGAGATCGATCTGCGCAATCCCGCCTCCAATCATATGAATCCGGGCTTCTCCGATGAGGAGCGCGCCAAGCTGGGCGAACTGTTAAGCAGCGGCTTCACGGATACATTCCGCACCCTTTATCCGGAAAAAGTCCAGTATTCATGGTGGAGCTACCGCTTCAATTCACGGGCGAAGGGAATCGGCTGGAGAATCGATTATTTCCTTGTTTCCGACCGGTTTATGGATCACGTCAAGGATTCAATGATCCTGGATCAGGTGATCGGCAGTGACCACTGCCCGGTTCGTCTTGATATTCAATTGTAAGAAAAAGTAGTATAATTTGCCTTGTTTTATGGAGGAAGAATTCATGGATGTCAGATCTATGGTAGAAAAATACAGAGGGGAGCTTGTCGACAGACTGGGCCGGCTTGTTTCAATCAACAGTGTGGAAGGAACACCCGCACCGGATGCCCCGTTTGGAGAAGGACCCCGCAAGGCGCTGGAAACAGCTCTGACCATGCTGGAGAAGGACGGCTTCAGAACAGTCAACCTTGACAATTACGCGGGATATGCGGAAATGGGTCACGGCTCTCAGCTGATCGGAATTGTCGGCCATCTGGATGTTGTACCGGCCAGAAAGGAAGACGGATGGGATACCGATCCGTTTGTCATGTGCGAAAAGGACGGCGTCCTCTATGGACGCGGTGTCAGCGATGACAAGGGAGCGGTTGTCGCTTCCATGATTGCAATGAAAGTCATCCGTGATATGGGCGTTGATGTGAACAAGCGCGTGCGTCTGATCATGGGCACCAACGAGGAAACCGGTTCAAAGTGCCTTGCCCACTATGTCGAAAAGGAAGGCTCGGTTGACTATGGATTCACACCCGACGGAGATTTCCCGCTCGTTCATGGCGAAAAGGGAATGATCAGTGCGGTTTACCGTTCCAAAAAGACCGGCATCCGCGCCATCGAAGGCGGCACGGCGAAGAATGTTGTCTGCCCCAAGTGCACGGTCAGTGTGGACCGCTGCAGTTTCTCCAGAAAGAAGCTTGAAGATTACTTTACCAACAACAATATCGAATTTGACATTGCGGAAAGCGAAAACACCGTTGCGATCACCGTGATTGGCGTCGCTGCCCACGCAAGTCTGCCTGAGCTTGGCACCAATGCGATCTCCTGGCTGATGTGCGGTCTGAAAGAGGCCGGCTATCAGGATCCGTTTGTTGATTTCTACTGCACCCACTTCGGTACGGAAACAGACGGAAAGAGCGTCGGTGCAAAGTGCTCCGATCAATATGGCGCCCTGACGCTGAACAATGGCGTGATTGCCATGAAGGACGGCGTGGTCGAGGGCTCCATTGACATCCGCTTCCCGGTTACCCTGCATTCAAAACAGGTTGTGAAGATGATGAAGGAACATATGGAGGATGACGGCGGAGAGATCGAAATCCTCAATACGGTGGAGCCGCTTTTCTTCGATCCGGAATCACCGCTTGTCAAATCACTTCTGGAAGCCTATCAGGAGGTCACCTTCGATACCAAGACACAGCCGATGGTGATCGGCGGAGGCACCTATGCCAAGGGAATTGACAACACCGTCGCATTCGGCTGCGCATTCCCGGGCAAGGATTACCGCATCCATAATGCCAATGAGTATGTTGAGATTGAGGAACTGCTGCTGCAGGCTGAAATCTATGTGGCTGCGATTCTCAAACTGCTGAGTCTTTAATCACAGAACAAACATTTCCATACAGCCCTGAGGCCATGCGGAAATGTTTTTTTCCAGCGGTTATGCATGGTTTCATAAGCGCAGGCACACCGATCCGGACTGTGCGTGCTATAATAACTTTTATGAAAAAAGCAGCGATTCTTTATGACTTTGACAAAACACTCTGCACAAAGGATATGCAGGAATACAGCCTGATTCCCTCTCTTGGCTATGAGAGCCCCAGGGTTTTCTGGGATGAGGTGACCGAACTGACCGTCCGTTACAGAATGGACGGGATCAGCGCATATCTTTACCATCTGCAGAAGAAATTCACGGAACAGGGCAGTCCCGTGACAAAAGATATGTTCATCAAACCCGGCAGGCAGATCGAGCTTTATCCTGGTGTCGAAACATGGTTCAGGCGGATCAATGACTATGGCCGCAAAGCCGGTCTTTTCATCGAGCATTACATCATCTCCTCCGGCATGAAGGAGATCATTGAAAACACATCGATCGCCGATGAATTCCGCAAGATCTATGCGTGCTGCTATTATTATGAAAACGGCATCGCGGTATGGCCTGCCCAGGTTGTCAATTACACGACCAAGACACAGTATATTTTCCGTATCAACAAACAGGTGCTTGATGAAAGTGATGACAGATCGCTCAATGAATATGTGGATCCGAAACACAGACCCATTCCCTTTACGAGAATGGTCTATGTGGCGGACGGCATCACCGATGTGCCCTGCATGCGTCTGGTGAAGGAGTATGGCGGCAGTTCCGTTGCCGTATACAACCCGGACAGTCCCAAGGCGGTCAATACAGCGAAAAAGCTGATTGATGACGGCCGTGCCAATTACATGGTAAAAGCGGATTACTCGGAAAACAGCGACATGGAACAGCTGATGAAGCGGATCATCGATCATATGAAAGCGGATGCGGAGCTTGAGGATCTGGAAGGACAATACAGATGAAACAAAGAAAACTGAAATACAGCCTGAATGATCCGATGGTCGCGGTTCTGTGCGGCCTGCTGCTGTTTCTGACAACCGGCTGTCTGTTTGCGGGCAGCTCGGACAGCAGAATGGAATTCAGAATTGAACTCGACGCTGCTTTCGGCGGAGCGAACAAAGGCTTCACCGGATTTATCGCCGAGTCGGATATCAATGAAAAGACGGTCAATGCGCTTGAGGAATTATTGAGCAAGGATGAGCGTTTCGTTGTGCTGAGAACCCATCCGGCCGGTTCCGAGGCGGCGGTTCTGGACAGCGCTGCGAAAATCAATGAGGATCAGCCAGAGCTTGTTCTCAGCATTCACGGCGGCTGGGATCCCGATGAAAAGGTGAGCGGAACAAGAGTCTATACAAACCTTGAGGGACGCAAGGGAGAAAAGGAAGCGAAGAAATTCGCCGATGAAATCGTTGCGTCATTCAGCGCGGAAGACTGGAATGCCACTGAGAATTATCTCTATTACCGCGAACAGGCCGGCGGCACTTATTCGATTGAAGTGACCGAGGCATCGGCTGAGCAGCCTGAATTCGCTGAGGATGAGATTCCCGTGACATGGACACTTCTGGAAAATACGGAAATCCCGGCGGTGGTCGTTGAACAGTTCTTCATTTCAAACAAAACCGATATCGGCCGCTGGGACAATCCCGAAGGCTATCAGCTGATCGCTGAAAAGTATTATTCAGCTTTGTGCAGATATCTTTCCATCGAAGAAAAAACCTTTGAAGAGGAAACCGAGGAAAACACACAGACACAGCCCTGAGCATCCGGCACACGGATGCTTTTTTGACGTCCGGATACGCGGATAACTGATATAATTTTCATATGAAGAAAACAGTTTATTCAGGCACATACACAGGGACAGGATCAGAGGGAATTTACAGATTCTCTTTTGAGGACGGCATTCTTTCCGATCCTGAACTCTTATGCACAATTGAAAATCCCAAATACATCAATCTTCAGGACGGGATCATTTCCGCTGCGGCCGACGTCAAGGGCGGCTCGGGAATTGCGCTGGTCAGCCGGGAAGGAGAAATTCTTGATGCGATCAGTTATGAACAGCGCACTTCCTGCTATATCGGCAGAAACGGAGACAGGCTTTATACCGCGAATTATCATGACGGCACGGTCAGCCTGGCACAGATCAATGAGGACAATACGCTGAAATTCATTCATACCGAAATCATCCGGAACGGTGCAGGATGCCATCAGGTGCTTTTCCATGAGGACAAGGTGCTTGTTCCGTGTCTTTTCCTGGACAGAGTCATCATCTTTGACAAAGATCTCAACCGTCTGGGTTCCATTCATTTCAATCACGGCACCGGTCCGCGTCACGGAATCTTCTCCAAAGACGGACAGTATCTCTATCTGGCCAGTGAGTTAAGCAATGAGCTGTTTGTGATCTCATCGAAGAACTGGGAAATCCTCTCCTCGATTTCCATTCTTCCCAACGGTGAGAAGAACAGACGCGACACGGCGGCGATCCGTCTGTCCGATGATGAAAGCAAGGTTTATATTTCCACCAGAACCATGGATATCATTTCGGTTGTTGATCTTAAGGATCATGTGCCGACTCTGATCCAGACGGTTTCATGCGGCGGCAGACATCCGCGTGATTTCATCCTTCTGGACGGCTATCTGCTTTCCGCCAACCGTTTCACCAATGATGTTGTCTCGTTCAGACTGAATGAGGACGGCACCGTCGGTGAAAAAGTCAGCTCGGTCAGTATTCCCGAGGCGGTATCACTGGTCGCTGAATAATCTTCAAGCCTGTCAGAGATGGCAGGCTTTTTACATGCGTGAAGAAATTCATTGCTCGATGGATACATTCATGAATTCTGACTGCTATAATGAAAAGTAACAATACAGTGAGGTAATCATATGAATAATTTTGAGAAAGTATCAGCAGCGATCAGCAATGATCCCGATCTTCTGAACCGCCTTTATCAGACACCGGCAGCCGTGACCCGCTCCATGCCATGGGGCAATGCGTCCGAGGAGAATACGGAACTGAAACAGATTCTGGGCGGCGATGTCAGTGAGCAGGAAATCTCCGATGTGCTCAAAGAACTCGATGACAATCAGATTGTCCAGCTTTACAGACAGTCCGAAGGTGCGATCGATGCGAAGGAACTGATGGAATTCGCAGGCGATCTTTCCGCCTCGAAAGCGGCCGATCAGCCGGCGGTGCGCGCATTGTTTGACGGCAAACTGCAGCTGAAGGAAATCATTCTGATCATATTGTTATTGAAGCTGTTCAAGAAGAAACAGCAGACATCCTATAACAGCTATTCCTCCGGCGGTCTGCTGAATTCACTGCTTGGCACACAGCAGCCTTCCGTCACAAACAATCTGTTCTCAAGTCTCTTCGGAAACAGCCTGGGCAGCACAAACTACGGCTATTACCAGACACCTTCCCAGAACAGTTCCCTGCTCAATCTGTTCGGACTGGGCAATTCATCCAACTACAATTACAACAACAGCTATGACCTGCTGAATAACTTCCTGGGCGGCTCAAACTTCACCCAGCCGCAGTCCCAGTCGCTGTTCAACATTCTCAGCGGCCAGTCCAACAATGCCGTTTACAGCAACGGCCAGGTGGGAGTCAATTCACTCTTCTCCATCCTGAACACACTGCTTGGCGGCAGATAATCCATCGCTGGTGAACCCGGTGAAAATGCCGGGTTTTCTTTTTGTTCACCGCCGTTTCATGCTTGACTTAGAGCGGACTCTAACTTTTATGATGAATCTGTCGACAATCATGGAAAGAAAGGAAGAGGAGAAATGAAGTATACAAAGCTTGGAAACAGTGAGATCGAAATATCAAGGATCTGTCTTGGATGCATGGGTTTCGGCAATGCCGAGGCGGGCTTTCACAAATGGACACTTCCCTATGAGGATACGAAAAAGATCATCGATTACGCATTTGATCAGGGCATCACTTTCTTCGATACCGCCATGGCTTATCAGGGCGGCACAAGTGAGGAGTTCATCGGCAGAGCATTGAAGGATGTCAGGGACAGGGCTGTCATTGCGACCAAGTATACGCCGCGCTTTGGCGAAGCACTGAATCAATATACAGGCACAGAATGGATCAGCAAATGCATTGATGATTCACTGACAAGACTCGATACGGATCATATCGATCTCTATATCATGCACAGCTGGGATTACAACACACCTGTTCTTGAATCCCTGCGCGCACTGGATGATGCGAAAAAGGCCGGAAAAATCCGTGCGATCGGTATTTCCAACTGCTGGTCTTGGCAGCTTGCCAAAGCGAATGCGCTGGCCGAAAAAGAAGGGCTGACACCGTTTGTCTCCATTCAGAGCCATTACAATCTGCTGGCCCGCGAAGATGAAAGAGAACTCAGAAATCTCTGCCTGCAGGACAACATTGCGATGACCCCTTACAGCGCGCTGGCTTCCGGAAGACTTTCCAGAAAGCCGGGTGAGACATCAAAACGTCTGGAACTGGATGCCTATGCGAAAACAAAATATGACGCAACCGCAGAGCAGGATGCGCTGATTATCAACCGTGTTTATGAGCTGGCTGAAAACAGAGGCGTCTCCATGACGGAAATCTCACTTGCATGGCTTCTGACCAAGGTGACCTCACCGGTAGTCGGCGCAACGAAGGTTTCCCATATTGACGGTGCTGTCGGGGCGGTCAATCTCGAACTGACAGAAGAGGAAATCAGATATCTGGAAGAGCCCTATGTGCCGCATGCGGTTGTCGGTGTGCTCGGCACTTCCGCATGGAAAAAACAGGCGGAATGAATCATGGACACAGGCATGTAACAGGCCTGATCCGGATGAGATTATAAACAAAAAGAAAGGGAGATCTGAACGGTCTCCCTTTGATATGGTGGAGCATACGGGGATCGAACCCGTGACCTCATGATTGCGAACCATGCGCTCTCCCAGCTGAGCTAATACCCCAAACGGAACGTATCTATTGTAGCACGTTCCATAAAAATTGCATCACTTTAATGAATAATTCAATTCAGCTTTTTTCCCTTCGAAACGAAGATCAAGCAATGCGCCGTTGATCATGGTCATGGAGGGAATGGTATGGCCCACATCCGCCTGATAAAGTACCGGAATATCCGGCAGGGCAAGCTTCACCGCGTCCTCATAGCTCATGCCTGTCTCACTGGATTCAAAGAGAACCCGGCCGACAATGACCGCTTTTGTATAAACAAACCAGCCCGCATATTTCATCTGCACAAGAGTGCGGTAGAAGACTTCCGCGCTCTGGGAGAAATTGTCAAAATACCAGATGGTTCCGTCATCCTGATATTTTTTAACGAATTTCTTCGCACCGTCGAACTTTGTGCCGATCAGATCTTTCAGCACATCGATACATCCGCCGATGCAGCGGCCGCTCACATGGAGATCACCCTGTGTGGATTTCCATCTGACCGGCGTGTCGAATTCGATTTTCTCAGCCAGGAAGCCGGGTGTTTTCATATATCTGGAAAAGCTTTTCTGCGTGATGAGATTGCCGGAAATGATTTCCAGATTGTTTTTGAGATACTTCGGCAGCGGCTCAATATCATAGGAACCGGCATTGGCGCCATAGATGGTGGCAACATCATAAAGGGTGGTATACGGGAACAGAAGACCGGTCGGATCCGAAGCGCCCATCAGCCATTTCGGATTTTTCTTCAATACATTCCAGTTCACATATTCCAGTATTTCATTGAGAAAATCGCCTCCCGCTGCGGCCATGACAAAGTCAACTTCTTTGTCTTTGAAGAGGGAAGTGAGTTCTTCACCGCGGGTTTTCGCGTCTCCGCCTCTGACATCATTGAGACGCACCGATGCGGTTTCTTTGATCTGCCAGCCTTTCTTTTTCAGAGTTGAAAGGGAGCGGTCAAAATCATCGAGCTTGCGTCCGACCCCTGCGCTTGGCGCACTGATTCCGATCGTGCTTCCCTTGTGCAGAAATTCAGGATAAATCATATCGTTAAATCCTCCAATGCAATCATACACAAAAATACGCCGGAGTGCGATGAGGGGGGGTGGCACTCCGGTGCATTTTCAGTATTACAGATTGAATTCCGGGGGAAAGGGATTTATTTAAGGGAGAATTCAACCGTGTATGCTTGTTCCTGCTCCTTTCTGTTTACAGTTGTCAGTATAGGGGAGAATTGAAAAGAAACCATGAAGGAAATGTGAACGTTATCTGAACAAAAATGTGAAGCTGATGTGTGAATGATCATCGATGGGCAATGTTATACTCAATATATGGGAACAGTACTGATTACGGGCGGTTCGGAAGGCATCGGCCTGGAACTGGCAAAACTGTATGCGGCTGACGGGAATGAATTGATTCTCTGCGCAAGAGATACGGTGAAACTGCAGGAGGCAAAACATGAGGTGCAGCAGCTCTGGCATGTGCGCTGCGAAACGATTTCACTCGATCTTTCTGAGCGCAATGCGGCGAAAAGTCTTTACGATAAGGTCAAAGACAGGCAGATCAGCACGCTCATCAACAACGCCGGCATCGGCTTTACCGGGAAAAGCTGGGAAATCCCGCTGGAAGCGGAAGAAACCATGGTGCGTCTGAACGATGAAACCCTGATGAGCCTGACCAAGCTGTTTCTGAATGATTTCATTGAGCGCGGTGAAGGCACAATTGTCAATGTGGCAAGCACCGGCGCCTTTCAGCCCGGTCCGTATATTGCAGGCTATTATGCATCAAAAGCATTTGTGCTGAATTATACAAAGGCGCTGGCGGAAGAAACCAGAGGAACCGGAGTGCATGTGTGCTGTCTTTGTCCCGGACCGGTGGATACGCATTTTTATATGAAGTCAGGCGGAAGGAAACCGCGGTTTGTCATGAACGCGGAAAAAACCGCACGGATCGCATATGAAAAGATTCAAAAGGGCAAAGCGGTGATTGTGCCTGGATGGATCAACAATCTTGTGAGAGTGCTGCCCTTATCCATTCGGATCGCATATGTGAAGAAAACCAAACTGAAAAACCTGAACAGAAAAACAAAGCGGTGACATTCGTGCATGGTGCCGGCAGCCGGAAAAATATGCGGTCTCTGAGCCAGGCGCATAAGCTGTTTCACCGCAGATCATGCAATGTTTCTGAAAAAAATTTTCATGTATGTGTGATTTGAGAGATTTTTTTGCTTTATTTAAAGCATAAGTATTTAATTTATTGCGGAATTATATATAGAATAAATAATGGTAAATGTGCATTTGCACAATTGCGTCGGTTGCATATATAAGGCAATTGAATAAATGCAATATTCCGTAATCGTATCAAACAATGGAGGAGACTTTATGAGGAAGCGTTCAATGATCGCTGCCGTATGCATATTGATGCTGTGTGCATGCGGTGGACAGAAGGAAAGTCCGGATAGTTCCGCTGTTCCGTCAGAGGAAGAAGCAGGCGCAGCTGTTCAGGTTTTCCCGAAAACAGATATGGCTCTGATCGGTGACACGATGCCTTTCTATGATGACGGGAAAATGAACATCTTCTATCTGGCTGACCTGCGTGACGGGAAAACCGGTTATCATCCCTGGGGACTTCTGACAACGGAAGACTACTGCACTTTTGAAGACAAGGGCATTGTTCTTCCATACGGCGAAACGGCTGATGATCAGGATATTGCCCTGGGTACCGGCTGCGTGATCAAAGATAATAACGGTCTGTATCATGCATTCTTTACCGGTCATAATGACTATCGTGAGCCGACGGAAGCGATCATGCATGCGACAAGTCCGGATATGCTGAACTGGACAAAAATTCCGGAGGATACCTTCCTGGCAGCGGAAGCGTATTCCCAGAAGGATTTCCGCGACCCGTATGTCATCTATGTTCCTGAAGAAAGCCAGTACTGGATGCTTGTGGTCACACGTTCGGAAGGAACCGGCGTTATTGTCAAATACACCTCCAAAGATCTCAGCAAGTGGGAAGACGGAGGCATCTTCTTTAAGGATGACCTCGGATACGGAACCAATATGGAATGTCCGACACTGATCAAATTCGGCAGCAAATGGTATCTCACCTTCTCTGATCAGTGGCCGGACAGAGTTGTCCATTACCGGATTTCCGATTCGATCAGCGGCCCCTTTACAAAGCCTGAGCATGATACTGTGGACGGAAACGGTTTCTATGCAGGCAGACTTGAAACAGATGGAACAAATCTCTATTGCGTCGGCTGGAACGGCACCAAAGTCGATCACGATGACGCCAATGAGTATGACTGGGCCGGAAATGTGGTGGTTCACCAGCTGAAACAGGAAAGCGACGGCACATTGAGGGCGGTTGCCAATGAAAGCGTGATTGCGAATATGTCGCATCAGCTCGGCGAGGAACCGGTTGTGATGACTGATACAGTCAGCAGACTGGACGACGGATGGCAGTTCGCCGGTGATGAATATGAAATTGTTCAGTTTGAAACCTTTGAACAGGCCGGCCGGATTGAAGCGGATATTTCCGGTTATGAGGATGATGATAAGTTCGGGATCGGATTCGCATCGGGTCTCAACAATGTCAGTACTTTGAACTATGTGTTCAACATCCCCGAGAACAGGATCGAATTCTATAACACGGACCGTCTGATGGATACTGATCCGCAGTCATTTATTGATTTTGATTTCGGCGGACGTGATTCCATTCATATCAATATCTTCGTTGACAGCGGGGTCGTAAGTATGTATGTCGATGACGAAGTGGCACTGACTGCCAGAATGTACCTTTCGCAGGGACTCAACTGGCAGCTCTTCGGAATTGATTCAACCGCGGCATTTGATCATTTCAATCTCTATCAGTAAGACCATGCGGAAGGGGTAATACTATGGCTGAAAACAATAAGAGAAAAGCGGGTCTCGCAGCACTGCTTGCGGCATTGTTCGCAAAACACAAAAAAGGTGCTGCAGCAGCAGCTGCACTGCTGGTTTTGCTGGCAGGTGCAATCGGCATTTCGGCTCTGATCTCAGGCGGCAAAGGCAGAAACAGTGAGAGCGGAACTGAAATCATTGAAAAATTCTGGCCGGAGGCGTTTGTTGCCAAAGCGGATGACGAACCTCCTTTTGAAGATGATCCGAGCCGCACAAACGATGCGTTCAATGTCATCGATTTCGGAGCCCAGGGATCAAACGGCTGGTTCTACCGTTATGGCGATTACAGAAAGCCTGAACGTTCCAAGCGGATGGAACGCTTCAATGGGGAACAATATACGCAGACCGGTGCAAACGGCCTGGAAATCAAGAATAACTTTGTACATACAGCGCAGGGCGTCTCTCCGATTCTCGAATGGCGCGCTGCCCAGAACGGCAAGGTCAATGTCACGGTTGCATATGTGAAGAATGTCAACGGTGATGCGAATCCTTCCTATCCGGATGGCGTTCAGCTGCTTGTTTATAAGGGAAAAGAACTGCTGAAACTTGAAAATGTTCCGATCAGCACAACGGAAGAAAACTTTGCTCTGATCGAGATTAATGATCTTGCGGTCAAAGAACTGGAAAGTCTTTACTTTGTAGTCAATCCGAATACGAACAATGCTTATGACGGCGGCAGCTTCTATGTGGCCATTTCGGATGTGAACAAGAAACAGACCCTTCCTTCCATGGGAGGCAGAGCAAATAATAATGCAAACAGCACAGAAGACTTCGGTAAACAGGGTTCCAACGGCTGGCTGTATATGTATGGCAATGATCCTTCTGACTGTCATCTTGTTTCGCATGAGAAGGACGGCGAATATATCGACCGTATTTCACCTTCCCTGACCATCAAGAAGGACTTCATTCATCCTTCTCTCAACCATAATGCGGTTCTGGCATGGAAACCGGCGGTGAGCGGAGCTGTTGATGTGCGTCTGCGCTATACCAAGTTTGAACAGAACGATGGCATGCCTGACTTCCCGGACGGAGTCCGTGTCAAGATTTTCAAGAATGAAACTGAACTCTTCAACGAATATGTGGATGTGCCTGATTCGGGTGAAGTTCTGATCAAGAACAGGATTCCTTCCATGGCAGTAACACCTCTGGACATGCTTTATTTCATGGTGGATGCGGAAGGAAACTCGTCTTATGACGGCGGTGCCCTGGATGTCACGATCATTGACATTAACGGAACGGCAGATGAATCTGCTGTTGTGACCGAGACCGGTGAAATCCGCCAGAACATCGCCGATGTCAAGAATGATTTCGGTCCTCAGGGATCCAACGGCTGGATTTTCCAGAGCGGCTATGGCGATGATCCGTTCAATGCCCGCAATATGGCACCGTTTGATGCTGTTCAGGACAGATACTTCTCTGATAACTGGCTTGAAATCAAACGTGACTATGTCAATACAGGTGAACATGACAGTTCAGCAATCATCAAGTGGAGAGTTGCTCAGAACGGAACAATCTCGATCCGGGCATCCTATACAAAGATGAAAAACGAGGACAGCAATCCGGCATGGCCGGACGGCACAAGGGTTTCCCTGTATGCGAACAATACACTTCTTGCCCGTCAGACATTTGAACCGCTGACAAACCAGGAAGTCACAAAGCGTCTGGATGTCGCTTCCCTGAATGTGCGCCAGGGTGATTACATCACCATGGTGGTCAACGGAATTGACAACAACGCCTATGACGGCGGCAAGTATGAATTCGCGATCAACAGCCTGAGCGGCCTTGTCGGCAATACTGAAAACAATATTCCTGCTACTTACAGCACAGAGAGAACCAACTTCGCATCCACACTCGATGATTTCAACGGCACACAGGGATACAATGGCTGGTATTACCAGTATGGTTTCAACAGAGATCCGTTCTGTGCGGTGAATATCGAGAACTGCGAAAACAATGAGAAGTATTATACAAGCGACGGCGTCGAGATCAAGAAAGACTATATCGTTCCTGCCGGCAACGGCAAGTCCGCCAATGTCAAGTGGGTTGCGGCTGAAAACGGTGTGATCAACATTGATCTGCTTTATACAAAACTGCTCAACGAGGATGCAAATCCTTCCTGGCCGGACGGAGTCACAGTTCTTCTGATGAAGAACGGCACCATTCTCAAACAGCAGTATTTTGAGCCGCGCACCGATGTCACAGTGACAGGAGATCTCTCCGTATACGGTGTGCCTGTCAGCAAGGGCGACTGCATTACGATGATTGTTGATCCGGGTGAAAACGCAGCGTATGACGGCGGCAATTACCTCTTCGTCATTGAAGATGCAGGCAAGACACCGACAGTCGCTGTCGGCAATAACGACAATTTCACAGTCCTCAATGACCTGTCCTCAATCGAGCAGGGAACAGACGGATGGTGGTTCCTGGAAGGAACAGAACCCTCCAATGCAAGAGTCCTGACAAAGAAGTCCGCTGACGGCCTCGGCTATGAATCCAGAAGGTCCGAAGGACTTGTTATGAAAAAGGACATGGTTCATACAGGAAGCTATCTCGATCCGATTTACCAGTGGCTGCCCGGCAGGGACGGACAGATCGACATTACCGGAACATATGTCAAATGGGGACAGGAAGATTCCAATCCCGACTGGCCGGATGGCGTAACGGTTAAGATCTGGCGTAATGACAATCTGATTTACAGACAGAAAGTCGATGTGAAACGAGGTGACGGAAATGACAATGTCATTGAGTTCAGTTTCGATCAGCTGAATGTCAAACGCGGTGATAAGTTCAGCTTCCAGATCTGCCAGGACGGCAACTGGGCATGGGACGGCGGCAGACTTTCCGTGGTCATTGAACCGACGGCAGTGATTGATCTGAAGCCGGGCGATGACAACAAGACAGTGCTTGCAGACCTTGAATCAATCAAACAGGGAACAGACGGCTGGTACTTCATGGAAGGTACAGAAGTCAGTAAAGCAAAGCCGCTGACCAGGAAGAATGATGACGGCAGTGCATATGTGTCCGTGAAGGATGAAGGTCTGGAAATGAAGAAAGACTTCGTCCATACCGGAACAAAGCTGAGCGCGATCTATAAGTGGGTTGTCAAGGAAACAGGAAAGATTGACATGAGCGGCAGCTATAACAAGTTCCCGCACAATGACGCAAATCCTTCCTGGCCGGATGGCATCACATTGACGATTTATCAGAATAACAA